>CAXTKL010000096.1:0-9959 GCA_964244825.1 uncultured Aestuariivirga sp.
TCAATCTTGAATTTTGCCATGGCGGGAGTCTCCGGTTTTGAGTTGCTTGAGGATATTGCTGAAGGCGATGCGCAAGTGCTGGAGGTGTGAGGTGTCAGGGGTGAGCCGTGCATGGGTGATGGCGGTGACAAAAGCCGTGTGGAACGCCGGCAAGCCTTCTTCCATCAGTTCATGCCCGGCATGCAACATGCCGTGGACAGCGTCTCCCAGCAGATTATGTGTCACGCGCCCGCTTTCAAGTGAGAGTCGTGTGGCCAGCAGACTGCCCACACGATTTTCCAGTGTGTTGGCTTGTAACACATAATGGTCAGCGTCCGGCCTGTCTGCATGGTGCTTGCGCACATGGGCCGTGATGAAGTTGGCGGCTAGAATGTGGGCCTGCACCTCAATCAAAAGGTGATCAAACTGCGCTGCAAGTTTTGCCAGCTGATGGTCCAACGCGCTTAAGGCGGGTTCGCGCTTTTTGAGGTCTTGGGCCAGAGCCGCGAGCTTTCCGAATTGTGCCGTGAAAATATCTTCGGGATCGGCACGGCCAAGCCCGAGGGACTTCAAGGCTCCGCGCAGGCCCCGGTTTTGGCTGCTGAAGAGCAGGTCCGGATCGGCAGCTTCGATGGCACGGAGGATTTGTGCATGTAGGCCTTGTGCCTGGGCAAGCTCTGGATTTTGCATGAAAGCAAGTTCCTTTTCCATCAGGGCGCCATGCTGACTTTGCAGTTGCGCGCCGAAACGTACAACATCTTCAAAATGACGGTCATCGAGGTTCACGCTGGCGACAAGGTTTAGGGCTTTGTCGATGACGGCAGGTGCGGCGGTGCCAGCGAGCTGTTGCAAATCCTGGCGGGTGCAAGGCAAGCGTTTGCGCACGTCCCCGCCAAACAAGATGCGCGGTTCCTTGCTGTTGGCAGTGGGTGCGGTGGGCGTGCCGAACAATACTTTCACGCCACTTGCCCGGGCTGGCTTGTCAGACTGCACGCGTGTTGCCGCTTCAGCCCAGATAGGCTGTGATGATGTCGCCAAGACCGGCCGTTGAGGCCGCACCAACCGCTTGGAATTTCCAGGAGCCATCGGACTGTTTGAGGAAGGAGGCAACCTGTATTGCGGTTTTGCCCGCAAACTCTGACCCCAGCGTGTAGCGGCAGAGTTCGACATCCTGCGAGTCGCAGACTTCCACACCTGCATTGCGCACCTTGCTGAAATCCTGTCCGCGCTTTTCGGCCTGATAGATGGTGGCCCAGACCGCGATTTCAGAAATCGCATCCGGCAGGTTGGCGAGTGTGATCATGGATTCTTCCGCAAAGGATTCGTCGCCTGCATGGGAAACGCCATGGTCTTCGCCCGTGCCACCACCGCCACGGCCCGTGCGGTCATCGCGTTCATGCCACATGGAGCCGTCCTGGGTTTCAAAGGAGCCATCAATGTTCTTTTTCAGCGCCCCTTCGGCATTGCCGGGTCCCTTGATGAAAGCATAGCACAGGGCGTGGGACCCCTCTTCATGCAGGCGGGCACGGTTGGCGTCGCCCTTGGGATGCACCAAACCAAAGCAGTGCAGATCAAGATCGATCGAAGGTCCTGCCGCTGCCGGTTCCCAGAACAGGCCGCAGTGTACGGTTTCGACCTGCTTTTCAATGTTGAAGGACTGGCCCTTTTTGAGATTGAATGTTGCCATTGCTGTTCTCCGTTCAAGATTTCAATTGCGACACGGCGCGTTGCACATCCAGCAGAAGCGTGCGCGCGGCGTCGTGCTTGCCAATATTCTTCTGGCGCTCCACGTCGACTTTCTTGGATATGTCGCCCAGTGCCTTGGCAATGCCGGACAGGATCCTGGCGTCTTCCAGCCGCGCATCTGCGGCGGAGGTTGTGGCATTCACGGCCACGTCTTCCAGCTGCTTGATGGAGTATTTCTGCAAATCCGCGCGAAGTTGCCGCCGCATGGTATTCAGCTGTTGCAGGGACTTGATCTGGAAAATGGCATGCAAACGCAACAATGCGGATTTTATGTCGTTGAACTCCGTCTGGGTAGAGCTGACCGTATCGGCCAGTGTCATCAAACCGGCGCTCTGGGCAATGCCGATCGATTCCAGATCGACCGGTGCCTTGGCGTAAGCAGTTTCGAGCGCGAGCAAACGGTTCTCGAAGACGTCGAGTTTGACGCGGAAATCCTTGGCATCGCGCACTTTCAAGCCGTCGTTGCTGGCCTGGGCTTCTGATTCCAGTTGTGCCAGCTCGGCCTGTGCCGATGTACGAATGCTGCGTCCGGCCTCAACATAGACTCCCAGCTCCAGGATGTTGTCCCGGTAGGTCACGGCCTGCTGGCCAAGTTGATTGATTTCCTGGACCAGCTTGGCACTTTCAGTGCTCACCTGACTTTCAAGCGGGCGCACAATGTCGAGCAGCGATGTTGCTTTGCTGCGCAACAATTCGCGGATTTCGTCGGCGGCGTCTTCGAGTTCCTTGGCCTTGTTGCCGAAGCCCAGAATACTGCCGACGCGGCTGAACCAGCCGCCAGTGAGACGCTCGCGAATTTGCGCCTCAAGTTGCGGGATATCCATTTGTTTGACGCTGCTGCTGAGTTTGCGGAACAGCTCAAACAAGATGGGGGAATCGGATTTGGTGATGCGCTCCAGCATCTGGTCAAGTTGGGCGCTGAACTGATTGACGGGTTCCTGGCCGAAGAGCACCAGCTCGGATCCCGGCAGGCTGCGGAACTTGAATCCGTCCACCAATACGGGCACTTTCGCTGCCTTTTCAGGTGGTAAAACCACCATCAGGGCGTTGTTGTCGCTAGAATCGACCTTAAAATCAATGGATTGGGCAGTCTCTGACAATTTGGTGCGGGGCATGGGCCAATCCTTCCTGCGGTGAGATAGGCAAGCTCTATCACAATTTCCAGTTAAGATTTTTGCCATTCTTGCGCTTTTGCGGGCTACGGGCCATATCCGATAACATGTTCAAAGCCATTCTCCGCAAACTCACCTTCCGTAAAACCCCTGCCCTGATCCACGTGGTGCGCCTTGAAGGTGCGCTGGCGGCGGGAAAATCGGTGCGGGGTGGTAATCTCAATTTGCGGGCGGTGGAGCCCGCGTTGCAAAAAGCCTTCCGCAAGGGTGTGACTGCGGTGGCGCTGGAGATTAACTCGCCCGGCGGTTCGCCGGTGCAATCGGCCTTGATCGGCAATCGTATTCAGTCGCTATCAAAACAATTCAAGGTTCCGGTCTATGTGTTTTGTGAAGACGTCGCGGCTTCTGGCGGCTATTGGCTGGCCTGTGCGGGGGATGAAATCTATGCGGACGAAAACTCGATAATCGGCTCAATTGGCGTGATTTCAATGGGTTTTGGCTTTCCAAAACTGCTTCAAAAAATTGGTGTCGAGTCGCGTGTACATACGGCAGGTGAGAGCAAGAGCACCAACAACCCCTTCAAGCCCGAGAAGCCCGAGGACGTGGCGAAGCTGAAATCCATCCTTGGTGAGATGCACGAAAGCTTCAAGGCCATGGTCCGGACCAGGCGGGGGGACAGGCTGAAAGGCAGGGACAAGGAGCTGTTCACCGGGGCCTATTGGACGGGCAAAGCTGCCCTCGCCCTCGGCTTGATCGACGGGCTTGGCCATATGGAGGCCATAATGAAGCAGAAATTCGGTGATAAAGTCGTGCTGAAGCTGATCCCCATCACATCCGGTGGAATTTTGCGACGGATTGGGCTGGCTGAAACGTCTGATGTGGGTAGGCAGGCGCTGGAGGCGCTGGAATCCCGTGCCTTGTGGCAGCGTTTCGGCCTGTGATAGTTTGGTGATCAAGGAGAGGTGGCAATGGCATTTTTCAGGCGTATCGTCACGGCGGGTGCAACGCTGCTTCTGGGCTATGCCGTAAAGAAGCTGATGAGCAAGGTGGAAGCCCAGTCCGACGCCATGCGAACGCAGGCGGAAGACCAGCGCGACCTGCGGGAGTTCAAGCAATTGAAACAGGATCCGAAGACCGGCGAATATTACGCCGAGGACTGAAATGACGGGATCATGACATCGCACAAGCAGACTGACGCTTGGATTGACTCGGTTTACCGCGCAAAGGACCGGGCGGCGCTGCAGGCCACCTATGACAGCTGGGCTGCGAGTTATGACGCCGACATGCTGCTGACGGGTTACCTGCACCAGTCGGTGATTACCGGGCTGGTGTGCCGCCATGTTCACAACAAGTCCGCCACCCTTCTGGACGCAGGCGTGGGCACAGGGGCTACGGGATCACTGCTGAACTTGCTGGGCTACAACAATCTCTCAGGCATCGACATGTCCCAGGGCATGCTGGCCAAGGCAGCAGAACGAAAATGCTATGCGGATTTGCGCCTGGGGGTGCTGGGCGAAAGGCTCGATTTTGTCGACCGCAGTTTTGACGCCATCATTTCCACTGGCACGTTTACCGAAGGCCATGCGCCCGCCACCGCGCTGGATGAATTTGTGCGGCTGCTTGAAACCGGTGGAGTGATGATGTTCACCATCAGCATGCAGGTGTGGGAAGACATGGGGTTCAAGACCAAGCTCTCGGGACTTTCATCGGCGGGGCTGATCAAGCTGGTGGAGATGACGCCCATGTATCAACCCATGCCCCATTCGCCAGCCGAATCCCATATCACCACGCGGGCCCATGTGTACCAGCGGCTGGCCTGATGGCCGCTTTACGACCCGTGTGGCCACGTGTTAGCTTGGCCCCGGGGCTTAGTTGGAGCATGTGATGCGGTACAGTTCAATTTTCGCGGCCATGCTGATGCTCATCCTCGCCTCGCTTCACGCGGAGGCAGCAGGCCGGGTTGCCCTTGTCATCGGCAATGGCGCTTACCAGAATGCCAACAAGCTGCCCAATCCGCCCAATGACGCCACCGACATGATGGAGGCCTTGACCAAACTGGGCTTCACGGTGATGGGTGGCACCAATTTGAATCACCAGGACATGGCGGCCAAGATTGGTGACTTTGAAGACGCGGCCCGGGAGGCAGACACGACACTGTTTTTCTACGCCGGTCACGGCATGCAGGTGGATGGCCGCAATTATCTGGTGCCGGTGGATGCCAAGCTGGAACGGCCGACGTCGCTGCAATTTGAAACCATTGATTCCGATGTGGTGATGCGCTCCATGGCGGGGCCGGGAAAGACCGCGATTGCGTTGCTCGATGCCTGCCGGGACAACCCGCTGTCCCGCAGTTTTTCGCGCTCGCTTGGAAAGTCCCGCTCCACGGCGGTGCAGCAGGGCCTGGCCACGCCGTCGGTTCCGGGCG
Source organism: uncultured Aestuariivirga sp. (assembly GCA_964244825.1). Taxonomy (GTDB): domain Bacteria; phylum Pseudomonadota; class Alphaproteobacteria; order Rhizobiales; family Aestuariivirgaceae; genus Aestuariivirga. The sequence goes on from CAXTKL010000096.1 coordinate 5,263, forward strand.
GTGGCATTCTGATCGGCTTTGCCACGTCACCCGGTGAAGTGGCTGCCGATGGTAACGGCCGCAACAGCCCTTTCACCACGGCGCTGCTCAAGAACATCAACACGCCCGGACTTGAAATCCAGCAGCTGATGACGCGCGTCAAGGGCGACGTCTATGCCAGCACCAAGGAGACCCAGGAGCCCTGGCACAATTCCAGTTTGCGCAGTGAATTCTTCCTGGTGCCCGCAGCAGCCACGCCGGAGCCTGTGGTGCAGAAACAATCAAGGCCCGAACCACCATCGGAGGCAAATATTTCGGTGGAATGGAATGCCGTCAAGGACACCAACAGCATTGGCGTGCTGGATGCCTTCATCGCCGCCCATGGTGACAGTCCGGTTTTCGTGGCCTTGGCAGAAGACCGCAAGGGCGAGCTTAACAAGAAGAAGACGTCGGAGATTCTCGACAGTCTGAAGATTCCCGAAGACCCACCACCAGCAACACTGCCAGATGCGGAGGTTGCCGCCGGTGCATCCGCAAAGGCCGGAGTGCGGCAAGAGGCGTTGGCGAAGATCGATAAACAGTTGAAGGCCAACAAGGTTGCGCCACCCCAGGTCCGTTCATCAGGTTACACACTTGATGGATTTTTTGATCTGGGCAAGGCCGGCAATGAGGGGCAGACGGTCTATGCCTTGCTGGGGCCACCGCTTATTGATGTGACGGCACCACCCAAAAACCCCGGCACGAAAAATCGCAGCATGAGCCTGAAGCAGATCACCACAGCCCCGAGCCTGGATGCACTGCTGGGAGCGAACCCGGATGTGGCTTTTGCCGTCGACAAGATCACCTCCTGCCGTCTGGACTGGATTGACCGCTGTCCGTTTCTGTCGGCAGAAATGGTGCAGGGCCTGACCGATGCCATGGCCGCCAAGGGTCTGAATATTGCCAATCATGAGGGCAATTATTACAACCTCTCGCGCATGACCAACAGCGATGACTATGTGCTGAGCAATGCGCCAACATTCCGTGACGGTGCGGTCGCCATCGTGGTCGCCATCATTGCCCCCGACATGACGGTGCGGCAGATTTACGGATTTGATCTGGACAAGAGCAAGCTTGGCGTGGACGCCGGAGCACCTGAGGCCGACATTGAAGTGACAGGTGCCGCAGTTGATGGCGATGATGTTTATTTGTCTTTCGACAGCAGTTACCGCTGCACCGACAAGCCACGCCGCTATGGTTTCATTGTCAAGTTTTCCCAAACGGACCGCACATTGAAATGGGTAAGCCCGCTCAATGTGTCTGACGCCAATCTGCTGTTCAGCCAGGGCCGCTTGCTGAGTGCCAATGGTGGCAGCTGTGTGGATGATTATCTCTATGACATCAACCTTGATACAGGTGCCATCAACGCCCGGGCCAAGCTGCCGACGGCGGTGGAGCGCATGGACGAGAAAGATGGCCGCCTGACACTGGAACTCTATGACAGCGCTGCCGTTTATCAACTGCCGTAGCGGCACGTGAACGAAACGCGGGGGTCCGTGGCCGTTTTTTTGTTTTTGGTTTTACTGGCTGTAGGGCTGTTGTTGCTCGGTCTTCGGCTGTTTTATCGCCCGCCTTCACTGGATGGCCGGGTGAAGACTTCGGCCATTCCGCCACAGCCCGGCTGTAGCCTGCTGCAAAAGCTGGGTGAAACGCAGACGCATCACAAGGGGCTGACTGGCATTCACATTCTTGATGACGGGGCGGAAGCTTTTGCAGCGCGGCGCGGCTTGTTGCGTATTGCCGAAAGCAGCATTGATGCCCAATATTACATGTGGCACGGTGACTTGACCGGGCGTTTGCTGCTGCGGGATTTGCTGGCAGCGGCTGAGCGCGGCGTACGGGTGCGGTTGCTGCTCGATGACAATACCACGGCGGGGACCGACGACATGCTGCTGGCGGCGAGCAACCATGCCAATGTGGAAATCAGGCTGTTCAATCCCTTCATGCTGCGGAAACCCCGCACACCCAGTTACATTTTCGATTTCAAGCGCGTCAACCGCCGCATGCACAACAAGTCGCTCACGGTGGATGGCACGGCCACTATTGTCGGCGGCCGCAACATTGGTGACGAATATTTTGGGGCGCATCCGGATTTTCATTTTGCTGACGTTGACGTTCTGGCCGTGGGTGCAGTGGTGGCGCAGGTTGCCGCATCATTTGACGGCTACTGGAACAGCACGTCGGCCTATCCCTTGCCGCTGGTTGTAACCAAGCGGCCGACGCCGGCCCTTGAAGCGCTGCTGACCACCCTGGCCGAAGTCGCGGAGTCAGAGGCGGCGGTCAATTACAAGCAATATGTTTCTGTGACGCCGCTCGTCTCGGCGGGTGGGCAGGTGGATTTTGACTGGGTGCCAGTGGAACTGGTGGTGGACGACCCCGCAAAGGGTATGGGCGCTATTCCCCGGCGGAAGTTGCTTCTGGCAGGTTTGCAAAAGCGGCTGGGTGCCGTGGAACGCAGCGTAGATGTTGCAACGGCTTATTTTGTGCCCGGCAAATTTGGATCAAACTATCTCAGCCACCAGGCGCGGACAGGCAAACAGGTCCGTGTGCTGACGAATTCACTGGCGGCCAATGACGTGGTGCCCGTGCATGCGGGTTATGCCCGCTACCGCAAACGCCTGCTGCGGCATGGTGTGGGCTTGCATGAATTGCATCGTTTGCCCGCCACGAAGCCCGTGACGCGCAGCGGCAAGAAAAGACTGCCGCGTTTTGGTGCCTCGAGTTCCAGCCTGCATGCCAAGATTTTCGTGCTGGACGAGCGCCGGGTGTTTATTGGTTCGCTGAATTTTGATCCGCGTTCGCTGTATCTGAATTGTGAAATGGGGTTGATGATCGACAGTGCCAAGCTGGGCGCGCGCATTGCCCGGCAGATGGACCATGTCATCAAGGTGCAGACTTATGAACCGTTTCTGGAAAGCGGCAACCGCCTGAGCTGGCGTGATGCCGATAACACGGTCTATCGCATTGAACCGGGTTCCACTGCCAAGCAGCGGATCGTGGCCTGGGTGATGAGTTGGTTGCCGGTGGAATGGCTGTTATAAACGGGCGATACTGATGATCCGCATTGCCTCCTATAACATTCACAAATGCGTCGGCACCGACCGCCGCCGCGACCCGCAGCGCATCATTGAAGTGCTGGCAGAAATCAACGCCGATGTGGTGGCCCTGCAAGAGGCTGACCTGCGTTTTGGCGAACGTGATGGCTTGCTGGATCTCATGCAGTTGCAGGACCGCCTGGGGCTTGTGCCGGTGCCCATGACGGGCGCTGGAAAGAACCACGGCTGGCATGGCAATGTGGTGCTGGTGCGCGAGGCCGCCGTGCAACATACGCGTCAATTGCAACTGCCGGGCGTTGAACCACGCGGCGCACTGGTTGTGGATATGGAATCCAAATCCTTGCATCTGCGTGTGATCGCCACACATTTCGGCTTGCTGAAACGGTCCCGTGCCAAGCAGGTTGATGCCGTTCTGCGCGCCGCTGAAGACGCTGGCGAGCGGGCGGTGTTGCTGATGGGCGATCTGAATGAATGGCGCGTGGGCAGGCGTTCCGGACTTTCAGGTTTACAACCGATCTTCGGCAGCTTCGACGCCTTCGTGCCGAGCTTTCCATCGCGCTATCCGCTGCTGGCACTGGACCGCATTCTGTGCAGTCCCCGCAAGATGCTGAAAAACATTGCCGTGCACTCCACGCCACTGTCACGCAAGGCATCAGATCATCTGCCGATCACGGCGGAGTTGGTGAGGGGTTGAGTTTTGGTCCCACCACCCCATCCCCGCTTCGCGGTACTTCCCCATCGATGCGAAGAGCATCGACAGGGAAGAAAACACCTACATCGGCACGTCTGTGGACAGGACTTTCTTTGACTTGGGGTCGGTTTCGTAGACCGTGGTGCCATCGATGTACAAAACATTGCAGACCATCTTGTCGTATTTGGTTTTACCCTTGCCGCGTGTTTCGAAGCAATACTGATCGCCCTTCATGGTAATCTTGCCTTCCCACTCACCTGAATCCTTGCCGGATTTCCACGTCCCGTTCATGTAAGATTTTTTGAAATCAAACAGCACCGTTCCCGTGGCCTTGTCGGTGTTCGGGTGAGACCACTTGTAGGACTTGCCATCATATGTGGCGATAATGTCAGCGGCTGTCATCGGCTTGGCGGTGGCGGGAACCTTGACTTTGGCGGCCAGTGCAGGCGTGGCAACCGACAAGGCCAGGAGAGCGATCAAAATGCGTCCATTCATGATTATACCTCATTCTCGGAACGTCCCCGGCAGGTTCGATTTTCGCAAGATTGCGACCGCAAGGCAATGATGTTTTCAGCCCTCAATCTTTGAAAAATCCGCAACCTCAGCAACGGCTTCGCGGATGCGGTTCAAGAGGCGCAGGCGGTTTTCGCGGTAGTCGCGGTTGGGATCATTGACGGTCACATTGTCGAGGAAGGCATCGACCGGCCCCCGCAATTTCGCAATCGCCCGCATGGTGGCTTCGAAGTCTTCCTCCGCCAGCGCCTTGTGGGCGAGAGCCGACGCTGCTTCCACCGCCCGGTGCAAATCCTTCTCCTCGCCCTTGACGAGAATGCTCTGATCCACCTTGCCCGAAATCGCCGTGCCGTCTTTTTTCTCTTCGGCCTTCACAATATTGGTGGCGCGTTTTACGCCCGCGAGAAGGTTCTTGCCAT
>CAXTKL010000097.1:0-9898 GCA_964244825.1 uncultured Aestuariivirga sp.
ATGGTTGATATGGCGTGCTTATATACGAGTTGGGACACGCCGTCACGCCGCAACAGCAGGCAGAAATTGTCAAACCATGTGATGATGCCTTGAAGTTTCACGCCATTGACCAGAAACACGGTGACCGGGAGTTTGGTTTTGCGCACATGGTTCAGAAATGTGTCCTGAAGATTTTGCGGCTTCTCTTGTGCCATGGTGTTCACCTGGTCCTTCTTGTTTTTGCCCCGTGGTACTATATTCGTTCAGGTTGCGGCTTCGTGCAAGCCCTGCCTGTCATAATCCGTCTTCGTCTTTTGCATGCAGGCCCAGCGATTTGATCTTGCGATGCAAAGCCGAACGTTCCATGCCGATAAATTGTGACGCGCGTGAGATATTTCCACCGAAACGCGAAAGTTGAGCGGCGATGTAATCGCGTTCAAAGGCCTCGCGGGCATCCCGCAAAGGCAGGGCAAGAAGATGTTCTCCGCCAAAGCCATTGGCCGTGGAAGTTGAAGCCGCTTCCTGTGGCACGAGAGCTGCCGTGATTTCATCCCCCGGTTCACCGCTGGCCAGAATCATGATGCGCTCAACGATGTTGCGGAGCTCGCGTACATTACCCGTCCAGTTGCGGGTTTGCAGAATGGCGAGGGCATCGCCCGCGAACTTGCGCAAGGCCTGGCCTGATGCGGCCGAATAGGTCTTGGCAAAATGTTCAATCAGATCCGGGATGTCATCCCGGCGTTCGGCAAGGCCCGGTACTGCGACAGGAACAACGCTCAGCCGATGATACAAGTCTTCGCGGAAGGCTTGGTCCGCGATCATGGCTTGCAGGTCCCGGGCGGTGGAGGAAATGATGCGCACATCCACTTTGGTTTTCTTGCTCGTGCCCACCCGCTGAAAGGTCTGCTCGAGTAGAACCCGCAGCACCTTGCCCTGGGTTTCGAGTGGCATGTCCGCGATTTCATCAAGGTAAAGCGTGCCGCCATGGGCCTCCTCCAGAGCACCAATGCGCGGCGCTACATCAGGCCCATTGTCAACGCCGAAGAGATTCTCTTCGAGGTGCTCCGGTTCCATGGTTGCCGCAGCAAGGGTGACGAAGGGGCCGCTGGCGCGCGTGGACAAGGCATGAATGGCGCGCGCTACAAGTTCCTTGCCTGACCCCATGGGGCCGGACACAAGCACGCGGCTGTTCGACGGCGCAATTTTCTTGAGAAGCGTTCGCAAATTCCGAAGTGGAAGTGAGTTGCCCACCAGTTCGGGTGTAAGTCCGGAGCGGCCCTTCAGTTCATCGTTTTCACGCTTGAGCCGCGTGGTCTCCAGCGCCCGGCCCAGGACCAGGAGCAGCCGGTCCGCGTTGAACGGTTTTTCGATGTAATCATATGCGCCCCGCCGAATGGCGGAGACTGCGGTTTCAATATTGCCGTGACCGGAAATAATCACCACGGGCACGTCCGGCATCCGGTTCTTGATTTCGAGCAACAGATCAAGGCCATCAAGCTTCGAACCTTGCAGCCAGATGTCGAGCACCACGAGCGACGGGCGGCGCTGGCTAAGTTCAGACAAGGCAACATCGGAATTATGCGCCAAACGGGTCTCATAACCCTCGTCTTGAAGAATGCCGGAAATCAATTCGCGGATATCGGCCTCATCGTCAACAATCAGAATATCTGCGGCCATGACCGTTAAGCCTCCATTTTCTCTAGCATTGCAACGGGTGCAAAATACAATGTCACGGCGGCACCCTGCCCCGATCCTGCGTCGGTCAGGTCCAGCCTGCCGCCATGTTCTTCCATGATGCGTTTGACAATGGCGAGGCCGAGGCCTGTGCCTTTTTCTCGCGTGGTCATATAGGGCTCAGCAAGACGGTGGCGGTTTTCATGGGGCAGCCCGATGCCATTGTCTTCCACCCGCAAATAAGGAGCACCATCCGCTAGACCAGTCTGCACAATGATCTTGCCGGGAAAGGATGGATTGGCAGCCAAACGCGTTTCGACTGACTCGCGCGCGTTCTTCACCAGATTGGTGATGGCTTGCGTGACCAGGCGGCGGTCAAAGGCAAAGCGCGGCATATCCGGCTCGAGCGTCAATGTGATTTCCAGATCAGAAGATGAGACCCGTTGCAGCACAGTGGCATCACTGGCGACTTCGTTCAGCTCATTGGGTTCGGGCACAGCTTTTGGCATACGCGCGAACGACGAGAACTCATCGACAATGCGGCCAATGTCCCCTACCTGACGAATGATGGTGTCGGTGCATTGTTCGAACACTTGCTTGTCAGTCGTGATTTCCTTGAGATATTTGCGCTTTAGACGTTCGGCAGAAAGCTGAATAGGTGTCAGCGGGTTTTTGATTTCATGGGCAATGCGCCGCGCAATGTCGGCCCAGGCAGAATTCCGCTGGGCCGTCACGAGATTGGTGATGTCATCGAAAGTCAGCACATAGCCGTGAGACGAGTCATGCGAGTCTTCCGTCGTAATGCGCAGGTACAGACTGATATCCCGCCCTGCGGCATGGCGCTCAACCTGGCCTTCGGCCTGTCCCGAAGGCCGTGACTGGGCCTGTTCCATCAAGGGTTCAAACTCTGGCAGAATATCAAACAAGGGTTTGCCCAGCACCGCGTTTGCTCTCACACCTAAAAGACTCAAGGCAGAACGGTTGAGCAGCGAAATGGTGTTGTCAGATTCCAGGCCAATGACGCCGGCACTGACCCCCGCCAGCATGGCCTCGGTGAAGCGGCGGCGTTCATCCAGTTGCTGGTTCGTGGTCACAAGCTGATTTTGATGCAGGCGGACCTGGTCCGTCATCATATTGAAGGTTTGTGAGAGATTGATCAGATCGCCCGGGCCATCAATGGTCACCACCTTGGCATCAAAATCACCTTGGGCCACGCGCCGCGCCGCACTGAGCAGTCGCACCAGGGGTTCCACCAGCCGCTCAGAGAAGCGCATGCCGAGCCAGATGGCCGCGAGCAGGAACACAAGCGCCAGCAGCGCGTAGGTAAGGCCGAAGGTAACTTGCACCCCTGCCCGCTGTTTGAGCAGATCGTCATACTCCTTTTTGGCATCGCGGGTCTTGACCAACTGGTCTATCACCACCGGTGAGAGCACACGATACACGTAAAGATAATGCGACGGGAAACCTTGCAATTTGATCAGTGCACGGACAACATTGCCGCCGGGTGACGGCTGGATCAGAACCAGTTCACCTTTGTCTGCCAGCGCCATGTCCTTGTCTTCTGGCACCACGAATTTCAGGCGTTCATCTGCGGTGATGTTGGCTTCAATGCGCTTGTTGGACGAGTCGAACACAAAGGCGGCCGCCAGATTGCGCAACAGAGCGTGTCGGGCCACACGATTAACGAAGGTTTTGCGGTCGTCGGTGTAGAGTTTGAACTGCTGGTTCAAGTCAGTTGAAATACTGGCGATGTCATTGCGCGTCGCTTCTGAAGCGTTCAGCAAATAGGCTTCGGCGACGGTGGATGCTGTGTCCACGATATTGCGGGTTCGGTCTGAAAACCAGGCATCCAGCCCCCGGTTCAAGGTGACCGCTGCGAAGATAGCCACCAGTAGGGCCGGCATTACGGCCACCAGGCTGAACAGTGAAATCAATCGGATGTGCAGCCCGGCTCCGGGCATGCCGCGATTGTGGGCCCAGATCAACTGGAACATCTGCACAGCCACAAGTATGGCCATCAAAATGACAAGCACGGTATTGGCAAACAGCAACCAACTGACAATGGTCTCCGATGGTTTTATGGGCGTAAGGCCGGTCAGCACCAGAAAGGTGGTGATGCCAATGAGCGTGCCCACCATAACCAACAGCAGGGCGGCCCAGGCGGAAGCACCCTTGAAAAACTGCGGCATATGCAAGTCGCTCGTTTTGAGCATTGTCACTCCGGCGAAATGTGACCCGAACCTCAGGCTACCTGTTGCCGGAATTCAACAGTAATGTGGCAGATTTGCGACAGTTGCTAAAGTGAAACCTGCAGAAAATGTTCAGTTTTGACCTGCGTTAATCTATGCAAGTCCCCGCATTGGAACGATTTTACGCTCTCTGAGCTTGCTGCGCAGCGTGTTGCGATTTATCCCCAGAAGATCGGCAGCTTTCAGCTGATTGCCATGGGTCGCGGTTAGGGCAGCCCGCAAAAGTGGCGGCTCGATTTCCGCCAGCATGCGTTCGTAAAGACCCGGTGGCGGCAATTGGTTGCCGAAACCGGAAAAATACGTCGACATGTGATTTTCGACGGCCTCTGCCAGGTTGTTGGACACGTTGCTGAGGCTGTGGCCGGGGAGCGCGGATGGCATCTCAGCCAGTTCTCGCTCGACGGCTGAGGCCGGAATGACATCTTCCACCTCCATGGCCAGCAGGCGCTTGATGAGGTTTTCCAGCTCACGCACATTTCCGGGCCAACGATAGGATTGCAGCACACGGATCGCATCCGAAGACAGATCCTTGCGCGGCAGGCCATCCTTGATGGCCCTGTCGAGAAAATGCCTGGCAAGATCGGGTACGTCTTCCGTCCGCTCACGCAATGGTGGAAGCCGCAGCGGTACGACATTGAGACGAAAGAACAAATCTTCCCGGAACATGCCTTGGCTGATCAACTGACGCAAATCTCGGTGAGTCGCACAGATGATGCGGACATTGGTTTTGATCGGCGTGGTGCCGCCCACAGTCGTGTACTCACCCTGCTGCAACACCCGCAACAAGCGTGTCTGCGCCTCAAGCGGCATGTCACCGATTTCATCAAGGAATAATGTTCCACCTTCCGCCTGTTCAAAGCGGCCGGCCATGCGACCGGAAGCGCCGGTGAAGGAGCCTTTTTCGTGGCCGAAGAGTTCGGACTCGATCAGGTCGCGTGGAATTGCAGCCATGTTGATGGCCACGAAAGGCCCCTTCTTGCGGCGGCTGAAATCATGTAGGGCTTTCGCCACAAGCTCCTTGCCCGTGCCGCTTTCGCCAACGATCGTAATCGTGAGGTCAGTCTGCGTCAGCCTTGCGATCAGACGATAAATATCCTGCATGGCGGCAGAGCGGCCAATGATTGGCAAGGCCTCGCCCTGCTCTTCTGACTTGGGACGTTGGGGCTTGGCGGCCTTTTCAAGTGCGCGTGTAACAGTTTGAACCAACGCATTCAAATCAAACGGTTTTGGTAGATAGTCGTAGGCACCGAGTTCGGTGGCGCGGATCGCGGTCATAATGGTGTTCTGGGCACTCATGACAATCACCGGCAACATGGGGCGCAGCTTGCGGATGCGCGGCAGCACGTCAAAGGCATTCTCGTCAGGCAAGATGACATCAGTCACCACCACATCACCTTCACCGTCGCTGACCCAGCGCCACAATGCGCCGGCGGTTCCAGTGGAGCGCACGGCAAATCCGGCGCGGTTAAGGGCCTGTGACAAGACCGTGCGAATGGTACTGTCGTCATCTGCAATCAGAACGGTGCGGGCGCTCATGGGTTGGATTCTCCTTCAGCGGGAAAAGACCCGAGATCAATCATGGGAAGCATGGTGCGAAACGTGGTGCCGCGTTTGCGGGGCTGGCATTCCACCGTGCCGCCGTGGTCACGCACCACCTTGGCAACCAGAGCGAGGCCAAGACCGCGGCCCTGGGGCTTGCTGGTGACAAAGGGTTCAAAGATGTGCGGCGCCAGATCGTCGGGAACGCCCTTGCCGTTGTCATGCACACAGATTTCAAGCGGCAGCGACACCCGTTCCTGTGTGCCCGCAACTTGCAATTTCATACCGGGACGAAAGGCTGTGGTGAATAAAATCTCACCGCCATCGCCCGTCTCATGCAGGATTTCAGCTGCGTTCTTTGCGAGGTTCAAATAGACCTGCACCAACTGGTCGGCGTTGCCATAAACAGGCGGCAGTGAAGGATCATACTCTTCGCGTATCGACAGAAAATCTCCTGACTCGGCGAGTATAAGTTTCTTCACACGATCCAGGACAATGTGAATATTGACGGGCCTGCGGTCCAGCGGGCGCTCGTCCGAGAAGACCTCCATCTGGTCCACGAGCTTGCGAATGCGCTCGGTCTCATCACAAATCAGGCGCGCCAGAGCCCTGTCCGTATCGGGCAATGTCGGTTCCAGCAATTGGGCCGCGCCACGGATACCTGCCAGGGGGTTCTTGATCTCATGGGCCAACATCGACGCCATGCCGGACACGGAGCGTGCTGCTCCTTGATGGGTGAGTTGATGCCCGAGTTTATGAGCCATGGAGCGGCGTTGCAGCATGAGCATAACGAACTGGCCATCGTCCCCCAAAGGGGCGGTTTGCAGATCGACGATGCGTTCGCCGCCGAGACGTGGCGTGCCAACGCCCACCCCGTATTCATTGACGACGGTTGAATCCTCTCGGACCTGCCGCACCGATTGCAGCACAGGGCTTGAGAAGGGCACGATGTCGGCAATGCCGTAGCGCCGCAACACGCTGGCGCCAGACTGAAAGAAATCTTCCGCTGCCGTATTGACCATGCAGATGTGATCATTGCCATCCAGAACGAGAAGCGGATTCGGCATGGCATCAAGCACGACTTGCGCTGCCGGGGGAGTCACGGTGGGCCGAATGTCGTTCATGCCACGGCCCTCACGTCAGCTGTTTCATCAAGTTCGGCAAACATGGCCTTGATCGCTTGGGTGATCACCGTGTTGTCGGAGTTGGAGAGCAAACGCGCGCGCAAGGTTTGTAGCTGCTCCAATGGCAGCAGAGCCCGCTCGTGCAGGCGCGCCAACAGCCAGCCCAGATGTTTTCGGAAGGTCTTGTTGCCGAGTGAAGCGCCGTACAGTGACAGCGTTTCCTGCTGATGCCAAAGGGCAATGTCGCACTCTTCGGCGAGGCGCGGCGCAGGCCGACCCGCACCCGACTGCATGGCCTCGGCCACGGCCCCCAGCCACCACGGTCTGCCATAGGCGGCACGTCCCATCATGACTGCATCAGCACCTGAAGCTTTCAACATGGCCTTAGCGTCTTCTGCTGTTTGCCCGTCGCCATTTGCCACAAGAGGAATGCTGATGGCCTCGCGCACTGCGCGGATGGCGTGCCAATCAGCCTTCCCCGCGTAGAACTGGCAACGGGTGCGGCCGTGGATGGTGATCATTTGCACGCCCGCGTCTTGTGCCCGCTTTGCAATGTGAGCGGCGTTGAGTTGGCCATGATCCCAGCCGAGGCGCATTTTCAATGTCACCGGAACTGTTGAAGCCGTGACGGTTGCCTCGATCAAACCCAAGGCGTGATCCGGGTCGCGCATCAAAGCAGATCCTGAAAGCCCCCCGGTCACCTGCCGCGCCGGGCACCCCATGTTGATGTCGATGATGTTGGCCCCCATATCCTGCGCCATCTTCGCGCCAACCGTCATCCATTTTGCTTCGCGGCCCGCCAGTTGAATTACGAAAGGCGATAATCCCTCTCCGCCAAACGTGCGCCGCACCATATCAGGGCGGGCACGGGCCAGTTCTTCGCTGGCCACCATTTCGGACACCACAAGGCCAGCACCATTGGCATGGGCGACTTTCCGGAACGCAGCATCCGTCACCCCCGACATAGGGGCGAGGAACACGTTGTTGCGTAATTCTATGGGGCCAATCTTAATGCCCATTATTTATGCATCACCTATTGCCGTCTAAGATTTGTGCAAATCTAAAGCATGTTGCAGCGCCGTCAACCGATTTTGTGCAACTGCGGCATTCTCATCCAGCATGGCTTAGGTTATGTCATGTATATGTCAGTTGTGGCGGTGATCGTGGCAGGTGGGAGCGGTTTGCGCGCGGGCGGAGGCTTGCCCAAGCAATATCAACTGGTTGGCGGCAAGCCCGTGATTCGCTGGACGCTGGAAGCATTCCTCAGTCATCCCTTGGTCTCTCGCGTGCAAACCGTCATTGGACGGGGACACGAAGCCTTGTTTGCTTCTGCGACCGAAGGACTTCATTCACTTCTGATTCCGGTGATCGGCGGCGGTTCACGGCAGGATTCGTGCCGGGAGGGTTTGGAAGCCTGTGCGCAAATGGATTGTGCGAAGGTGTTGATCCATGATGCGGCCCGGCCTTTTTTGTCCCCTGACCTGATCACCAACGTGATCAATGAGCTGGACCATGCGGCGGCAGTAATTCCCGGCTTGCCCGTTGCGGACACGATGAAATATGCGCCCAGCGGTTTGATTGAACGTACTGTGGACCGTGCCTCGCTGTGGTTTGTGCAGACCCCTCAAGGTTTTCAATTCGAAAAAATCCTGTCTGCACACCGGCAAGCCCTGGCCGATGGCAAGACAACGTTCACGGACGATGCGGCTGTAGCCGAATATGCAGGCATGCGGGTGCAGATTGTTGCGGGTGAACAGAAGAATCGCAAACTAACGACCAATCACGATATTGTGGAAGCGGATCGCGAACATTCAACGCACAAATTTGTGGATTTGCCTGACGTAAGAATGGGCCAGGGCATTGATTTCCACGTGTTTGAAAAGGGCAACGCCGTCACACTGTGCGGTGTAAAAATTCCGCACACACAAAAGCTCAAGGGTCACTCTGACGCTGACGTGGCTCTGCATGCTGTGACCGACGCGATTCTTGGGTCAATTGGCGAAGCCGATATTGGTCAGCACTTTCCGCCCACGGAAAAACAATGGAAAGGAGCGCCCTCCTCCATCTTCATCGCCAAGGCCATGGAATTGCTTGCGGCACGTGGTGGAGTCCTTTCGAATGTCGACATCACCATATTGGCAGAAGCCCCCCGCATTGGGCCGCATGTGGCAGAGATGAAAACGTCACTCAGCAACATGCTTGGCATTGCTCTGGATCGCATTGCCATCAAAGCCACGACAACGGAAAAAATGGGTGCCATCGGCCGACGCGAAGGCATGTCTGCATTAGCCATAGTAACGGTGCGATTGCCATTATGAGCGCCGATGAACTGGTCCGCAGTCTAGCGAAAAGGCAATGGATGATTGTGACTGCGGAAAGCTGCACGGGCGGCATGGTGGCTTCAGCCATTACTGATGTTGCGGGCGCATCGGCCGTGTTTGACCGTGGATTTGTGACCTACTCCAATTTATCCAAAACTGAGTTGCTGGGTGTTTCTGCCAGGATGACTGCTGCGGAAGGAGCGGTCAGTGTGGCTGTGGCGCGGGCCATGGCCGAAGGGGCCTTAACCCATTCACACGCCAATATATCGATTGCGGTCACCGGCATTGCTGGACCTGGTGGTGGCAGTGACGCCAAACCCGTGGGCCTTGTGCATTTCGCCTGTGCGACTGACGGCCAAACCACTCATGTGGAAAAGCGCTTTGGCGATATTGGCCGCGACGCAATTCGAAAAGCCGCTGTAGCCGAAGCGATTCAGCTGGTCTTGCGCGTGCTGTAAATGGACTTTGCACGTGCTTCGAATGCAGTCATGATCTTGCTCACCGCCATGTCCATGACACTCGCAAGAGCAAATTGCAAAAACAGCGAGCGCATGGCGTAGTCGATTGAAATCGAAACTTCGGACTGTCCGTTCGCGTTACGAATGGACCAGTTGGCCTGCAGGCTACGGAACGGTGCCTCTTGCGAAGTTGCTGTAACACTGTGCGTATGCGAGTCGCAGACAACGCGGCTGAAGAATGTTTCACGCAGGTTCAGTGGCGCATATCCCACCGCCACTTCCGCGTTGAAACTCTTCACGCCATCCTTATCGGTTATGTGACCGCGTACAAGTGAGCGTTCCAAAAGCGGCAAGAATTCCTTGTAGGAGGCAACGTCTGAGGCCACAGCAAAGGCCACGTCTGGTGGCACGGCGACACGGCGTGTGGTTTTGAAGCTGGGCATTCTGAACGAAATCCCTCTCCGTCACGCTGCGCGTGCCACCTCTCCCGCAAACGGGCGAGGTGGATCGCGCACTGGCGCGACACGGAGAGGGACCGCGTTCAAGCTAATTCT
>CAXTKL010000098.1:0-9480 GCA_964244825.1 uncultured Aestuariivirga sp.
TGTTCGAAGGCTACGAATGCACAGGCGCACCACGCACAGTGATCTCACGCGGCAAGGTGGCGTGGGATCAGGGTGACATGCGGGCCAAGGCAGGGGATGGCGATTTCGTGGCCCGGAAACCCCATGCACCAGTGCATCAGGCCAACGCGATATGGAAGGGACTGACGCAGCCGAAGGGGGTGGACCGGATTGAGGTGACGCCGTGAAGGTCACTAGTAAGAAAATGGTTGAAGGTAAAGTAGTTATATACCGTAGCCCGTCCAAAATGATTTTAGTCTTTCTTCTCTGTGCACTGCCAGCAGGATGGTTCTACAGTGATATGGATTCAGCTTGGGTCCTGAGAAAACCAGAAGGCATTCCTTGGCTCTGGGCAATTATCGCCTTTCTCTCAATAGGAGCGGTTAGCAGCTTGTATCAATTGACCCGAGTTAGCTTTCCTGAGATTACAATCAGCAAGCATAGTCTTAGTATATCAGGAATCTTTGGAAAAAGAATTATTCCTTGGAGCATTATCCATGATGTGAGATCGGCGAACTCAGGGAGATTCCGGGCCGTGGTTCTAGAGATTCGCAAAGAAGATTTGGATATGCTGTCGGCGGGAACAATTTACAAACTCCTTTGTCTGCAAAACAAAAGAACGTTTGGTGTGTGGTGTATCGCGTTGACTGCTGCTGGCTTAAAAATCTCTCACTTGGATTTTGAGACAGTTCTACTTCGAAGTTGGAATAACAGTAAAATCGCGTGAACACGGTTTTGAGTTTTAATTTTAAAATTTCGGCCGTTACGGTGACAGTGCATTCAACCCCCTCACCCTGAGGTGCCCGCCCTCTTGCGGGCCTCGAAGGGTGCGCTCTGGGTTCGGTGCTTGCGGCGCATGCTTCGAGGCTCGCAAGGAAGGGCGAGCGCCTCAGCATGAGGGGAGTGGTGGCTACCGCAAAAACTTTCCAACCCGCGCTTCAAGCAGCTTCACCAATTCCTCCTGCATGTACGCATAGTCATCCGGAATATCGAGACACACCACGCGTTTGCCGTTGAGGTACTTTCTGAACTTCTTCGACACTTTGCTGCGATGGGTTTTTTCCATGACGAAGATGATATCGGCCCATGCGATCTGTTCCGGCGTCAGTGGCGTTTCGGCATCGTTGTTGAGGCCAGCGGAATCGGTTTCCACGTTTGGCCATTTGGCGAAGATGGCTTCTGCCGTGGGGCTGCGGAGTTTGTTCTGGCTGCAAATGAAGAGGGCGTTGGTCATGGGTGGATCATATCACAATGTGGTGCGTGCGGTCCCGCCGCCGGGTTGTCACTCTTTCCCTACAAGCTGCTTTTTACCTCTTGACAATGTTCTGTTTATGTTCTAATTACTCTCCATGGACTGGCCCAGAGCAATCGAAATCAACAGGGACGCGCTCACCCGCATCGTGGCGGGGCTGGTGGCCTTGCTTTCGGCGCAGGATGGGGCGGTGCGGTTGCCGCGTGTTGTCTATCAGTTGCTCCAGCGCATTCTCTATCCCGCCGAGTCCGCGGTGCGGCGTTTGATTGTGATTGCAGCGCGGGGACTTGTGGTGCCCGACCTGTTGTCGCGTCCCATGCCGCACGGGCTTGTCATTGCGGGAAAAGCAGGAAGCCGCGTGTCGTTCCGGCTGTTTGACGCGCGCAAGCATTTCGGTGACCCGGACGACGTGCCAACGGCGATCTCAGGTCCCCGTATCCGCATGCTTGATGTGCTCAGTCCGCGCCAGTTGTTTCTCATCAATTTTGCAGCGCCCCGTGATGGAAGATGCAGCGAAGCCGAAACGCTCCGCATCACGCAACGTCTCAACGTACTTGCCCGCGCCCTTGATCATTTCCCGCGCGAGGCCAAGCGCATGGCACGCTGGCTGAAGCGCCGTACCATGATGGAAAGCCCAGCCTTCCTCTCTCCCTTGCGGCCTGGCCCGCCGCCCGGCCATCAGCGGAGACCGCGGGAAGACATCGACAGCGTCCTCAGGGAATGTCATGCCCTCGCGTGGATGGCACTCAGCCCTGATACGTCTTAGGCAATGTGCTCATTCAATCCGTTAACAACTGCTGCGACCCTTGCCGCAGACGCCGACGGCTGTTCAATGGCTGTAATGGTCCCCACACGGAAGTCACAGCGCATTGCGAGAGTTAAACGCGCGTCGGATAGATTCAGCGAAACTTCGCGTAAACTTCAAATCCGGCGCTTCAACAAAATCCTCAATGCGATTTTCGAGCACAGCCAATATTGAATCGCACACGGCAACTCGATCATTCAACACCGAACCCGTCGGCACACGATACACCGAATAGCCCGCCGCAATCATGTATTCATCTCGTGTGCGATCATAACTCGCCCGCTGCAAATGCTGGCCGCCATCCACCTCAATCACAACGCATCGTTCCCGACACACAAAGTCCGCAAAATAAGGCCCAATCGGCATTTGTCTTGTAAACTTCCAACCGCCGAGTTGCCTCGCTTTCAACACCGACCACAGCGATTGCTCAGCTGGATTGAGTGTTGAGCGCAGCTCACGTACGCGTATGATTCTTGGATTTGTGATGCTTCCCATGTTGTCCTCCCCTTTGCAGGTTAAGACGCAACAGGAATGTGAATCCGTCGCGCGGAGTGGAGATTATTTTGAATGTCCCGGCCCTTACCCAATCTTTGGGGAATGGCCGGGGGCGTGGTCAGAACTTAGGTCTGCAGGGCATGCCTTCCCCAACAGCTTCCAACTCGTGTTATTCAACACTTTTTCACAGCGCGCCAAGGCATTGCCCTTGGCTGTCCAGATGCAGGCAGTTTCACCTTCCTTGACTGTGCCGCCTTTGTAAATGCAGGTGCAGGTGGCCATGGCAGCGTGCGGAAACCAAAGGCTGCATAGCACAACCAAAGCCCGAGAGAATTTTGACATGGACCTTGCCTCCAGTGTGACACACTCCAGCACGTTTGCAACATTCTGTCAATCAAAATATTCCTACAGCAGAATCAATGCTTTCCCGTAAGCCCGCCAGCGTCTATGAGGCTCCGACAGGAGAATCCTATGCCCTTTGGCACCCACGACCACCCCTTCTACAAGCCAAAATGGCGCCGACAGGCGATCGTGGCCTCAGCAGCGCTCTGGGCCATATTTGAAGTGCTGGTGGCCAAGGACGGCATGTGGACGGTGATCGCGGTCGCCACCTGGGCCTATTGCCTTTGGGCGTTTCTGCTGAACTGGAAAGACCAAGTTTAGGTCTTTGCCATTTTCTCCGCCACATCCCGGCCAAGCAGCAAAATCATTGCTGTTCTGAGATCGTCGTTGCGCTTGAACAGGGATTCGAGATCGTCATGTAACCAACTGATGTAATGGGCGTTTCCTGACACAACCACAGTCGCCGTGGCCGGTCGTTTGCGCATATAGGCCAATTCACCGATGAACAGATTGGGGGCAACGGCGATGCTGCGGTCCGCCTTCAGGATCGCAATCGTGCCATCAAGCACATAGTGCAGGCGGTCAGGCTTATCCCCCTCGGTGGTGAGCGTTACTGTTTCATCCGCATGGTGCCAGGTTCCCGCTTTTGCCAGCTTGCGAAATTGTCCAGGCGTCAGGCTCGGCAGGTTGCGGAACAAAGACAATTCCTCATCCGACATGCCGCCTTCCCGGCCATCCCGCAGGATCAACAGGATCATCACCGTATTGATGATCACATTCAGCAGGCTCCACACCATGGGATTCCAGAGCGGTACCGGAAACGCCACATAGTAATAGACCGAGAGCAGCAGGTCTCCCAGTGAGGCGAATATGCGCAATCTGATCTGGTTGCGAAACAGGTAGCACAGCAGCGTGAACAGTGCTGCCACGTGGACGAGATTCTGGGCAATGAAATCCGGGAGATGCATAGTGGGATTTGATGGCTGAGACCTCAACCAATTGCAAGACGCCATGAACGTACAACGGTTGACGGCGAAACAGTTTCATGACCAGATTAACAAAAATGGGAGGTCACACATGGACTATCGCTCACTTGGCAACTCGGGCCTGAAGGTTTCGCTGCATACGCTGGGAACCATGAATTTTGCCAGCGACGGATTCTTTGGTGCCATTGGCAGTCTTGGCCCCAAGGAGGCGCAAAGACTTGTCGACGTTGCGATCGACCACGGCGTCAACCTGTTTGACTCAGCCAACGTCTACACAACTGGCAAATCCGAAGAAGCCCTTGGCCAGGTGCTGAAGGGCAAGTCCGCGCAACTGCTGGTGGGCACGAAGGTGCGTTTCCCCATGGGCCAAGGCCCGAACGAACAGGGCAATTCGCGCTGGCACATCGTGCATGAATGTGAGGCCAGCCTGAAGCGGTTGGGCCGCGATCACATCGACATCTACTACCTGCATGAATGGGACGGGATGACACCTGTTGATGAAAGCATGGCCGCACTTGACCTGCTCGTGCGGCAGGGCAAGGTACGCTACATCGGCTGTTCGAATTTCTCCGGCTGGCACATCATGAAATGTCTGATGGCAGCGGAGCGCCACCGCTTCGAAAAATTCGTGGTGCAGCAAATCCATTACACCATCGAGTCCCGTGATGCCGAATTTGAATTGATGCCAATTGCGGTTGACCAGGGCATCGGCATCCAGGTGTGGAGCCCGATTGCGGGCGGGCTTTTGTCCGGCAAATTCCGCCGCAACGCGCCCCCGCCCCAGCTCTCCCGCCACGTCACAGGCTGGGGCGAGCCGCCGATCCGCGATGAAAACCGGCTGTACAACATTATCGATGCCCTGGTGAAAGTGGGCGAAGGGCGCGGCGTATCGGCAGCCCAGGTGGCGCTGGCCTGGCTTGCTGGTCGGCCAGCTGTTTCGACCATCATCGTGGGGGCCCGCACGGAAGCACAATTGAAGGACAATCTGGCCGCTGCGTCGCTCGTTCTCACCGCTGAAGAACGCAAAATGCTTGACGACGTCAGCCTGCTGCCGCTGATCTATCCCTATTGGCACCAGCTCAATGCTGCCTCACGTCTTGGTAGTGCTGATCTCTCGTTGATGGCACCACATGTTGCTGCGATGAAGCCGCGCATGTGATTAGCCTCGCGCCACCTTTTCGGCCATGTCATTGCTGAGCAGGATGCCAAGCGCAGTGTTGAGACCCAAGTCCTTGCTGGTGGCACGCTCAAGATCGGCGTGGGACCATGACACCACAACAGCACCCGGTGCCACGTTGACCGTGGCCGTGGCGGGTTTCTTGCGAAGATAGGCCAGTTCGCCGATGAAGACGGTGGGTTCAACCTGGATTTTGCGATCGCCCTTGTGCACTTCCACATCGCCGCGCAAAACATAATACAGGCGGTCGAGGGGTTTTCCCTCTTCGGTCAACGTCTTTGAGGCGTCAGTGCTTTCCCAATTGCCAAGCTTCATCAAACGGCGGAACTGGCCCGGGTTGAGGCCGCGAAGATTCTGGAACAGCGACATCTCATCATCGCTCAACGTGGTCATGCGGCGATCACGCAGGATGAGGGCAATCATGACAATATTGATCGCCATGTTGGGAATGATCCAGGCGATGGCCTCCCACAGGGGATGGGCAGCCGCAGTGAAATAATAGGCCGTATAGGCAAAGTCGCCTGCGATGGCGAAGCTGCGCAGCAAAATCTGGTCGCGGAACAGAAAACAGATCAGGTAGAGCACCGCCCCCAGATGGATGAGGTGCGGTGCGACGCTATCAACAAACAACATGACAAACCCCTTGCCCCGGCAACATAGCTAAACAGGTTGCGGCGGGTTGCTCAAGGGGAAGGCTTCAATTCCACCACCCCTTATGATCCTTGGAAGGCTGGCGCAAAATGCCGTCGCCAGGCTTCGGAGGTTCGATTTCCATCAAATAACGCTGCTCCGGACCCATGCGGTTGTACAGTTCAGGTGTCAGATAGTCGAGTTGCAGCAATTGCTGCGGCAGATCACGGCGCGTATATGTCAAATGCATCATGCGGCGTGGGATATCTTTCTTTTTCACAGTCCCCGAATGCCACATGGAAGAATTACAAATGATGGCGGAACCGGCAGGTGCTTCGACCAGCACTTCCCCGGGATAGGGAGCGCCCAAATCCTTCGGCATGCGGGCTTTGTCCGTCGCGCTCAATGGGGCTGGCTCCCAATCGCCGATATTGACATAGGGCACATTGATCGGCGCCCATTTATGGGAGCCCGGCACCACGCGGGTCGGGCCGTTGTCCAATGTCATGTCGTCCAGCATCAGCATGGAATTGACCACCCACCAGTCATCATCGAATTTTTTCGGCACGTCCACATGCATGTCCTGCTGGCCATGGCCCACCACCGGATCGCGCAGATTGGCACCATGCAATTTGATTTCACCCAGCAGATAAGACGAAGCCGCCAACACCTCGGGCACGTGAAGCATCTTGTCGAAAGCCGTGGTCTTGTTAAAGATGTTGGAAATGCGCCGCGCACCGGGCTCAACGTGAACCTCGTGGCCACCGCGTTCATTTTCGGCGGCATGAATACGCTCAAATTCATCGCGCATGATTTTTATGTCTTGCGGCGACAGGGCGTTCTCCATAACAAAGAATCCCTGGTCATCCAGTTGACGCTTTTGCTGAAGGGAAATGCAATCCATCTTGATCCCCAGATTGTGCAAGGCCTGTCGCGTATACATGTTTGAACTCCCTATTTCAGCGTCAGTGTGGTCCAGAAACGTTCGATGATCGGTGCCTCTTCAGGGGCCGTTTCGTTGTCAATGCGGGTGATTAGCATGGTGCCGCCCCGGCCCTGACGAATGGCCATGACCTCAACGACAACATCATCACCCGGACCTTTGAGCGTACTGCGTGTGCCCGTGAGCACTGTCCCGTCGGCCAGAGTACGGCTATGGGTTTTGGTGTCCCGCTGGTCGCCGATCGCCACATCATCATCTGTCATTTTTCCAGTCATCAGATCGACCATCTTCGTGGCATCAAGATCACCATAGGTTTGCACCAGAATGACAGTGCCGCGCGCACTGGCCATCAAATGCTGGAAAATGTCTTTGTCAATCTCGCTTGTGGCCACGTTGAGGTTGCCGGGATATTCAAAGCTCACGCCCTTGCTCGTGAAAATGTTGGTCTCCTTGCGTTTGAGGATGAGCGTGAGGTCCTTTCCATCAGGCAATTTCAGCTTTTGCTCGGCACCCAAATCCAGTTCGATGGTTGTGCCATTGATTGTGAGTGTATAATTCCCGTCCGCCCAAACCCCAGTCGGCCAGGTCAGCAGTATCGACAGCACAATCCACTTCATCAGCATATTACTTTCGTCCTTTGTGTTCATCTTGACTTCCAACATGGATACGGCATGTTTTTGAATTGAAGGGGACGCCATGTCAGCACAATCCAATCTTGCCATCAATCCACAACGGCTCTGGGACAGCTTGATGGAAACCGCCCAGTTCGGCGGAACGCCAAAGGGCGGCATCAAGCGACTGACAGTTTCCGATGAAGACAAGCGGGTGCGCGACTGGTTCCGCAACGAATGCGAAAAACTGGGCTGCACAGTTCTGGTGGATGAAGTCGGCAACATGTTTGCCAGTCGGCCAGGGCGGCGCAACGACATTCTGCCAATTGCCATGGGCTCGCATCTTGACACGCAACCCACGGGCGGCAAGTTTGATGGCGTGCTCGGGGTGCTGGGTCCTCTCGAAGTGATGCGCACGCTGGTTGACCTGGGCTATGAGTCCAATGCCCCGCTCATGATCGTAAACTGGACCAACGAGGAAGGCTCACGTTTTGCCCCCGCCATGTTGTGCTCTGGCGTTTACGCAGGCGTGTTTACACCGGAATTCGCTTACAGCCGCGAAGACAGGCAGGGCATCACCCTGGGTGATGAATTGCAGCGTATTGGCTACAAGGGAACCCACAAGGCCGGAGCGATCAAATTCGGCGCGATGTTTGAATTGCACATCGAGCAAGGCCCCATACTCGAAGCTGAGTCAAAGACCATTGGGGTCGTGACGGGCGTGCAGGGCATGCGCTGGTATGAAGTCACGGTGAAGGGCCAGGAGTCCCACACGGGTGCCACACCCATGGGTTTGCGCAGGAATGCCTTGCTCGGCGCCGCACGGATGATCGAAGCCATCCATCAGGTGGGCATGGCGCATTTGCCGGGTGTGGCCTCCGTTGGTCTGATCGAAAACCGTCCCAACTCACGCAATGTGGTGCCGGGTGAAGTGTTCTTCACAGTGGACCTGCGGCATCCCGATGAAAAAGTTCTGGACAGGATGGAGTCCGCCTATCAGGCCGCAATTCCCCGGATCGCGGAAGAGCTGAATTTGGAATTTGAGGAAAGGCGCATCTGGAATTCACATGCCGTGACGTTTGCACCCGAGCTGATTCAATGTGTCAGGGATGGTGCCAGGCAGGCAGGTCACGACGTCCGTGAAATGGCGTCAGGTGCAGGCCATGACGCCGCCTACATCAACCGCGTGACGCCCACGACGATGATCTTCGTGCCATGTCTCGGCGGTATTTCACACAATGAAGCGGAATCGACAACGCTTGAGGAATGTGGCGCGGGAACACAGGTTCTGCTCAATGCCGTGCTTGCCCATGATAAAACTTTTGCCTAAAGGCTGCTGAGATATTCACGAGCGGAGAAACCTGATGGCATTGAAGCGTATCAACCCCGGCAAACGCATGAGTGAAGCCGTTATTCACAACGGCATGGCTTATCTGGCGGGCTTTGTGGCAGAGGCAGCGAAGGGGCAATCGGTTCTGGAGCAGACCAGGGATATTCTGGCGCAGATTGATGCCACGCTGAAAAAAGCCGGAACGTCCAGGGCCAATATTGTGAAAGCCAATATCTGGCTCACTGACATTGGCACATTTGCCCAGATGAACGAAGCCTGGGATGGCTGGGTAACGCCGGGCATGACGCCTGCACGGGCAACGGTCGAGTCCAGGCTTGCAGCGCCAGGCTATGACGTCGAGATCATGGTTGAAGCGGCTATCATGAAAAAAGCTGCGAAGGCCAAGGTCGCGGCCCGCCCGGCAAAGAAGGCAGCGAAGAAAAAAGCCAGGAAGAAATAATCAGCCGCGATCCTTCCAGCCATACCAAAGATATGCGCCCTTGAGATAATAGGGTCGGAACATGGGCAACGGAAATTTTGCCAGGCGGCGCGTGAGCACCGTGGGCACTTTCGTGTTCCCCGTCTTGTTGATCATCATGCGCGCCACGGCGCGGCCACACCAAGACCCCGTGGCCACGCCATTGCCATGATAAGCAAGCGAGGTCCAGACGGTTTTTGCGTCATCGAGTGGGCCCAGGTAAGGTACACGGTCTTTCGCCAGGCAGACAAAACCGCGCCAGAAATGTGTGACGTCTGCTTGAGTCCATGCGGGAAACAACTGATGAAAACGGGCTGTCAGCTGTTGCCGGTAAACCGCCGACGCCGCATGCGATGAATCAGTGCCGCCGCGCCCCCCAAACAGGAAGCGCTTGTCCGGAAGCAGGCGGAAAT
>CAXTKL010000099.1:0-7721 GCA_964244825.1 uncultured Aestuariivirga sp.
CATGGCGGTTTCTTCGCCGCAGATATAGGCCCCGGCACCGCGACGGACTTCGAGGTGGAAGGACTTGTCCGTATGCTGAATATTGTGACCCAGGCAGTTTGCGGCTTCGGCGATATATATGGCTTCCTTCATCGTGGCGATGGCGTCGGGATATTCCGAGCGGATGTAAATGTAGCCGGTGGTGGCCCCAACGGCGATGCCCGCAATGGTCATGCCTTCAATCAGCATGAAGGGGTCGCCCTCCATCACCATGCGATCAGCAAAGGTGCCGCTATCGCCCTCGTCGGCATTGCAGCAGATGTATTTTTGGTCTGCCTTGGCATCCAACACTGTTTTCCACTTGATGCCGGTGGGGAAGCCTGCGCCGCCGCGACCGCGCAATCCGGAGTCGGTGACTTCGGCGACAATCGCTGAGCCTGTGAGTTTCAAGGCTCTCGTCAGGCCTTCAAAGCCGCCGTGGCTGATATAGTCAGTGATCGAAACGGGATCGGTGAGGCCAGCTCTTGCGAAGGTGAGGCGTTCCTGATTTTTGAGCCAGGGCAGAGCTTCGACGGGTCCGTGGCAGAGTTTGTGGGATTTTCCTTCGTGGAAACCGGCATCAAAGAGAGATGTGACGTCTTCGGATTCGACAGGACCATAGCCGATGCGGCCTTGGGCTGTTTCGACTTCGACGAAGGTTTCGAGCCAGAACATGCCGCGGGAGGAGTTACGGATGATCTGTACACTGATGTTTCTTTTTGCAGCCTCAGCGGCGATGGCCTCTGCCACTTCGTCGGCACCCACAGCCTTGGCGGCGGAGTCGCGGGGGATATGGATTTTGTGGGTCATGCCAATTCTCCCACGAGCTTTTCAAATTTCGCGGCACTGATGCGGGCAACTGGCTTTTCGTTGATCATCATCGCAGGTGCCGAGGCACAGAGGCCGAGGCAATAGGTGGCTTCCAACGTGATTTTCTTGTCTGCCGTGGTGCCGCCCATTTCGACATTCAGGAATTTTTCAGCCATGGCCTGCAATTCGCGCGCACCCATGGACTGGCAGGCTTCGGCGCGGCAGAGCTTGATGTGGTGGCGGCCTGAAGGCTTCAGGTGAAAGTCGTGATAAAAGGTCGCGACGCCATAAACTTCAGCCCGGGAGAGATTGAGCGCCTTGGCGATGACGGGCAGTGTATTTTCCGGCACATAGCCGACTTCGCCCTGCACATCATGCAGGATTTCCAGCAGGGCATCAGGTCTGTTGTCATACTTGGCGCAAATGGCCTCAGCAGGGCTTTTGGTGAAGACGAGAAGAGTGGTTGATCCGGTCATGACCCAGACTATCCCAGAGGTCGCCTGAGCGCCAATTGAGTGAGGCTATGGGGTCATCGGCTTTATCAATGAAGAATGCTCTTCGCCGCCTTGAACAGGGCCTGGATCAGGGGGGATTGGGGTTCCCGGTCTGCGGCGACGAGGCCGACTTTGTGCGAAACAGTGGGTTCCGCGAGCGGCACTGCCACGACGCCTTCCAGTTTGCCGAGGGCGTCTTGGAAGTAGTCGGGCATGATGGAGCAGAGGTTCATACTTCTGACGGACGAAATCAGATTCATGATGGAATTGGTTTCGAGTCTGGCGGTGGGGTGGACTTTGGCCGCTGCAAAGGCGCGGTCTATGATGCGGCGGTTTTGCATGTTGGGGGTGAGCAGGCACAAGGGCTGCTGGGCGGCTTCGAACCAGGTTACGGATTTTTTGCTGGCCAATTCGTTTTCTGTTGAGACGAAGAGGCAGTAGTTTTCGCTGTAGAGTTCGGCGTGGAGCAGGCCTTCCACCGGTTCATTGTCAAGATATGTGATGCCGGCTTCGATGGAGAAATCGCTCAGTGCACGGATGATATCTTCGGAGGAGTGGGAGAGAATGGTGAAATCCACGGCGGGGTGGGCCTTGTTCATCGCCTGGGTCAAAAGCGAAGCTTTGGGCAGGGCCGAGGGGATGACGCCCAGTACCATGCGGCCCACCAATTGGCCTTTTTTGCCTTTGATGGAGGCCAGTTCGCCTTGCAGGCTTTGCCAATTGTCGAGAATGAGGTGTGTCCATTTCAGTACACGCTCTCCCTCAGGTGTGAGGCCGATATAGCGCTGGCCGCGCTCGAGCAGGGGGACGCCGAGTTCCTGCTCCAGCTGGCGGATGCGGCCAGAAAGAGTGGGCTGGGTGATGTTGCAGGCCTGGGCGGCGCGGGTGAAATGCTTTTCGCGGGCGAGAGCAGCGAGATACTGAAGTTGGCGAATGTCCATTTAAGCACAGTAGCTTAGGGGGAGATATTCAGCACGTTGAAAAACTAAATTCGCCAGACAGGAAATTAGTGCTTGACACCGCGCGGTCATTCGTGTAGTTTCTGGCACACTCCAAAAATGGGTGAGAATGAAAGTTCGGGTTCTCGCTGCATGATCGCTGGATAATTTCTTAAATTCTTGATTTATGTAGACGGCCCTTCGAGGCCCGCAGGAAAGCGGGCACCTCGGGGTGAGGGTTGACTTGTGTTTGTAATTCCTCAAGAAATAAAATAAAATGCTATATTGTGAAAATAGTGCTTGACACCGCGCGGTCATTCGTGTAGTTCTTGGCACACTCCAGAAATGGGTGAGGACGGAGGTTGGCGGGTTTTATGCCGGTTTCCAAGGACCTCATCAGCCCTTCGGGCAGCTTCTCCAGGGGAGAAGCGACAGTGTTTATTACCTCCCCAAATGCTCAAGCAATGAGCGAGGTCTTACGTCTGGCCGCTTCTCCCCTGGAGAAGCTGCCCGAAGGGCTGATGAGGCCTGTTTCTGGCACAACAATAGAGGACATTGTGATGACGATTTTGACTCCGCTGCCGGATGATCCGGTTTGGGCGCATGTTCGCTCGCGTTATGAACAGGACCAGGAGTCTGTTGAGGCCATTGCCGGAGACGTGGGGCTGCACCGAATGGGGCTCGCTTTGCTGGCGAAAAAGCTGGGGTGGCGCCTGCGGGGGAACCCGCGGGTGATGCCGCGTAAAACCAACAAGGCGGAGACGACGGCTGCTACCATCAGGCGCGTGAAGGATGTGTTGCAGCAGCGGCTGTTAGAACTCGAAGAAAAAATCAAGGACATCGGCATTGAAGTGGATGCGATTGCCAATGAAAGGCAGATGCGGTCCACCAATTTGTTGGTGCGCACACTTGAAAAGGTGATGGACCTCGAACGCCAGGAACGTGTCCGTAAACGCAAGGAAACCCATGCCCAAAAATATTTTGATGACGGCCAACGTCAACAGCTTGCGGAAAAAATTGGAAGACTGCGCGGTGGCTGGCGAGAGTCAGCGGCTGTCAGCGATCCTGAAGCGGGACGAAGTGATGGAGCTGAACAACCAGTGGCTCTACTGGGCGAGGCCGGAGCAGCAACTGCCCCCGGCGGGAATTGAGTTTCGCAACTGGCTGGTGCTGGGCGGGCGCGGTGCGGGCAAGACCCGGGCCGGCGCTGAATGGGTGAAGGCCCTGGCGCTTGGAATTTTTGAGCCGGTGATCCGGCGTTGTTCACGCATTGCCATTGTTGCACCCACCTATGACGAAGCGCGGCTGGTGATGATTGAAGGTGTGTCGGGTGTGCTGGCGGTGCATCATGATGAGGAACGGCCGAAATATGAACCGACAAAGCGGACCTTGACGTGGAAGAACGGTTCAATTGCGCAGGTCTTTTCGGCGGAAGAGCCGGACAGTTTGCGCGGGCCGCAGTTTGACGCTGCCTGGTGTGACGAGTTGGCGAAATGGAAGCGGGCCGAGGAGGCGTGGATGAATGTGCAGATGGCACTGCGGCTCGGCGATGTTCCGCAAGCCGTGATCACCACGACGCCGCGGGCGACAAGATTGATCCGTGAACTGATGAATGATGCGGCAACCGTGGTGACGTGCAGCCGCACCCTGGACAATGCGGCGCATCTGGCCCCCTCGTTCCTGAAGGATGTCATGACCCGTTACGGAGGCACGGCGCTGGGGCGGCAGGAGCTTGAGGGTGAGTTGGTGCTGGACGATGCGGATGCGCTGTGGAAGCGGGAGACCATTGAACTTCACCGCCGCAAGCAGGTGCCTGATTTGAAGCGTATTGTGGTGGCGGTGGACCCGCCTGCCACGTCCACAGCGAAGGCCAATGCCTGCGGCATTGTATGTGTGGGTTTGGGTGTGGATGGCCGGGCTTATGTGCTTGAGGATGCGAGTGTGAAACGCATGCGGCCCCTGCAATGGGCAGAGCGCGTGGTTGCGGTTTTCAAGTGCTGGGAGGCTGACCGCATTGTGGCGGAGGTCAACCAGGGGGGCGAGATGGTGCGGGAATTGCTGATGCAGGTTGATGCAACGGTTCCGCTGAAATCAGTGCATGCCTCACGGGGCAAGCGGGCGCGGGCAGAACCGGTGGCGGCTTTGTATGAGCAGGGACGGGTCAGCCATGTGGGTGGCTTTGCGGCACTGGAGGACGAGATGTGTTCGGCGATTGGCGAGGGCAGCAGTCCTGACCGGATGGATGCAATGGTGTGGGCTGTGACGGAGTTGATGCTGCGGAAGAGGGCTGAGCCGAAGGTGAGAGTGGGTTGAAGGACTTAGCGTGTGGCCCCTCATCCGCCCTTCGGGCACCTTCTCCCGCCAAAAGGGGCGGGAGAAGGCAGAACGATTGGCCTTCTCCCGTTTCTTCTAACGGGAGAAGGTGGCCGAAGGCCGGATGAGGGGAATTTATGAAAGGACGCAGATGTTTGAAAAATTGAAATCCTTGTTGACGACGAAGTCTTCGGCGACGTCGTCTATTGTGGCGCTGCATACAGCGGGTCGCCCCCAGTGGACGCCGCTCAACTATGCCGCGCTGGCGAGAAATGGCTTTGCCGGCAATGTGGTGGGGTATCGCTCCGTGCGTCTGGTCGCGGAGGCTGCGGCTTCGATTCCGCTTCTGCTTTATGTTGGTGGCAAGGATGTGTCGTCGCATCCGCTGATGTCATTGCTGCAGCGGCCCAATGCCATGCAAACAGGACGGGAGTGGCTGGAGAGCCTGTTCGCTTACCTGATGGTGGCGGGGAATGCCTATGTGGAACTGGTGACGTTGGATGAACGCCCACGCGAATTGTTTGCCCTGCGGCCTGACCGCATGCAGGTGGTGCCGTCCCGCGCCGGATGGCCTGAGGCCTATGAATATTCCGTGGGCGGACAATCGGTGCGCATGCCGCGTGAGCATGTGCTGCATGTGAAGATGTTCAATCCGGTGGATGATTATTATGGCCTGTCGCCGCTGGAGGCGGCGGCGCGATCAATTGACACGCACAATGCGGCATCGGCCTGGAACAAGGCGATGCTGGACAATGCGGCCAGGCCATCCGGTGCGCTGGTGTTTGCCAGTGGCGATGGCAGCCTGACGACGGAGCAGTTTGACCGGCTCAAGACCGAGTTGGAGGACACCTATCAGGGTGCCGCAAACGCCGGGCGGCCGATGATTCTGGAAGGTGGTCTGGACTGGAAGGAAATGGGCTTCAGCCCGAAGGAGATGGAGTTCATAGAGGCGAAGAATATTGCGTCGCGGGAGATTGCCCTGGCCTTTGGTGTGCCGCCCATGTTGCTGGGCATTCCGGGCGATAACACCTATGCGAACTATGCCGAAGCCAATCGGGTGCTGTGGCGGCAGACGGTGGTGCCGCTGGCGTGCCGCATGGCCGATGGCCTGGCGCAATTGTTGCAACCCTATGAGACGGGCGAGCTGAAACTCGTGCCGGATCTCGATCAGGTGGAAGCACTGGCACCGGACCGTGATGCGCTGTGGAAGCGGGTGAACGAGGCGGCGTTTTTGACGGTGGACGAGAAGCGGGTGGCTGTGGGGTATGGGGTTTAGACAGTACTCCCTCATCCGCCCTTCGGGCACCTTCTCCCGTTGGAAGAAACGGGAGAAGGCATAACCCACAAGCCTTCTCCCGCGTCTCTTCGCGGGAGAAGGTGGCCGAAGGCCGGATGAGGGGACTTTATCACTTTTGAGGAATATTGACATGAACCAGCGTCTCCTAGAGCGCGGGGTGCGGGCGCTTGTGCCTGTGGCTCCGGGTACCGGTGTGTTTGAGGGTTATGCCAGCCTGTTTGGCAAGCGTGATCAACAGGGTGATGTGGTGCTGGCGGGGGCCTTCACGGAAAGTTTGCGGGCGAAGGGTGCGGAAAACATTCGCATGCTGTTTCAGCACAATCCGGCGGAACCGGTGGGCACCTGGATTGCGCTTGAGGAACGCTTGCGCGGGCTGTTTGTGCGCGGCCGCTTGAATTTGAAGGTGCAGCGCGGGCGCGAGTTGTTGTCGCTGCTTGAAAGTGGCGGGCTGGATGGCCTGTCGATCGGGTTCAAGACCATCCGTGCACGGAATGATCGCGCCACAGGTGCGCGGCACCTTTTACAGATTGATCTCTGGGAAATCTCTCTCGTGACCTTCCCCATGCTGGATGGGGCGCGGGTGAGCACGGTGAAAAGCGCGGCACGGGCCCGCGCGGACGCTTATTTCAAACTTCCGCCCGCACAAATGAACACAGGAGTATGTTGAAACATGGAAATGCCCTATGAAACAAAGGTGGCGCATGAGGCGGCGCAGGACGATGTGCTGTCGGCCTTCGAAGCTTTCAAGGACGCCAATGACGAGCGGCTGGCGCAAATCGAAAAGCGCATGAGTGCTGACGTCGTGACGTCGGAGAAAGTGGACCGCATCAACAAGGCGGTAGACGAACTGATCTTGAAATCACGCCGTCCGGTCCTTTCAGCCGAGAAGATTGCTGAACCTACCGAGCACAAGCGGGCGTTCGAGAATTATGTGCGCAAGGGCGAGTCCCATGGGCTTGCGGCGCTGGAAGAGAAGGCCATGTCCGTCGGGTCTGGTACCGATGGTGGTTATCTGGTGCCGCCGCAGATTGAAGCGGAGATCGGACGTCTCTTGTCAAAGGCTTCTCCCATCCGTGCGATTGCCGATGTGCGGCAAAGTTCGGTGACGCTTTACAAGAAACCGTTTGCAACGGGCGGTGCAGCCACGGGTTGGGTGGGTGAAACGGCGGCACGTCCGCAGACCAATTCCCCCGTGCTTGCGGAATTGCAATATCCGGCCATGGAGCTTTATGCCATGCCGGCTGCGACGCAGGCTTTGCTGGATGACTCGATTGTCAATCTTGATGAGTGGCTGGCGCGGGAAGTGGAAACCGTGTTCGCCGAACAGGAAACCGATGCCTTTATCAATGGTGACGGGGTGAACAAGCCCAAGGGTTTTCTGTCCTATACCAAGGTGGCGCAATCGTCCTGGACCTGGGGCAATACGGGATATATCCCTACAGGTGTGGCCGGCGCCTTTGCCGGTACCAACCCCACGGACAAGCTGGTGGACCTGATCTATTCCGTGAAGGCGGGTTACCGCCAGAATGGCCGCTGGGTGATGAGCCGCAATACGCAGGCGCAGATCCGCAAGTTCAAGGACGGCCAGGGAAATTACCTGTGGCAGCCCGCAGCAACGCCCGACGGCAATGCATCGCTGCTGGCGTTTCCGGTGACGGAGTCGGAATATATGCCCGACATCGCAACGGATGTGCATGCCATTGCCTATGGCGATTTCAAGCGTGGCTATCTGATCGTGGACCGCGTGGGTGTGCGAGTGTTGCGTGATCCATTCTCAACCAAACCCTATATCCTGTTCTATACGACAAAGCGTGTGGCGGGCGGCATGCAGGATTTTGATGCGATCAAGAC
>CAXTKL010000099.1:7821-9443 GCA_964244825.1 uncultured Aestuariivirga sp.
CTTTGGCTGAGGCCAAGGGGCACTTGCGGGTCACCCATGGGGATGATGACTCATTCATCAGTACACTGATCGTATCGGCGCGGCGCAGGGTTGAGGCGCGGACCGGATTGCGACTGATCACCCAGGGCTGGTCGCAATTTCTGGATTGCTGGCCTGTTGGTGGCATGGCGGAACTGCGGGTGAACCCGGTGAGTGCCGTGTCTGATGTCATTATCTATGGCGATACCGACTCATCTTCAACTGTTGATCCCGCGCATTATTTTCTTGATGCCACATCGAACCCGCCGCGTGTGGTGTTCCGGCAGGGGCGCAATCCGTCACCGCCGGGCAGGCGCGCGAAGGGGATTGAGGTCAGGTTTACTGCGGGGTTTGGTCTGGCGGCGGCGGTGCCGGTGGATTTGAAACAGGCGGTTCTGCTGCTGGTGGCTGATTCCTATGCCCATCGCGGTGATGAAAGTGTTCGGGTGATGCCGCCTGTGGTTCTCGAACTGATCAATGCCTATCGCGTGATGAGGCTGGCATGAACCCGGCCCTGGCATTGGTGCAGGCTATGCGCACAGCGCTGTTGGCCGATACGGCGTTGCTTGTGCTGTTGGGTGGTGGCCACGTGTTTGACGAGGTGCCACGGGGTGAGCAGGCGTTGCACGTGAGCTTTACCAATGTGGAAACGCGCGACTGGTCTGTCATGGACCAGAAGGCGCACGAGCATTTTGTGACCATCGAGGTGGGCACGAATGAACGTGGGCGGACCCAGGCCCAGGCCATCTGTTCGCGCGTTGAAGCCGTGCTCGACAATGCGGTGCTGGTGTTGACGGATCACCGCCTGATCAATCTGCGTGCCGTGTTCTATGGCGTGGCGCGCATCAAGAACGACAAGACATTTGGCGCAACACTTCGCTTTCGCGCCGCGACCGAACCTGATTAAGGAGAAATACAATGGCTGCACAAAAGGGCCGTGACCTGTTGCTGAAAGTCGATGCAACAGGCGGCGGAAGCTATCAGACGGTGGCGGGTTTGCGGGCGTCCACCCTGTCGTTCAACACGGAAACGGTTGACTCGACCTCGCAGGAAAGTGTGGGCGCGTGGCGCGAATTGCTGGCAGGGGCCGGATTGAAATCGGCTGCCCTGCGCGGCCAGGGCATTTTCAAGGATGGTCTCAGTGACGCAACGGTGCGCGGTTATTTTTTCAATGGCACGATCGTGAATTGGCAGGCCATCATTCCGGATTTCGGCATCGTGCAGGGTCTGTTTCAGATCACGGCGCTGGAATTTGCCGGGCGGCATGATGGTGAAGTGACGTTCGAAATGTCGCTCGACTCGGCGGGCCCCCTGACGTTCACGGCGATCTGATCATGGTGAACCGGCATCGGGGGGAAATCGAGGCGGTGTTTGACGGCGTGGCTTACACGTTGTGTTTGACGCTTGGTGCCTTGGCAGAACTGGAACATGCCTATGGCGGAGAAGATGTGTTGGCCTTGGCCGAACGGTTTGAGCAGGGACGCATCAAGGCGTCCGACGCGATCAAGGTGATTGGCGCTGGCTTGCGCGGTGCGGGACATGCCGTGTCCGATGAAGAGGTGGCGCGCTTTCGCATGGATGATGGCGCGGCAGGTTTCATGCGC
>CAXTKL010000100.1:0-9418 GCA_964244825.1 uncultured Aestuariivirga sp.
TCGTTGCGAAAAAAGTCGTAATAAAAACCGTTCTCAATCACCGGACCGATGGTGACTTGAGTACCGGGGTGCAGCTCTTGCACAGCTTCGGCCAGCACATGTGCGGCGTCATGGCGGATCAGTTCAAGGGCGCGTGGGTCATCACGGGTGATGAGTTCAAGTTTCACATCGCGCGTCAACGGGTTCGAGAGGTCTGACAACACGCCATCGACAACGGCGGCGGCGGCCTTTTTTTCAAGGGATTTTGAAATGGAGGCGGCGACTTGCGCTGCTGTGGTGCCTGATTCGTATTGACGCTGGTTGCCATCGGGGAAAGTGACTGTGATCATTTTAACGCCTCCTGCCCACTCCCGCATACGTGCGCGGGTAGGCCAAATCATTGCTTTACCACGCCGAAATCGCATGGGGGCACGCGATGGGTCAAGGGCTGACGAAAAAAAGTTGCGGCCTGGCGTTTCGGTTTTACCCCCCATTAACCTTAACAGGGCATTGTCCGACCATCGTCTGTTAACTGTATCGGGTCACTTCACATGCACAAGCTTTTCCTGCGTCTCGCTCTCATTACCGCGGCCTTTGTGCCTGCTGCTTCGGCTCTTGCAGCTGATCTCGATGTTCCACCTCCCCCTCCGCCACCAGTTGAAGAACTGCGTTCTACGACTTACGACTGGACAGGTGCTTACGTCGGCGCTTTGGTCGGTACAACGTGCATTGATGGCACCTTGTTTGACAACACTGCGGCTTTGCAGTGGGAAAACTCAGGTTGCGGCTTCAAGGGCGGTGCGCTTATTGGCTATAATTACCAAATCGACAACATGGTTTTCGGTGCTGAAGCTGATTGGAGCCGCTCCAACAAGATTGTCAAGAACACCGATCCAGGAGCCGACTTCTCATTTGCCCTTGATCATGAAGTGACCATGCGCGGTCGCGTCGGTTATGCTGCTGACGATACCCTGTTCTTCCTCACGGGTGGTGCGGCCTTTGCTCAGGGCAATCTGAGCGGAATCGTTGCAGCCAATCCAGACAACATCCACGGAAAGCATTGGGGCTGGACCATTGGCGGCGGCGTCGAACACGCCTTCACCGACCAGTTCCGCATGAAGCTCGACTACATCTACACCCACTACAAGGGTGACAAATACCAGGAAGCTTGTTGTAACGTCGACGTTCACGGTTTCGGCAATCATGAAGTTCGCCTGGGTGCCATCTGGGCATTCTGAGCTGATTTGACTTAACGACAAATCGCGGGGGGCCTTGCCCCCCGTTAGTGTTTCTGGGAGCGGAGCTCCCGAGGGCCTTGCCCCCCGTTAGTGTTTTGGTGGCACAGGATCAAACCCATCGCCGCCCCAGGGGTGACAGCGGCAGATGCGTTTTGCTGCCAGCAGTCCTCCTCCCCATGCGCCATGAATTTCGATGGCTTGCCGCGCATAGTCCGAACATGTCGGAAGGAAGCGGCAGTGTCGCCCCATGATGGAAGAGAGTGTAAGCTGATAGACTCGGATCAGCAGCAGCAAGACTGTTCTCATGGGGACAACATAATGGCGACGACGGCAAAACCCAATATACTGTTTGTGATGGCGGACCAGTTGGCGGCTCGATTTCTGCCATTCCATGGGCACCCTCTGGTAAAAACGCCAAACCTGTCCCGTCTGGCGGCCGAGGGTGTGGTGTTCGAAAACGCCTATTCTTCGAGCCCACTCTGTGCACCGGCTCGTGCCACAGTCATGAATGGTCTGCTGCCGTCTCGAACGGGTGTCTACGACAATGCGGCAGAGTTCCCTTCGGCCATCCCCACCTGGGCGCATTATTTACGAAAAGAAGGATACAAGACCTGTCTTTCCGGCAAGATGCACTTTGTCGGGCCTGACCAATTGCATGGCATTGAGGAGCGATTGACCACCGATATTTACCCAGCAGACTTTGGCTGGACACCCGACTGGCGTTTGCGGCAGGAGCGGATTGACTGGTGGTATCACAACATGACCAGCGTGTTGCAGCCCGGAATTGCTGAAATCACCAACCAACTTGAATTTGATGATGACGTGGCGTTTCAGGCGGTGCGCAAGATCTATGACCACGCCCGCTTTGATGCAGACAAACCGTTGGCACTGATGGCGTCCTTCACTCATCCGCATGATCCCTATGCAGCGAGAAAGCAGTTCTGGGATTTGTACCGCGATGAAGATATTGACCTGCCGAAAGTGCCGTACAGGCAACGGGACCAGCTCGATGCCCACTCGCAGCGACTCTATGACGTGTCTGCGATGGCTGACTACACCGTATCAGAGGCTGACATCAGGGCAGCGCGGCATGGTTATTATGCCAACATATCCTATGTGGATTCACTGCTTGGACAATTGATCGACACGTTGGAAAAAACCGGCATGCTGGATAACACGATTGTGGTGTTCACATCCGACCATGGTGATTTTCTGGGGGAGCGTGGGCTCTGGTACAAGATGAGTTTTCTTCAACCCTCTGCCCATGTTCCGTTCATTGTGTGGAACCCAAAACGCTTCAAGCCGCGGCGTGTTGCTGAACCTGTGACGCTTGCGGACATTCTGCCGACACTGGCGGAACTGGGGCAGGGTGGTGGGCCGCATTTGGCGCGAAAGGTTGACGGGCATTCACTGGTGCCTCTGCTCAGAGGTGCTGCTGAAAACCCGGATCACACAGCATGGGGCGAATACCTGGCCGAGGGTGGAGTGGCGCCCATGTATATGCTGAGGCGCGGGCCGTGGAAATTTATCCATTCACCCGTCGACCCGGATCAGCTGTTCAACCTTGTCGATGACCCGGAGGAGATCAACAATCTCGCAGGCAAACATCCACTCGCCAAAACCATGCGAACTGAAGTGGAAGCAAAATTTGATATTCCCCGCATTCACACCGCCGTGCTGGAAAGCCAGCAGGCGCGTCTCATGCTGTTCGACGCCATGAAAAACGGGAATCTTTTTCCCTGGGACTTTCAACCACTTCGAAAAGCTTCTGAACAATATACACGAAATCACATGAGTGTCACCGAACGCGATTTGAAGTCACGTTTTCCAGCGGCTCCGGATATTGCGGGAAAGCACCGGGGGTGAACCTTCGCTGTCACCCAAACGTAGAGTGATCATGACCAAACACATTATCATCGGAACATCAGGTATTGGCGGGGCCTTGGCCCGGCAGCTTGCCGCAAAGGGTAACAGCGTGCATCTCATTGGCCGTGATGCCGGAAAACTCGCAAGCTTGGCTGCCGAACTCGGCGCAAGTCACGCCTTGGCCGACGTTACCGACGCGCCTGCGCTGGAGCAGGCGATAGTTGCAGCAGGACCTGAAATTTCGGGACTAGCCTATTGTGTGGGCAGCATTAATCTGAAACCCGCCCACCGCACGACTGATGCTGACGCGATGAAGGATTTCGAGATCAATGCATTGGGTGCACTGTGCGCTGCGAGGGCGGCCCTTCCTGCGTTGAAAGCAAGCAAGTCGCCAACAGCTTCCATCATTCTGTTCTCCACAGTCGCTGTAGGGCAGGGCTTTGCATCGCATGCATCAGTGGCCATGGCCAAGGGTGCTGTTGAAGGCTTGACCCGCACGTTGGCTGCCGAATGGGCACCAAAAATCCGGGTGAACGCCATAGCGCCGTCGCTGACCAGAACACCGCTGGCCGCTTTCATGACGGCAAATGAGGCCACGGCCCAGGGCATCGCCAACATGCACCCGTTGCAGCGGCTGGGTGAGGCAAATGAAGTGGCCGCACTCGCTGCCTTCCTGCTGTCTGATCAGGCCGGGTGGATCACCGGGCAGGTCATCGGTGTGGATGGTGGGCGCTCCACATTGCGCGTCAAGGCGTGATCAAGAAAAGCCAACTTCCCACAAAGATTTGCGTCACTTGCGGGCGGCCCTTCACCTGGCGCAAGAAGTGGGAAAAGGTGTGGGACGAGGTCAAATACTGTTCCGACAAATGTCGCGGCTTGAAAAGTAACTCCAAAAGTTCCAAATAGCTCTGCAATCGGAGTGAAGATCATGGAAATCGGTATTTACACCTTTGCGGATGTACCTGCGGGCAAGCCCGAATTTGCGGGACAGCGTCTGCGCAATCTTGTGGAGGAAATGGAACTGGCGGATCAAGTGGGGCTTGATGTCTTTGCCGTGGGTGAACATCACCGGGCCGACTACGCCGCCTCTTCACCTGCTGTGGCTTTGGCCGCCGGGGCATCCCGCACCAAGAACATTCGGCTCTCCAGTGCCGTTACCGTTCTGAGTTCCGATGATCCCGTGCGCGTGTTCCAGCAATTTGCGACACTCGACGGATTGTCGAATGGCCGCGCCGAGATCATGGCGGGCCGGGGCAGTTTCATCGAAAGCTATCCCTTGTTCGGCTATGAGCTTGATGACTATGACGCGCTGTTCGCCGAGAAGCTGGATTTGCTTTTGAAATTGCGCGACCAGGAGCACATCTCCTGGCGTGGCAGCCTGCGCTCTTCCCTCGACAACGCTGGAATTTATCCGCGGCCTGAACAAGCCAGGCTGCCGGTGTGGATTGCGGTGGGCGGCACACCACAATCCGTTGTGCGGGCGGCCAGTCTTGATGTGCCCATGGCGCTGGCGATCATCGGGGGTGACCCAAAACGTTTTTCACCCTTCTTCGAATTGTACCGCGACACGCTGCGCAAGGCGGGCAAGGATCCGTCCAAAGCTGAATTGAGTTTGAACATGCATGGTTTTGTTGGTGCAACAACCGCGCAGGCCAAGGCCATCTACGGCCCGGCGCAAACTGAAGTGATGAATCGCATTGGCCGCGAACGCGGCTGGCCGCCACAGGGACTTGCGCATTTCGAAGCAGCGGCGGGTCCCAACGGCAATCTGCTGATCGGCGATCCGGAGCGGGTGGCAGCCCGCATCATCGAGCTGCATCAGGTCTTCAACAACACCCGCATCCTGATCCAGATGGCCATCGGAACTGTTCCGCATGTGGAGCAATTGAAGGCGATTGAATTGTTGGGAACGAAAGTGGCCCCCATGGTGAAGGCAGAGTTGAAGAAGGCACGCGCCGCATGACCTTGCCCCATGTTCAAGATCCCATGCCCGGAGACTTAGCTGCGGCGGATGCGATTGAAACTGTGATTGTACCAAGGGCCAGGGATCTTGGTGATTTTGAAGTGCGGCGGGCCTTGCCATCAGCCCAGCGGCAAATGGTGGGGCCATTCATTTTCTTTGACCAGTTTGGACCCACGCTGTTGACGGAAGGCAAGGGCATGGATGTGCGTCCTCATCCACATATCGGCTTGTCTACGGTGTCCTGGTTGTTTGATGGGGTCATTCAACACAAGGACAGTCTTGGATTTGACCAATCCATCCGGCCCGGGGAATTGAACTGGATGACGGCCGGCAAGGGAATTGTCCATTCAGAACGGTCGCCGATGCCTGAGCGCCTCAAAGCTTCGCAGCTTTATGGCGTACAGAGTTGGGTCGCTTTGCCCAAAAAGCACGAATTTGCTACGCCCGGTTTTGAACACGTCGCCGAAACGGACTTGCCGTTTCTTGAAGAGGGTAAACGCAGCGTGCGTGTGATCGCAGGTTCGCTTTACGGTGCGACGTCACCTGTCAGCACGCATTCTGATTTGTTTTACGGCGATGTGATTTTGCAAGCGGGAGGCCGTTTGCCGCTGCCGACGGAACATGTTGAACGCGGTATCTATGTCGTCGAAGGCTCAATTGAAATCGCAGGGGATGCATTTGACGCGGGCCGCCTTCTGGTTTTCCACCCGAAAGACCCGATTGTCGTTTCATCGCAAACTGGGGCACGATTCATGTTGCTGGGTGGTGAACCCATGGACGGCCCCCGTTACATCTGGTGGAACTTTGTGTCGTCGTCGCAGGAACGGATTGACGCCGCAAAGGACGATTGGGCAAGGGCGCGTTTTCAGATTGTGCCGGGAGACGAAAAAGAATTCATTCCCTTGCCGCCCTAGTTCCCCAGCATGATATCGCGTTCTTCGCCTGCGCTGATGTTGAACTTGGCGGTCAATGTTTCGCCGTTGACATGGGCTTCGGCGAGATATGTGCCGGGCTTCAGTGCGAGTTTCTGCGTGATGCCTGCGAGTGAGGTGAATTTGATACCGTCAATGGGGCGCACGTCCCATGTGACTTGCGCATCGGGGGCGCCGACGAAATTCAATTTGGCAACGCCAGCCTGATGATTGATTTCAACAGCACTCAGTTTACCGGGGCGGATTCTCACGTCGGTCACTGCGGTAGAATTGCCTTCACCCATGCGGCTTTCGATGCGGTAAAGCCCAGCGGGAAGTTTCAGCAGTTCACCACCCAGCTCCGAATGGGCGATGAGTTTTCCTTTCTGTATCCCCGAAAGCGCGAAGACGAGGGTTTTTGGTTGAATGCCGTCGGAAACCAGACCTTGCAGCGAAGACAAGACACGCAATCCACCAGCGTTCAAAATAAAATTGACAGCAACGCTATTGCCTTCCGACAGCCGCAGGTTTTCGCGCACGGAAACCGCGCCGTAACGTGCGTCCACCACATAATCGCCAGGCGGCAATGGGCTTTCGACTTCGTTGGCCGTTGTGTCCAGCACCAGTTCACCCGCAGCGTTGCGCACTTGCCACGCCACATCTTTCGCGACGTTCAGGCTCATGGTTGTCAAGCGGGCCGCAAGGGCAATGCTTTCCTTGCCCGGCTCCACGATGCTGATCGACACTTCATGGCTGACATCAGTTGCCACGGATTGCGTAGTACTGGTGTCAATTTCGTCCGTGATGGGTGCTGCGCTCAGGGCAGGGCGAACGGCTGTTCCAAGCAAAACAACCGCCAGCGCGCAACCCAGAACAGTGCGCAACTGGCGGTGTGATGTCGATGGACGGGTGCTGACGCCCATGCGATTGTCCCCTTACTCAACTCTCCCCCAGCTCTCCGGCCGGTGAGGCTAGAAACCACGCAATGTTGTCGGTCGCAACCAGATGCTTAATCAATGGTTAACAGCATCAACGCAATTGAAGGCATTGCCAATCTGCTGATGGCCCGCCAAAGAGCGATGATGACCCAGCTGAATGACCGTTCCTCGCTTCTCACCTTCCTGAAAACCCGCAAATCTGCGTCTGCCAAAGCCATGGGTGGACCGGGGCCTGATCCGGCGCAATTGCAGGACATGCTTTCCATCGCGGTCCGGGTGCCCGATCATGGCAAGTTAAGCCCTTGGCGCTTTGTCGTTTTTGACGGCGAAGCCCGTTCTGGCGTCGGCGAACTGTTCGCAACGCGATTTTCTGCGCTCCATCCGGATTATCCGCCGGAGAGCGTCACATTTCAAAGGTCTCTGTTCATGCGGGCTCCAGTTGTGGTGGCCGTGGTGTCAACGGCGGCAGATCACACGAAGATTCCGGTGTGGGAACAGCTGATGTCATCCGCTGCGGTTTGCTTCAACCTGGTGCTGGCGGCCCAGGCCCATGGTTTTGACGCGCAATGGCAGTCCGACTGGGTGGCCTATGACGAGGGGGCGAAGGCGGCGATGCAGATTAAGCCGGACGAGCGAGTGTCAGGACTAATCTACATTGGAACCACCCTTCTGCCACTTGAAGACAGGCCCCGGCCAGACGCGAAATCGCTCACCACCCATTGGGGTGCGTGATGGCGATCAAGGCAGTCTTGTTCGACAAGGATGGAACGCTGATCGATGTGAATGGCACCTGGGTGCCGTTCTACAAGGCCATGCTGAAACAGGAGCAGGGGCTTTCTGCGGCGCAGGTTGAGGCCAAGATGATGGCGGCGGGGCTTGACCCTGTTACTGACACATTTCGCGCAGGCTCCACCCTTGCGGGCGGCACGACGCGGCAATTGGTGGAACTGTGGTGGCCGGATGCCAGTGCGGTTGAACATGCCAGGATCACGCACCGTCTGGACCATGATTTTGCACCACTTGCGCTTTTGCACATGACGCCATTGATGCCGCTGTCCCCAGTTTTTGAGGCCTTGCAAGCGCTGGAATTGAAACTCGGGGTGGCCACAAATGACGGTGAAATGTCGGCCAAGCGCCACATGCAGGCCTTGCAGGTTGACCAGTTCTTCACGGCGATCCTGGGATCGGACAGTGTGGTCAACCCCAAACCTTCAGGCCAGATGGTGCAGCTGTTTGCACAGCGGGCAGGAATTGCAACCCACGAAATTGCCATGGTGGGTGACAATATGCATGATCTTGAAGAAGCCCGCAACGGCGGGGCCGGTCTGGCCATTGGTGTGCTGTCTGGCAACGCAAAACGCCATCATCTCGAAGATCATGCCGATCATGTGTTCGACAGCATCGCCGATTTGCCAACGTTTTTCCGGAGCCGCTGATGTTTTATGACGCCGTCAAAAACAACCACGGCCTGGCACTTGATCCGTTTTACGCTGTCATGGTGCCGCGGCCAATTGGCTGGATTTCCACTTTATCAGCTGACGGTGTGGCCAATCTCGCGCCCTATAGTTTTTTCAACGCTTTTTCGGAAAGCCCCACCTATGTGGCCTTTGGCTCTGGCGGGCAAAAAGACAGTTTGCGCAATGTTGAGGCCACAGGTGAGTTTGCTTTCAACCTTGCCACACATGATGTGCGCGAGGCGATGAATGCGTCATCGGCGATTGTTTCGCCTGATGTTGACGAGTTTGAACTGGCAAAGCTCACGAAAGTACCGTGCACAATGATCAAGCCGCCACGCGTGGGTGAAAGCCCGGTCTGTTTCGAGTGCCGGCATTTCCAGACCGTGCCGCTGCCCGATGATACTGGCCATGTGAATGACTGGATGGTGATTGGGCGGGTGATTGGAATTCACATTGATGACCGCTTCATCGTCAATGGCCGGGTGGACACGGCGGCGATGAAACCCATCGCGCGGCTGGGCTATTCGGAATATGCCACGGTGAACGAGGTCTGGCGCATGCGGCGCCCCACCTAAACCTATGAATTATTTTTAAAATCCTTTTTTAAGAAAATAACGCTTGACAGCGCGCGGTCGTTTGTATAGTTTCCGGCACACTCCAGAAATGGGTCGAAACTTCC
The DNA here is from genome assembly GCA_964244825.1 of uncultured Aestuariivirga sp. Classification (GTDB taxonomy): domain Bacteria; phylum Pseudomonadota; class Alphaproteobacteria; order Rhizobiales; family Aestuariivirgaceae; genus Aestuariivirga. Next base: position 9,032 of record CAXTKL010000100.1, read on the forward strand.
GGTGCCAACAATAGTCTGAGGTCGATCAGGCAGACGACGTTGGGTCAGAGTGATGTCCTCTGGGGTGATAAATCACATTCAATTGGGTTTCAGTTCTGCGAGGCGTGTTCTTTATGACCCGCGCGTTGCCGCATTGGATTCTGCGTGGGGGCCAAGGGCTTCATCCTGCTTCGGGATCTCCCCGAAGAGAAGGGCCGCGTTGTGACGGAACGGCTTTCACGGCGTTGACGCAGGCGGTCCCTTCTTTTGTTTGCAACCTTTGATTTTACCCCTTGCCCCCTGAGTCGCGATGCGAGTCGTGAACAGGGCGCGAACGCCACAATTTCGCCATTGTGGATAAGCTTGTGGATAACGTGCTTTCTTCGATTTAAAACAATAATTTAAACA
>CAXTKL010000101.1:0-9356 GCA_964244825.1 uncultured Aestuariivirga sp.
CGCACGAGTCTGGGAAAACTTTGTTGGTCAGAAAGACCCTGGGTTCGTCATTCCAAACACGCGTGTAGCGAAGCGGAACAAGTGATTTGGAATGACGCATTTCAGGTGTTTTTTCTGAGTTTGTATTTCAAATTCACTCAGAATCCGATGTTCTAGCCGTCAGGCCACCACCTGCTCCCGCATATCCCCCGCACTGATCCCCGCCACCTCCACCGGCTTCTTCATCGCATCCCTGCGAAACGGCTCGCCCAGTTCCTGATTGATCATCGCCTCAATCAGCGTCGTCTTGCCGTGCTTCATCTGGTCTTCAACCGCCTTGGCCAGCGCATCGCGCAAGTCATCCATTGTCCGCGCCACCACACCCTGCAAGCCGCAGGCCTTGGCGATGCCAGCATAGCTCACCTGCTCGTCCAATTCCGTGCCGATGAAATTGTCATCATACCACAGCGTTGAATTGCGCTTTTCCGCACCCCACTGATAATTGCGGAAGACGACCATGGTGATAGCGGGCCATTCCTTGCGGCCGATGGCGGTGAGTTCGGTGACGGCGATGCCAAAAGCTCCATCACCGGCAAAGCCCACCACGGGCACATCGGGGCAGCCAATCTTTGCACCTACAATTGATGGCAATCCATAACCACAGGGTCCGAACAACCCCGGCGCCAGATATTTCCGTCCCTCATCAAAGGTGGGGTAGGCATTGCCGATGGCACAGTTGTTGCCGATGTCGGAGGAGATAATGGCATTGCGTGGCAGGGCGGCTTGTATCGCGCGCCATGCCATGCGGGGTGACATCCACTTTGGTTTCGCTGCCCGCGCACGTTCGTTCCACGAGGTGCCAGGGTCATCCTGCTCGTGATCCATCGATGACAGCGCCTGCGCCCAGCGCGACTTGGTTGTCGCAATCAAATCTTTCCGCATACTGCGCCCCGCATCACCCGCTGATGGTGACAATTTCGCCAGAATGCCAGCAGCTACCTTTTTCGCATCGCCCACAATACCGACTGTCACCTTTTTGGTGAGGCCAATGCGATTGGGGTTGATGTCCACTTGAATGATCTTCGCCGTCTTCGGCCAATAGTCAAGACCATAGCCCGGCAGTGTCGAGAAAGGATTGAGGCGGGTACCCAAGCACAGAACCACATCGGCCTGCTGGATCAATTCCATCGCCGCCTTTGAGCCATTGTACCCCAGCGGGCCCGCAAACAAGGGATGCCCCCCCGGAAATGCATCATTGTGCTGATAACCCACACAAACGGGCGCATCCAGACGCTCTGCCAAATCCCGCGATGGCGGAATGGCTCCGCCAATCACCACACCAGCGCCATTCAGAATGACCGGGAATTTCGCTTCGGACAGCAACTTCGCAGCCGCCGCAATCGCATCATCGCCGCCTGTGGGGCGTTCGAACTCCACAACTGCCGGCAAATCAATGTCGATGACCTGTGTAAAATAATCCCGCGGCATATTGATTTGTGCCGGCGCTGAAAGCCGCTTGGCATTCAGGATCACCCGGTTCAGCACTTCGGCCACACGGTTGGGGTCACGCACCTCTTCCTGATAGGCCACCATGTCCTTGAACAGGGCCATCTGCTCCACTTCCTGAAACCCGCCCTGACCAATGGTGCGGTTCGCAGCCTGTGGTGTAACAAGCAGCAGCGGCGTGTGGTTCCAGTAAGCCGTCTTCACCGCCGTCACGAAATTGGTAATGCCCGGACCATTCTGCGCAATCATCATGCACATGCGGCCAGAGGCCCGCGTGAAGCCATCGGCCATCATGCCGCCTGAGCCCTCATGCGCACAGTCCCAGAACGTGATGCCCGCTTTCGGAAAAATATCGGAAATCGGCATGAAGGCCGAACCGATGATGCCAAAGGCATTGTCGATGCCATGCATCTGCAGAACTTTGACAAAGGCTTCTTCCGTGGTCATCTTCATGGCGTGCGCATCTCCGTTGCAGCCATTCTAGGGGCACACATCAACAAGGACTAGGGCCAGTTGCCGGGCAGTTCCAAGTCACGTGCCTGGCGCCTGCGAGTCTGCCTCATGCCTCGGCAAACACCCGCAGGCGATGGCCGTCAGGGTCTGCAACGGTGAAGGTGTAACCAAAGTCCATCTGCGTCGGCTCTTGCAACACGGCAGCGCCGATCTCCTGGGCAGCCATGAAAAAGTCTCCAACCTTAGCCTTGCTCTCGACCTGGAACGACAGTTCATTCGTGCCTGTGTTGGCCGTTACTGCCGGTTTGACATCCGACCGCTTCCACAATCCCAGCATGGTGGGCACTGCCAGCGCAAACACCGCAAAGCCGGGAGAGACATCAACGGGTTTGGCACGCAGCAGCTTTTCATAAAAACCAGCGGACTTCAGCGGGTCTTCAACATAGAATATAAAGGTATGGGTGGGCATGACGTTTCTCCTTTGCAGATGCGTGAATAACACACGTCAGTGTCAGGAGCTGTCAGCAGCATCTTCCGCTTCAGTCCAGCAGGCACATATGCTACTCAGCCATCACGTCTTGGTAGCTCAGCAGGATAGAGCACCGGTTTCCTAAACCGGGGGTCAGGGGTTCGAATCCCTTCCAGGACGCCATTCATTGAGTGTCCATTCTGCACTGATAGGTTACACTTTTGGCCCATTGCAAAAACAGTCGTGTGCCTTGGACTGGGTGCAAGGTGTGGATGAACAGGTGACGTGTGTGGCACGGTGACGGGGCAGCGAAGTAGTCAGGGCAACGCCCACTGAGCCGCTGCAACAAGCAAGCACGACGATTGAGGCCATGTCTGATCATCATCATGCCGTCTGAGCAGCACCAGCAATGTCTCGACTTCAAAACTCGCAGCCACACTCTTCAAGGCCTTGCGGCAATGTCTGGCGGTCTCATCGTCGCCCACATCACGACATGAACCATAGGCCAAAATCAAATGATTGATTTCGCGTGCTGCGGCCTTCGTGAGCATTGACAATGTGCCCGGTGGAAGGCTGTTGGCCAACACACTCCAGTGCGGCACACTGGTGTTGTTTTGCTTATCTTTATGCGTCAGCACGCGTTGCATTGCCAATTGCAGTTCATTGCTGTTGGCGGGCTTGGGCAAGGCGCTGTCAAACGCATCGCGCCACACACAATGCTCCGTCGAATCAGCAAGAAAGGCAGACATGGCGAGAATTGGGGTTTCGCGGCAGGGGCCGGCATCGGCGCGAATGTTGCGGGCAGCGGTCACGCCGTCCATGACAGGCATTTCAATGTCGAGCAATATCACATCATAGGCGTTGAGCTTGGCCTTCTCGAAGGCCAGTTCACCATCTTCCACCGCCTCCACGTCAAAACCCATGCGTTCGAGCAAAGCCGTGGTGACGATACGAGCGGTGGCCTGGTCCTCGGCATAGAGAACACGGCGTTTTTGCCCGTCGGCCCGCCGAAACAATGTCACGTTTCCGGTCTTCGCTGTTGCAATTGCAGCCGACATACGCACTCCCACACTTCGGAGTGAACCTAATGGGTCAATCCTTGCCGGGGGGTAAGCGGTGAGGTCGCGAGCTGTTGTTTTGGCTTGAATGCTTAACGGGTGGTGAAGCAGTTATTTCGTTCCGAACATCCGGTCGCCTGCGTCGCCGAGGCCCGGCACAATATACCCGATGTCATTCAGATGGGAATCAACGGCGGCCGTGAAGATCGGCACATCAGGATGTTCGTCATGAAAATGCATGATGCCTTCCGGTGCGGCGAGCAGGGTGACCAGCTTGATATCGCTGGCACCTTTTTCTTTCAGGCGTTTGACCGCAGCAGATACGGAATTGCCAGTGGCAAGCATGGGATCAACCACGATAGTGCGGCGGTCAGCAATATCTTCCGGCACCTTCAGGTAATATTCGATGGGTTGCAGGGTCTTGTGGTCCCGGTAAAGACCGATGTGGCCGACGCGGGCCGATGGGATGAGCGAAAGCATGCCTTCGAGCAGGCCGTTGCCTGCACGCAGCACCGAGACGATGACCAGCTTCTTGCCCTTGAGGATGGGTGCTTCCATTTCCGCCAGTGGCGTTTCAATGGTTTGCGTGGTCATGGGCAGATCACGGCACACTTCGTAGGCCAGCAGGTGACTGATTTCGTGCAGCAACTGGCGGAACACGGCGGATGGCGTGTGCTTGTCGCGCATCAGGGTGAGTTTGTGCAACACCAGCGGGTGATTGACGACGGTCAAATTAGCAGGGCGTTTGAAAGTGATCTTTCCAGGCATGAAACGGGCTCCTCCAAGCCATTGTGCCTGTGCTGCGGGGGCTTTCACAAGGAAAAGGATCAACTGTCCACTGTTTTGGATTTGGCCTCGATGTGACAAAGTGTTCTTGTCTTGCAAGCCGATTGGCGCTTAGATTTGATCCATGATCAGGATGCTGCCAGTCGCCATAATCACGTGCTTTACGTTTGCTGCAACAAGCCAAGCGGCCATCAACTATGAGACATTCTTGAGTGAAAGCGGCACCGGCGAGACCCACGAGGCCAGCGTTGGTTTCGATGAATCCTGTGGCGAAGAATGTCATGTCGCGACTCTGAGCTGCAAGTCCGATTCCGAAATCCGTTTTCTCTTTGCGGGTTTCGAATCAAGGCTGGCCGCCGCGATCATCGCCAAGGACATGCGAGACTTCGGCATCAAAGTTGGCAGTTCCACCTTCTCGTTTTCGGTGCGGTGGATTGAATATGAAGGCGAAATGACTGGCGATTGGTCGATGGATGGTCAACTGACTGGTGATGCCAAGGACTTCACGTCAGCGCTCGGCAAGGCCAAGACGTTCAAGGCAACGATTGGTTCAAAATCTGTCACCCTTCCGGTGACCAAAGATGTCGTGAGCTGGGTCAAGGCCTGCACCAAATAGGGTCATTCCACTGATTTTATGACTTGCACTTGCCTGCATCCTCACCTATATCGGTAATCGAATTAGTTACGGATAATCAAATGACCATTCCAGCCGGAACCCGCATTGGCCACGTGCATCTCAAAGTGGCAGATCTCCAGCGCGCGCTTGATTTTTACATGGGTGTGCTGGGCTTTGAACTGGTGCAGAAATACGGTGATCAGGCAGCCTTCGTATCGGCAGGCGGCTATCATCATCACATTGGCCTCAACACCTGGGAAAGCAAGGGCGGTTCACCGCCGCCGCCGGGATCGACGGGGCTGTATCACACGGCCATCCTGTATCCAACACAGGTTGATCTTTCCAATGCCTTCAAACGGGTCTTGGCGGCAGGCGTCGCACTCGACGGTGCGGCAGATCATGGCGTGTCGCTGGCGCTGTACTTCCGCGACCCGGACCAGAACGGCATCGAACTCTATTGGGACAAGCCGGAAACGGAATGGCCCCGGACACCCGACGGCAAACTGGCAATGACCAATGCACGCATTGACCTCAACCAACTTCTCTCACTCGCAACCCAATAAGGAAACAGCAAATGGCTAAACTTCTCGTTCTCTACTATTCCGCCTGGGGCCACATGGAGGCCATGGCCTATGCTGCGGCTGAAGGTGCAAAATCCGCAGGCGCCACCGTTGACGTGAAGCGGGTGGCCGAACTTGTGCCCGACGACATCCAGAAGGCCATGCACTACAAGACTGACCAGAAAGCCCCCATCGCCAAGCCGGAAGAACTTGCCAATTATGACGCGATCATTTTCGGCTCCGGTACACGCTATGGCATGATGACCGCGCAAATGAAAAACTTTCTCGACCAGACAGGGGCCCTCTGGATGAAAGGTGCACTGGTTGGCAAGGTAGGGTCCGCCATGTCATCTACCGCAACACAGCACGGCGGTCAGGAAGCGACAATCCTTGGTTTCCACACCGTGATGTTGCACCATGGCATGGTGCTTGTGGGCCTGCCCTACGCCTATCAGGGCCAGATGGGCCATGACACCATTCGTGGTGGTTCACCCTATGGTGCTACCGGGCTTTCTGGCGGCGATGGCTCACGTCCAATCTCCGAGCAGGAACTTGAGGCCGCCCGATTCCAGGGCGCACACGTGGCGAAGATTGCGGCGAAGCTGGTTGCCTGATTCCGGGTTCCCTCACACTGAGGGGAATGAAAGTACTTTCGGCAAAGCCTCGGCCAACAGGTCGAGGCTTTTTGTGTCGCCGCAGCTCACGCGGATGCAGCGGTTGAGCGGGGCGACGCCGGGCATGCGGATGAAGATGCCGTGGGCCAGCAGTCCATCCACAATGGCGCGGGCATAAGCACTGTCGCGGCCACAATCGATGGCCATGAAATTTGTAGCCGTCGGCAATGGTTTCAGGCTGTTGGCTCTGGCGATTTCAGCGATGCGATAACGTGCCTTGATGACTTCGGATTTGACGTGGACAACCCAGTCCTGATCCTGGATGGCCGCAATGGCCCCGGCTTGCGAGATGCGGGAAATGCCAAAGTGATTGCGTATCTTGTCGAAGGCAGAGATCATCTCGGCATGGCCGATGACATAGCCCACGCGAATACCCGCAAGACCATGGGCCTTGGAGAAGGTGCGAAAGCGCAGGAGGTTTTTCCGCGTTACGTCAATGTCAGGTGCCGTGCCTTGGGGTGCGAATTCGATGTAGGCTTCGTCGAGCACCAGCATGCAGGTGTCTGGCGTTGCTTCGATCAGTGACGTGACGTCGGCAGCGGACCAAAAAGTTCCCATCGGGTTATCGGGATTGGCAAAATACAGCAGCTTGGCGTTTTCGGCTTTTGCCAGCGCCAGAAGTGAAGCTGGGTCTTCATGATCATTGACGTAAGCTGTCGTCACCAGTTTTCCACCTGCGGCAGCCACGTGGAAATTGAAGGTGGGATAGGCTCCGAGCGATGTGGCAACGGCATCACCCGGTTCGATGAACAGACGAACGACAAGGCCAAGCAATCCGTCGATACCTTCACCGCAGGCGATATTCGAGGGCTCCACGCCCACGGCGTTGGCGATGGCGGCTTTCAGATCGTGATTGTCCGGATCACCATATTGCCAGCTCTCAAACGCTGCCGCCTGCATGGCGGCAATGGCTTTCGGGCTGGCAGCAAAGACGCTTTCATTGGCCCCGATACGGGCCTTGATCGATTGGCCGTTCCGCCGCTCCAGCGCTTCAGGGCCGACGAAGGGTACGGTCGAGGGCAACTGTTCGATAATGGGAGTGAATTTCATATCGCCAAACTGGCTGATTTCCGGGTTCTCCGCAAGTTTGAGGTGCGCACCTCAAAAGGCAATTGCGTGTTTCCACCGTTTCCTTTATCGGCTCTGGCAACCAAAAACCCGATCAGGAGAAACGCCCCATGGCCCGTATCACGCTTCGCCAATTGCTCGACCACGCCGCTGAACAAGACTATGGCGTGCCGGCCTTCAACATCAACAACATGGAACAGGCGCTCGCCATCATGGCGGCAGCGGATAAAACCGACGCGCCCGTCATCCTGCAAGCCTCGCGTGGGGCCCGCTCCTACGCCAATGACATCATGCTGAAGCACATGATGGATGCCGTCACCGAAATTTATCCGCACATTCCGGTTTGCGTTCACTTGGACCACGGCAATGAATCCGGCACCTGCATGACTGCCATCCAATCGGGCTTTACATCGGTGATGATGGATGGTTCCCTGAAGGCCGACGGCAAGACGCCTGCGGACTGGGACTATAATGTTGGCATTACAAAAGAAGTCACCCGCATGGCACATCTGGGCGGCATTTCGGTTGAAGGTGAACTGGGCGTTCTGGGCTCCCTCGAAACTGGCGAAGGCGACAAGGAAGACGGCCATGGTGCCGAAGGCAAACTCAGCCACGATCAATTGCTCACCAACCCCGATGAAGCCGTGAAGTTCGTCAAGGAAACCGATGTGGATGCGCTGGCCATCGCCATGGGCACATCCCACGGCGCCTACAAGTTCACGCGCAAGCCCGACGGCGCTGTTTTGGCCATGAATGTCATTGAAGAAATTCACAAGAAGCTGCCGAATACGCATCTTGTAATGCACGGCTCGTCCTCAGTGCCGGAGGATTTGCAGGAGATCATCAACAAGTTCGGCGGCAAGATGAAGCCGACATGGGGGGTGCCCGTCTCTGAAATCCAGCGCGGCATCAAGCACGGCGTACGCAAAATCAACATCGACACCGACAACCGCATGGCCATGACCGGTGCCATCCGCAAGGTGTTGTTTGAAGATACGAGCGAGTTCGACCCCCGCAAATATCTGAAGCCCGCCATGGAAGCGATGACCAAACTCTGCACCCTGCGCTTCCAGGAATTCGGAACGGCCGGCAATGCTTCGAAGATCAAGAAGGTGTTGCCGGTGAGCGAAATGGCGAAGATGTACAAGGACGGCAAGCTGAAGCAGAAGTTTGCTTGAGGGGATTCCGTGGATTGGTCTTTACGTATTGCAGTCTTTGCGCTGATACTTGCGATTTTTGCAACTTGGCGAGCCGAGGAATTGGCCCGCTTTTTTCACGTAGCAGACAACAAGCCCAATAAGTTTTGGAAGAAGAAAATATCGGCAAAAAAGCATTTTGTAAGTCATCGACCAGATGACAAGACAGTACTTGCCCATGCCGATGATCGTGACTTACAGTTTTTGGCTGATTTCTGGGGCTTTGCTGATTACTTGAACGAAGTCTATTTGAACACGCCATGGAGTTTTGAGAACTCCGGCCGTGTCGAATCAGGTTTAGGAACAGAGCATGGCGCAAGTCGAACTATTGAGGTTCGCTATAATGAACAGCAAGCCGGAACAATTGAAACGAGCAGTTTCGGATATGGCAACCGTCCAGTTCGCGTCGAAATCAACTTGGTTAATGCTCGGCACTTTCAATCTCATGATGTGTTAGGATTAGCTGGAACAGTATCCGAGCTCATTTGTAATGCTGATAACTTGCCGATAATGCGCCAACAAATATATGAAGCAATGCTCAATTGCATGTGGGAAGTCGGGCCGCAAGTGATAGGCAATCCAGAATTTGAGTTTGCGGTTTATGGAAACGCGGAAGCATGGATAATAATCAAGGACCCATATTGCAAATAGCATTGTGCCGTTCGAGATGAGATAACTCCGACGCATACAGGATTTTTTTGACAATACCCAAACAATACCCCAACCCGTCATTCCCGCGCAGGCGGGAATCCCGCTTTCTTGCTTTGAGTCTGGTCATGAAATTTGGGGCAGCGCAAAAACGTGGGAATTGAGCTTTTGGCTAGCTGGATTCCCGCCTTCCGCCTTCGCCAGGGCTTCGGCGGACAAGTCGCGGGAATGACGGTGGTGGGGCGGTAATGACGGCGGTGTGGAAGGTGCAAAAATTCACCCCGCTCGTGCCGTGAACTTCAAATCCTGCTTACTCCTCCTTTGGGTAACGCTGCGCACCATA
>CAXTKL010000102.1:0-9303 GCA_964244825.1 uncultured Aestuariivirga sp.
ATCGGCAATGCCGCCTATACGGATGTGGGCATTCTCGCCAACCCGATCGCCGATGCAAAAGCTGTCACCACAGCCTTCGAATCAGCTGGCTTTGACAACGTTCGCCACGTCGACAACCTGTCCGCCGATGCCATGCGGCAGGAACTCAAGGACTTTTCTGCCCGTGCCGCCGATGCAGACATTGCGGTGGTCTATTATGCCGGGCATGGCGTTGAAGTCGCAGATCAGAACTATCTGGTTCCCGTGGACGCCAAATTGCTGCGCTCCACCGACATCGAGTTTGAAGCCATTCCACTGTCCACCGTTCGCTCTGCCGTGTCAGGTGCAGCGAAATTGCGCATCGTGGTGCTTGACGCCTGCCGCAATAATCCTTTCAAACTGTCAGCCGCCAATGGCGGCAAGCGCGCCGCCAGCCGCGGACTTGGCAACATTGAACCCAGTGCCGGCGAAGTGGTGGCCTATTCCGCCAAGGAAGGCACGCTGGCCCAGGACGGCCCGAGCAATGAAAACAGCCCCTATGCAGCAGCGCTGGTGAAAAGCCTGAATGAGCCAGGCCTGGAAATTCGCCTGTTGTTCGGCAAGGTGCGCGATGAGGTGCTGACTTCCACCAAGAATGAACAGGAACCCTATACCTATGCGTCCCTGGGCGGCGAGGCCATCTACCTGAAGCCACCGGTGGCCGTCGTCCAGCCATCCCTGTCAGCACAGCCCCTCACCTTCCGCGATTGCGCCAAATGCCCGGAAATGATCGTCATTCCTGCTGGCGATTTCGTCATGGGATCACCGGATGACGAAACCGACCGTGACGCAGACGAAGGCCCGCAACACGAGGTTTCGATCAGCAAGCCATTTGCCGTCGGCCGCTATGAAATAACTGTCGCACAATTCAGGGATTTCGTGACCAGCACAGGCCATGACATTGGCACCAGTTGCTCCGAATGGGATGGCAAGGGCTTTGTCATCAAATCAGGTGGCAATTTTCAGAACCCAGGCACGGAACAAGGGTCAGATCATCCGGCAACCTGTGTCTCTTGGCGAGATGCCAAGGCCTATGTCGAGTGGCTGTCCCAGCGCACCCATTTCAACTATCGTCTGCTGACCGAAGCCGAATGGGAGTATGCCGCCAGGGCCGGTTCAACCTCGCCCTACTCCACCGGGGAAAATCTTGACGCGAAAAATGTCAACATGAACGGCAAAGGTTCCCAACCAGTCGGCCAACTAACGCCCAACAAGTTCGGATTGTACGATATGCAAGGAAATGTCTGGGAATGGACTGAAGATTGTTATGCCAAAACCTATTCCAAGGCCCCTGCCGACGGCAGTGCCTTCGTGTCACCCGGTTGCGAACGGACATATCGCGGTGGTGCCTGGGCGAATGTGGCCAAGGACATGCGCTTTGCCACCCGGGGCGTGAACGCCGACGATAAGCGCGTCAACATTTTCGGGCTGCGTGTGGCCAGGGATTCGAAATAGTCAGCCCTCGACCGACACCTTGGGCCGATCGTGACCGTCCGACATTTCGTCTTTCCAGACACCTTTCTCATCTTCGAAGGAAATGCCTTCGTTTTCACCCGGCACCGTTTGCTCGCGCGCCGCGCGTTGAGCCGCAGATTGTGCCGCGTCGTGGGTGGAGAAAGTTTCTGAATAAGTCTCGCCAACCTGATAGGCCCATCCACCGTCGTGCTCGACAATCTTGTACGTAACGCTTGCCATCTGCTTCAACCCCTGTTGAACTTGAGTTCCGCCACGTTGTCCTTGTAACTTTCCTTCGGATCGGAACCGAATAACATCTTGATCCCTGCCATCAGACTTGATCCATCCAGCCACACCTGGGCACGAGACGGCTGGAAACACAACAGGGCCAGTTTCGGATCATCCTTACCACCCTCATACCAGGCCGCCACAAACGGGCTCCACAGCTCATCGACCATCTTTCGGTCATTGCTCAGGCTCAATGTGCCGTGCACAGACGCGTAAAGATCATTGCCTTTCGACACGAAGGTCGCAACGCCCTTGCTGGCTTTTTTGATATTCTGAACCAGTTCACTATCCTTAGACCCAAAAAACCAGATTGGGCCGTTGTGATCACTCAACTGAGCCGTCATCGGCCGCATGTGGCTTTCGTCAACGCCGGACAGTCCCAGCATCATCGTCATGTCTGATTCAAGTGCCTTCCAGAATTTTTTCTCGATCTCTTCAGATGTGGCCACGACAAGCTCTCCCGTATTGACTGTGCGTGAAACGCCGAACAAGCGATTTTGTTCCGGTGGGACCTGTTTGAACGAAAGAGAGGCTGGGACTCAATCTTGCACGGGATTGGCAGGAGCTTCCTGGCCCGTATCTTCATCCGGCACATCGCCTGTGGGCGGTTGCACTGGTACTTCCGTTGGTGGTGCTGGCGCATTCGGGTCTTTGCAGCCCGTCAGCCAGACATCGAATATCGGATGCTCAACGGCATTGAGGCCCGGGCTTTCGGCGAACATCCAGCCGGAGAAAATGCGTTTGCGCTTGCCGTCGGACTCCTGTTGGTCGACTTGCACAAAGCCCGTTGTCTTGGGTGACTCTGTCACCGGCCGCGTGAAACACACTTCCGGCTTCACAAACAGCAAACCGAACTTGCGCTCGTCACCCACCTTGATTTCGAAATTCGTCGTGAGGCCTGTGATCTTGTCGAGGCCGGCAAACAGCGCAATGGGGTTCTTGATACGCTCGGCCGTAGCAGGATTGGCAGAAGCAAGAACAAGGACGGCAACCGCCCAGCCACGTTTCATTTCGGCGGCGTCTCGGGTGCGGGCGCTGGTGCGGATTTTGCCTTGTCGAACATGGCGGAACTGATCAGCGACCAGATGTCGACGGCCCCTTGTGTCAGCGTCATCATGCTGCCTTCAGCCAGTTTGGTTTCCGAACCGCCGGGTTCCATGGATATGAATTTGCTACCCAGCAGCCCTTCACTGGTCACTTTGGCCGCCGTGTCGTCAGATAGGGATATTTTCGGATCAAGAGTCAATTCAAGCCGCGCCATGTAATTTTCAGCATTTAGACTCTGGCCCGTGACCGTGCCGATCTTGATGCCAGCAAGCCGCACATCAGTGCCGATATTGATGCCTTCCGCGTTGTCAAATTCGGCAATGACCTTGTAGCCACGCGATATGGTTCCGCCGACACCCGCAGTCTTGGATGCATAGAAGAAAAAACCCAGAGCCAGCGCAATCACGGCAGCGCCGACAATGGTTTCGAGTTTGGCAGAGTCTTGTGCCATGTCTATTCGGGCCGCCAGGCGCTGTACGTTGCATCCTGTTTCTTTGGCTTCACACCTAGCGCAATTGATCCCGGTGGGCGATAGGCCTTGGCGGATCCCGTAAGGTTTTCTTCATGCGGCAATTCCCATTCACGCGCTGCGTAGTCCCCATCCTGTGGTGGCTCGTCATCGCGATGGTGCATCCAGCCATGCCAGCCCGGCGGAATCTGGGATGGTTCTGAATAACCCTTGTAAATGACCCAGCGCCGTTCCGGAATCGAGTCGGGCACCGATGAAGCGGCGCGGTAATAGCGATTGCCATACTGATCCGTGCCAACATGTTCGCCTTTGCGCCACGTGTAGAACAGTGTGTTCAGGTTGGCCCCGTTCCACCAGGTAAAAAGTCGTTTCAGCGTTTGCATGGAAATCCCGAACAAAAATTAAAGTCTTGTGTCAGAATATGCCGGAAGCAAGCGATGAGGTAAAGCGTCATTCAGAGTCGCTTTGTCACGGTTTTGCCAACATCACACGCGCAGTTTTCTGCGGATCCTCACTTTGGGCGATGACACGGATGTCCGGTATGTTATTGAAGGCAGACATCGCCACGCGTGTATCTGCGTCATCTGCTTTTAACGTCGCGGGAATAGAATAGAGGTGGAAACGAGGTCTCGGGGCTTCGGGTGTCACAGAAATCAGATATACTGGTTCTGGTGAACCATTCACATCAATATCCACCTGGGCCTTGAAGGCCCGCAACACGAGGCGGCGTTGGGGCTGAACGGGATCGGGAAGCGTCATCGTCAATTTGGCTTTCAGACCCTGGTGCAAAACCGGGCGCGGCGGCAATTTTTCGAGGGTCGCCTTCGGATCAAGATAAGAAAAAGTGTCTTGCCAGTGCCAGACCGGCAGGGACGTCCAGCCCTGGGTGGTCAGAGAAGACTGAAGTTGATCCAGTTTTCCAATCCACTGCGCAGTAAAGACTTCCTCTGGCGTACCCGCCAAATCCACGCGGCGGTTTGCGATATTGGCCCATGCACCCGAGGTCCATTGTGCTTCCGTAAAGGACTGCACCATCGGTCTCGCCGCATATCGGATTTCAGCAGCATCCTCATTATTACCGATATAGATGACACCCGTGACCAAAAACGCCAGAGACGCAAATGCAATAAGGCCCAAGGGACGAATGCGCCGCGCTGGAATGGCTTCGATCGCCATGCCAAACAGTGACGTGAGGATCAGCGCCAACAATCCGCCCACGAGAACGCCGCTGAGCCATTCTGCCCCAAGGTAAACCCGTGAGAAGGCGATGGCGACGACAATGCTGCCGCAGCAGGCGGCAACGACTGCCTTGCTCCAGCGGCCCATGGAGTGGCCCGCCAGCGCTGCGATGAAACCCAACACCAACCCCGCCATCAACGTGGCCGTACTTGTAAATCCGCCATGCATGATGGCCTTGTGTGAAGCCATAAGCCGATTGAGGTTGATGCTCGCGAATTCCGCAAAACCCATGGTTGCCAGCAAGAGAAGTGCAACGCGCCAGCCGCGCCAGACAAACAGCCACGCCGCAATTGCAATTCCCATGATCCACACCACGGGCCGTTCGGACAGCATGGTGAGTGGAATCATAAAGGCGTCCGCGGGCGCGTTGCGCAACTCCGACATGACCGTTGCAACCGATACATCTAGATTCGAAGCCGCATTGCGCAGCATGAAGCCGCTGACGATGTCAATGAGACCTACAAGACTTGCAATGGCCAACAAGAACAGCAGGATGACAGCAGGTGCGCGTGGATTTCCGGGCTGAATGGCTTTGCCGAAGCGATACCAGGCGCGGCTCTTGCGCGAACGTGCCCATATCGAAAGATGCCGCATCGCGGCGTTGACATAGGGTTGCAGACTTGCCGTAAGGATGCGGATCAACCAACCTGCAATGCCGATGATGACCAGCAGCACCAGAATAACGATTACGAGGTGACCGGAAAGATCACCGGCGAGCGCCAGGCCCTGTCCCAACAGTACCCCCGGTCCGATGTGGGCGATGGTCCAGACCACGCCAGATGACACGTTGACGGACAGGAAAAATATCTCGTTCATGCCCAACATGCCGACGATGCCGGGTACGACGGCTTTCACGCCGGGAACAAAGCGCCCGATCGCAATGGATTTACCCCCGTGCAGACGCACGAAATCTTCGCCTCTGGCAACCAGGGCCGGGTAGTTGTTGAGGGGCCAGAAGGTTTTCAGCCTGACGCCAAATTTGCGCCCCGCCCAATAGGACACCTGATCACCCGCGATGGCACCGATGGCCGTACACCAGAACACAGGCCAAAAGCCAAGATGACCTGTTCCCACCAGCATGCCCGCACCAACGAGCACCACGGTTGACGGCACAAACAGGCCAATGATCAACAGCGCTTCGCCAAAGGCGACCAGGAACACGATGGCCAGGGCCCAGCCGGGATTGGCTGAAAAATAGTCAAGATAGGGTTGAATTTGTTCCATGCGTATCCCGTTTGCCCGAGCCGCATATAAGCATGCAACACGTAAAGAAAATGTCGAATCCGTGAGCATCACAAAAAGGTAATGTCCGGCTTGCCCGTTTCAGCTAGTTGGTTAGCATGACGGTTTATACGATCATGATCTTGCTGGGTGCCGGGCTGCTGGGCGGGCTTGCCAATGCGATGGCAGGAGGTGCCTCCTTGGTCACATTCCCCGCCATGATGGCCGCCGGTCTGGCCCCTATTCCTGCCAATGCCTCAAATGCTCTTGGCATCATTTTTGGCAATGTGATGGGTGCATACGCGGAACGTCGTAAATTGCCGATAATTGATGCGGCCATGACCGTGGCATTCATTGCCGCCACCATCGGCGGAGCCTTGGGCGCGGTGCTTTTGCTGAACACGCCGGAGAAGGTGTTTGTGATGGTGGTGCCTGCTTTGATCGGAATCGCCACCCTGATTTTCGCATTTTCAAAATCCATTCAGGGTTGGGTTGGACGGTACTTTGGCGCGAACAGCGCTGGTTTGCGGGCTGGATTGATACTGCCCGCGACGATCTATGGCGGATATTTTGGCGCAGGTCTGGGCGTCATTCTCATGTCCGTGCTGAGCGCCACCAGTGATTGGGAATTGCGCTCGGCCAATGCCGTCAAGAATCTTTTAGGGGTTCTGGCCAATGCGGCAGCCATTGTGGTCTTCATCTGGCGCGGTATGATCAGTTGGCCGGAGACCTTGGTCATGATGGTGGCTTGCATGGCTGGTGGTTTTCTGGGTGGCAAGGCTCTGGCGGTGATTTCGGCCGCAACCATGCGCAAAGCCATCATTGTGATCGGCTGTGCCATGACGTTGTTTTATGCCTGGCGTTATTGGGCATAGGACAGGACCTGTCCGGCATCGGCATCGGCCTGGAAAATATTGAAGTCAGCATCCTTCTCGAGCGCGGGTTCCAGCAGTTTGTGATAGTCCGCTTTTTTGATCGCTCTGGTACCGAATTGCAGGAGATGTGGATTTACGAACTGGGCATCCAGCAAGGTGAAGCCGCCACATTTCAACCGGGCGATGAGATGCACCAGTGCCACCTTGCTGGCATCGGTTGAGCGGCTGAACATGCTTTCGCCGAAGAAGGCGGCACCGATGCGAATGCCGTAGAGACCACCCACGAGTTCGCCATCCAGCCAACTTTCCACGGAATGGGCGCAACCCATTTTGTGCAGCTGTGAATACAACGTGATGATGCGCTTGTTGATCCAGGTTTCCTTGCGCGAGTCTGACCTTGCAGCGCATTCTGCAATCACCCGGTTGAAGGCCGTATCGATGCGGATGTCGTAGGTCTTCTGCCTGACGCGTTTGCGCAGACTGCGGGGAATATGAAAATCATCAAGCGGAATGATGCCGCGCTCATCCGGCTCCACCCAATAGAGTGCGGGATCGCTGGCACTTTCCGCCATCGGAAACACGCCCGCAGCATAGGCTTGCAGCAGCACCTGTGGCGTGATCGAGCTCATTTACGGATTGGTGCGGGCCAGATATTTTTCCAGCCAGTGAATGTCATAATGACCGTCGATGATATCGGTCTCGCGCAGGAGTTTCTGGAACAGGGGGATGGTGGTTTCCACCCCGTCGATGACGAATTCGGACATGGAACGGCGCAGGCGCATGAGGCATTCGGCACGGGTTTTTCCGAACACAATGAGCTTGCCGATCAGGCTGTCGTAATAGGGTGGAATTTTGTAGCCAGAATATAGCGCACTATCGATGCGCACGCCAAGCCCGCCGGGAAAATGCACGGCATCGACGCGGCCCGGCGAGGGTGCAAAGGTCACCGGGTTTTCGGCGTTGATGCGGCATTCAATGGCGTGACCAGAAAATTGGATATCTTCCTGTTTGAAGGCGAGCTTGGCCCCTGATGCGACGCGTATCTGTTCCTGCACCAGATCCAGCCCTGTGATCATTTCTGTGACGGGATGTTCCACCTGCAAACGGGTGTTCATTTCGATAAAATAGAATTCGTTGTTCTCGTAGAGGAACTCGATGGTGCCCACGCCTTCATAGGACATTTTCTGCATGGCCTTGGCAACACGGGTGCCGATTTCATCACGCTGATGCGCATTGAGAGCAGGCGACGTGGCCTCTTCCCAAATCTTCTGGTGGCGGCGTTGCAGGGAACAATCGCGATCACCCAAATGCACGGCATTGCCTTGACCGTCGCCCAGCACCTGGATTTCGATGTGGCGGGGCTTTTCAAGATATTTTTCGAGGTAGACATCGCCATTGCCAAAGGCGGCCTTGGCTTCGGTTTGCGCTGTGCCGATGGCGACTTCCAGTTCGCTTTCGGTGCGGGCCACCTTCATGCCGCGGCCACCACCGCCTGCCGTGGCTTTGATGATGACGGGATAACCGATATCCTTCGCGATCTTGCTGGCATCGGCGAAGCTGGACACGCCGCCTTCAGACCCCGGAACCACGGGTATTCCAAGCGCCTTCGCCGTGCGCTTGGCTTCGATCTTGTCGCCCATGGTGCGGATGTTTTCGGGCGAAGGGCCGATGAACTTGATATCGTGCTCCTTCAGGATTTCGGCGAAACGCGCATTCTCGGACAGGAAGCCGTAACCCGGGTGCACGGCTTCGGCGCCGGTGATTTCACAGGCGGCAACGATGGAGGCGACGTTGAGATAGCTGTCCTTGGCAGGGGGTGGACCGATGCACACGCTTTCATCGGCCAGTTTCACGTGCATGGCATCGGCGTCGGCGGTGGAATGCACGGCCACGGTCTGAATGCCGAGTTCGCGGCAGGCGCGCAGCACGCGCAGGGCAATTTCACCCCGGTTGGCGATGAGAATTTTTTCAAACATTGCTTATTCAATCACCAGCAGCACTTCGCCAAATTCCACGGGCGAGCCATTGTCGACCATGATTTGCGTCACCTTGCCGGATTTGGGTGCCGGGATCTGGTTCATGGTTTTCATGGCTTCGATGATCAGCAGTGTCTGGCCCTGTTTAACGGTGGCACCGATGCTGATGAAGGGTGCGGCTTCCGGCGAGGCCGCCATGTACACGGTTCCGACCATGGGTGATTTCACGCTGCCAGCGGCATCCCCGGCGGGCGCGGCGGGGGCCGAAATCAGCGGTGCCGCCTGTACAGGAGGCGGAGGGGCGTAGCTTTGCGGGGCTGTTTGATAGGTCGCTGTCACCGCCTTTGACACCCGGACGCGAACACCCTTCTGCTCCATTTCAATTTCGGTGAGGCCGGTGGAATTGAGGATTTCGGCCAGATTGTCGATGAGTGTGAGTTCGGGGGAACGGACGGTGGTTTTGACGGCGCGTGATGTGGTTTTCTTCTGTGCTGGCATGGTCAACCTTTGTCCGTCTCGTTCGCGGTGGAATCTGTGCAACCACCATTTCTGACTGGCTTATAAGCGGGAAGATGGGGAAGGCCAACAGGCATTGGCGGGGTGTGGATGACGACACGGCTTTGCCCTAGTTCACACGGACGCCCGGTGGAGGGAGAAGCAGGGACGCGTGAGGAGACCCTCCGCGTGGTGCGACCGTGTTTAAGGTCGCGAAAGT
>CAXTKL010000103.1:0-1832 GCA_964244825.1 uncultured Aestuariivirga sp.
GCCTTTGGCACCGCCCCCGACGGCAAGGTGGTGCAGGATGAATCCGATCCCACAGTCTATCTGAACAATGGCCCGACGCATCTTGTCATTCCGCCAAGCCCCAGGATTGCCATTCTGAAACCGCAGCCCACGCTCGTTGACGTCAACAATAACGGCCAGACCGATGTCGGCGATCAACTCAAGTATCTTCTCAGCGTCGTCAACACGGGCAACGTCACCTTGACCAATGTCATCGTCACGGACCCCAAGGCAAGCAATTTCACCTTCGTCATTCCAACACTGGCACCCGGTGCGGTCAACGCCCAGTCAGTCCCTGTGACCTACACCATCACCAAGGAAGATGTGAAAGCAGGGCAGATCGAAAACGTTGCCTTTGCCAAATCCATATTCAAAGGCAGCATGGTCAGCGACCAGTCCGACACTGCGGACTTGACCCAGGACAACCCGACGATCACACCGATTGTGCCGCATCCTGCCATCGCCTTGGTGAAGCCACAGCCCGACATCATCGACACACCGACCGTGGATGACGTGAACGGCAATGGCGTGACCGATGAGGGCGACCAGTTGGTTTATACCTTCACGGTCACCAACACCGGCAACGTCACACTCACGAACATCGTCATCACCGATCCCCTCGGCACCGTCGTCAACACCCGCACCACACCGCTGGAAGCGGGCGACGTTGACTCCACCAACTTCAAACTCACCTACACCCTGACGACCGCCGATCTCACGGCAGGAAAAGTCACCAATACCGCCGACATTGTGGCGCTGTCGCCCGCCAACACACCGGCCCGCGACATTTCCGATGATGACAGCATTCTGCAGAATGACCCAACGGTCACACCATTGGCCAATCTGATTGCACCCGCCGTCGCCATGACCAAGACCTATGCGATTGGCGATACCAATAACAATGGACTGACCGACGCTGGCGACACCATCGATTTCACCTTCAATGTCACCAACACGGGCAACGTCAGGCTCAACAATATCGTGGTCACCGATCCGATCCTGACGGGCGAAAGTGTGACACTGCAACCCGGCAATGGCGTCATCGCCACGCTTGCCAAGGGCGCCACGTCATCCGTCCTGAAAGCCAGCCACATCATCAAGCAAACCGACATCGATCAAGGCCACTACGACAATCAGGCCTTCGTGACAGCCAGTTACGGCAATCGACCCGTCAGCGATGCATCCGATGATGCCGACCTCACAGGCAATGACCCGACGGTTGTGAAACTGGAACGCGTTGCGAAGCTTGCCTTGCTGAAGCCCGAGCCTGTCAATGATGATGACAACGGCAATCTCTACGTCGATTCCGGTGACACGCTCACCTACAGTTTCGAGGTTTATAACGTCGGCAATGTGGCGCTCTACAATGTCGATGTGGCCGACCAGCTCCCGGCACAGATGTTGCCACATACAGTCATCCCCGTGTTGCTGCCGGGAGAGTCCAACAAGGTAAAATTCAAGGCCACCCGCCTTGTCACCGACATAGATTCACGCGCCAAAAAAATCGTCAACTCGGCGACTGCCACGGCGAAAGATTCGCTTGGCAATGACGTGAGCGATTTGTCCGATGAAGAGTCATTGACTGGCAATGCACCCACGGTCACCCTCGTGGTCATCATCAATCCGGCCCTGTCGAAAACCGCGAGCCGCGCCTCCATCCGCCGCGGTGAACGCGTGGAATATACCATCACCGCTACAGCCCTGGGTACCGGCCCCTATGACATTTCCGACATCCTGCCACCGGGCCTGACCTTCATCGAAGGCTCAGCCTCGATTGACGGTGTTGCCGCCGTGCCAGCCGTCAGCGGCAAGAC
>CAXTKL010000103.1:1932-9206 GCA_964244825.1 uncultured Aestuariivirga sp.
CCCGGCGTGCGCGTGGTCACCGTCAAGGGTCTGCTTGTGACCACCGACAAGTTTGGCCGCTTCCACGTCACCTGTGCCGATATCCCGAACGCGCAGATCGGTTCCAACTTCCTGATGAAACTTGACCCGCGCACACTGCCGGCAGGCTATGTGTTGACCTCGGAAAATCCGCGCGACGTGCGCCTGACCCGCGGCAAAATTACCAAGCTCAACTTCGGCGCCTCGAAGCAGCGCGACATTGCCCTTGACTTGACCCGTGACGCCTTCGGCCCCGGCGTTGACCTCAAACCCAAATTTGCCGACGGCGTGGACCGCCTGGTCAGCCTGATGTCGCAAGGCCGAGGCGCGCTCACCATTACCTATCGTTGCGGCACCCATGCCCCGATTGCCGATGACCGTATCCAGGCCGTGGCTGAACTCGTGCAAGCCAAATGGAAACAAGAGGGCGGCAACACGCCCCTGAAAATAACAACACGCGTCGAATGTGGAAAGTAACATGAAAATCAACCAGCCAGAACTGTGGGGAGTGCCGCGTCAGAAGCGGAACAGCGCCCCCGTCAGTGTTTTGGCTTTGCTGGCGGTGCTGGGACTTGTGAACCCTGCTTGCGCCAAGGCACCGTTGCCCTTTGAGATTACCGTGGACGGTCAACGCGTCGACGGCTCCACTTTGCCACCCACGGTCTCAGCAACCGATGCCAAGGAAAAACTCGACATTCAGGTCAAGTTTGACGGTCTCGGCGTCAAACCCACATTGAACGTATCCACCATGCCGCCCCGCGCCAGCTACAAAGTTGGCGACCAGATCAACTTCCTCGCCTCCACCAATTACGCCGCTTGGGTCGATCATGGCGAAGTGCGGATCTACCAGCGCGGCAACCGCAAGGCTGCAGGCTTGGTGCATGTAATTGAATTGAAGAACGACGCCACGGCGGAGTGGGTGTTGCCATCGGGCACGCCGGACAAGTTGGAATATGTGCTGCGCGTCTATGATGAAGATGGCCGTTATGATGAAACCATTCCGTTGCCCATCAACGTGGCCTCACAGGATTTTGCCACGCACGACAATGGCGAGACCGCCACGGCACCGGGCTATGCCGAGGACCGCACGGCCGTGCGCAACATTGACGTGGCAGGCGGTGCCGTCACGGTTTACGGTAAGCATGTTCCCGCTGACTACAAGGTCACCGTGGCGGGCGAACCCGTGCCGGTTGATCCCGAAGGCAGCTTCGTCGTCCAGCGCATATTCCCCACGGGCAGCCACCGTGTGGCTGTCGTCGTGAACAAGGACGGTGAAGGTCTCGACTTCAGCCGCGACATCGACATTCCGGAAACCGAATGGTTCTATGTCGGCCTTGCTGACTTCACATTGGGCTATAATCTGAAAGACCACGTGCAGGACGTGCGCCCAGGCGAATTTGACCAGAACATGTATACCCGCGGCCACGCCGCATTCTACGTCAAGGGCAAGATCCAGGGCCGTTACATTCTCACAGCCGCCGCCGACACCGGCGAACAGCGCCTGCGCAGCATGTTCAAGGGTCTGGATGAAAAGGACCCGCAACAATTCCTGAAGCGCATCGACCCCGATGACTATTATCCCGTCTATGGCGATGACTCGACAGCGGTGGAAGACGCGCCCACCAAGGGCAAGTTCTTCATCAAGCTGCAAAAAGGCCCGTCCCACGTCATGTGGGGCAATTTCAAATCCAACATCACGGGAACCGAACTGCTGCGCTCGGAGCGGGCCCTCTATGGCGCACAGGCAGTTTATCGTTCCAATACGCCAGCCCCTGATGGTGGGGCGGCAACGGCCCTTGATGCCCATGCGGCCCTTCCAGGCACCGTGCCGCAGCGTGACCAGTTCCATGGCACGGGTGGTTCGGCTTATTTTCTCAAACACCAGGACATCACCCCCGGCTCTGAAACCGTCACACTCGAAGTGCGCAACAGCATCACAGGCTGGGTGGTCAGCCGCCGTACCTTGAAATACAGCGATGACTATGACTTCGATTATGTGCAGGGCGTCACCATCCTGAAACTGCCGCTGTCATCTTCCTCAGGTATTGGCACGGAAAACTATCTCGTTGCCAACTACGAATATACGCCAGCAGCCCGGGACGTGACGGGCTATGTCGTCGGTGGCCGCGCCCAGCAGTGGGTGGGCGATCATGTGCGCGTCGGCGTCACCGCACTCAAGGAAAAAACCGCCAGCGCTGACCAGAAAATGGCGGGCGCTGACATTCGCATCCAACAATCTGACGGCACCTATGTGGAAGCCGAAGTGGCCCGCAGCCAGGGACCAGGCTTTGGCTCGAATTACTCTGCCGATGGGGGCCTGACCATTCAGAACAACGGCAGCGTGGGCAGCGACAAGGCCGCCAATGGCTATCGCGCCGAAACCCGCGCCGACATCACCGAATTGACCGACGGCAAAGTCAAGGGCGAAGTCATCGCCCGTATTGAAGACTATGAAAAGGGCTACTCCACCCCCACCATGGACGCCAAGGACAGGCGCACCCTCTGGGGTGCGGAAGCCAATGTGGAGGTTGCTGACGCCGTCAAGGCCGCCGCCACCTATTCCGAAGAACGCATTGGCAATGGCCAGCGCGACATGCAGGTGCTGACAAAAATTCAGGCGCGTCTTACGCAGGAAATCTCCGTCGAACCTTACGGCAAATATACTGAAAAGAAATTGGCCGCCACCGCCACGACAGGCGAAGAGGGCAAGCGCGCCGATACGGGCGTCAAGCTGATCTATGCCTGGGACGACAAGGACGAAGCCTATGTCTATGGCCAGGGAACGGTCAAGCGCAGCGGCACCATGGACAAGGACAATCGCGTGGGGCTTGGCGGCAAGAAGCAGATCACCGAAAAAATCTCCGCCTCGGGTGAAGTGTCCGAAGGCAACCGTGGCTTTGGTGCCAAGGCTCAGATCAATTATGATCCGACAGCGGATGACCGCTATTACCTCGGCTACGATCTCAATGCCGATCGCGCGTCCGCTGACTCCTGGCCCTTTGCCCTTGTCGGCTCTGACGCTGGCACCATCGTGGGCGGTGTGAAGCACCGCTTCAACGAACAATGGTCAGCCTATGGCGAGGATAATCTGGATCTGTTCGGCAAGCGCACGTCGATCACCCAGGCCTATGGCGTGACCTACACGCCCGACGCTGCCTGGACCGTCAACCTCTCCAGCGAATTCGGCACCGTCTACGACAACACCTATGACCCCGTCACCCTGAAGAAGAACGCCGATCTTGATCGCCGCGCCATTTCCATGGCCATCAGCTACAAGGATGAAGGCATCGACGGCAAACTGAAAACCGAAGCCCGCAACGACAACAGCCAGGACGACGCCAAGGACGTCAAGGCCTATCTCCTGCAAGCCTCCCTCGGCATGAACATGTCCGACGACTGGCGCGCCATTGGCACCTTTGACGGCGTCTTCACCAGTGCAACCGACAATACCAAGGCCGGCAACTATGCCGAAGGCTCGATTGGTGCGGCCTATCGTGGCAGCACCAGCGACAAGTGGAATGGCCTTGTCAAATACACCTATCTGCTGGATGAACCGGGTGCGGACCAGGTGGCCGTGGATGGCACCACCTCTAGCCCCGCCCAGCGCTCCCACATCGTCTCGGGCGACGTGAGTTATCAAGCCACCAACCAGCTCACCCTGGGTGCCAAATATGGTGTACGCGTCAGTGAAATCCGAGACCGTGTACCCGCTGCCAAATGGGAACATGCCTCCGTCCATCTCGGGGTGTTGCGGGCTGACTTCCATGTCGTCAAGGAATGGGACGCCATGGTTGAAGGCCGCGTCATGTGGTCCCCCACCACCGGACAGACCGACACGGGCATTGTCACGGCCCTCTACCGCCAGTTTGGTGACAACATGAAAGTCGGCATCGGCTACAACTTCGGCCGCTTCAGCGACGACCTGCGCGATCTCTCCCAGAACGATCACGGCGTCTTCATGAATGTGATCGGCAAGTTCTGATGTCCCTCTCCGTCTCGCAGGCTACGCCTGCGATCCACCTCTGCCGCAAGCGGGCGAGGAAAATAAGCGCATATCCTCGCCCGCTTGCGGGAGAGGTGGCACGCGCAGCGTGACGGAGAGGGACCACCATGCAAAACCCCTCTTTCCGCCTCCTGTCATATCAGCTACAGACCTCCCAATGATCACCGCCCAACAAGCTCCCGCCATCGCCGACCTGCATGACCTTTATGTGCGGCGGGTGCCGAAAATGTTCTATGACTATTGCGAGACGGGGTCCTACACCACGTCAACCTTCGTCGATAACACCCAAGCCTTCGCCAAATACAAAATCCGCCAGCGTGTGGCCCGCAACATCGACAACCGCTCCACCGCCTCAACCATGATTGGCGAAAACGTGTCCATGCCCGTGGCCCTGGCACCCGTCGGTCTCACCGGCATGCAGCATGCCGATGGTGAAATCAAAGCCGCCCGTGCCGCTGAAAAATTTGGAGTTCCCTTCACGCTGACCACCATGAGCATCTGCTCGATTGAAGATGTGGCGGCGAACACCACAAAACCTTTCTGGTTCCAGCTCTATGTCATGCGCGACCGCGAATTTTCAAAAGACCTGGTGGCGCGGGCCAACGCCGCAAAATGTTCCGCCCTCGTGTTGACGCTGGATTTGCAGCTTCTCGGCCAGCGCCACAAGGACATCAAGAACGGCCTGTCCGCACCGCCGAAACTCAGCATTGGCAATATCCTGAACATGATGACCAAGCCGCGCTGGTGCCTGGGCATGCTCGGCACCAGACGCCACCAATTCGGCAACATCGTCGGTCACGTCAAGGGCGTGAAGGACATGGGCACCCTTTCCGATTGGACCCACAGTCAGTTTGATCCAACCCTCGACTGGTCCTCCGTTGAATTCATCCGCAAGCAGTGGAATGGCAAACTCATCCTGAAGGGCATCAACGATGTTGATGACGCCATCACCGCCGCAAGCCTTGGGGCGGATGCCATTGTCGTTTCGAACCATGGTGGCCGCCAACTCGACGGCGCACCCGCCACCATCGACATGCTCGGCCCGATTGTTGATGCAGTGGGCGGCAAGATCGAGATCTGGCTCGACTCCGGTATTCGCACGGGCATGGATATTTTCAAGGCGCTGGCCCTGGGTGCCAAAGGCACCATGATTGGCCGCGCCTATATCTATGGGCTTGGGGCCGCAGGTGAGCAGGGTGTTTCTCATGCCCTCGACATTCTGCAAAAGGAACTCTCGGTCACCATGGGCCTGGCCGGGCTGCGCGATGTGAAAGACATTTCGCGCGAAGCATTGCTCATGCCCGCCAGTCCCTTCGTCATTCCCGCACCTCAATCCAATGCCCCTGCAAAACCGCGTCGCGCCCAACGGTGAGCTGCATGCCGTCGCAGCCCGGGGCGCCATGCTTGGCAATCGCGGCGGCAGGTTTCACCGCGATGATCAAACCCTGGGGAAGCGCCGATGGGCCAGCACCCACTGGATTGCCTGTGAACTGCACTACAAGGCCATGCACCACGACGCCATGGGACACGGCTACACCTCCCTGTTCTTTCTCGACGAAGTCACGGCCCTGTCAGCAGGCCATCGCCCCTGCTTTTATTGCAGACGACGCGATGCCAAACTCTTCCTGGGCAAACAGCGCGTAACCGATTTTGATGCCCGCCTGCATGCCGAACGACTGTCATCTCGTGTTGCAGTCGCAGTCACCCTGCCTGATGGTACAATGATTGAAACAGGGTCCGCCTTCGCCGCCAAGCGCCGGGGCAAATGGTTGCGCTGGTCCTCTGAAGGCTATGTCTCCACGCTGACACTCTCACCCCAAGCCGAGGTAAAACTTTTGACTCCGCCACTGATCACCGCCATTCTGGCACAAGGCTATCAACCGCGCTGGCATGCAACAGCACAACACTGGGACGACTGATCATGAAACTTCTTCGTTACGGCCCCATCGGCAAGGAAAAACCCGGCATCCTCGATAGCGAAGGCCGCATCCGCGATCTGTCCTCGGTGATCAAGGAACTTGATGGACATGCCGTGAGCCCCCAGGCCCTCGAGAAATTACGCAAGGTCAAGGTGGACAAGCTGCCCCTGGTGCGCGGCACGCCGCGCATCGGCTCCTGCATTGCCAATCCACAGAAATTCATCGCCATCGGTTTAAACTATTCCGATCATGCCGCCGAATCCGGCTTGCAGGTTCCACCCGAACCCATCGTCTTCACCAAGCATGTGAACTGCCTGTGCGGCCCCAACGACAACATCACACTGCCACCCAAATCCAAAAAGGGAGACTGGGAAGTGGAATTGGGCGTCATCATCGGCACCCGCGCCAAGAACATCAAGAAGAAGGATGCGCTGAGACACGTCGCCGGCTACTGCACCATCAACGACGTGTCAGAGCGCGCCTTCCAGATCGAGCGCTCCGGCCAGTGGACCAAGGGCAAAAGCTACGACACCTTCGGCCCCGTGGGGCCGTGGCTGGTGACCGCCGATGAAGTCAAGAACCCGCAGAACCTGCACCTCTGGCTCGACCTCAACGGCAAGCGCGTGCAGGACGGCAACACCAGGACCATGGTCTACAACGTGGCCTATCTGGTGGCCTATCTCTCCGAATTTTTCACTCTGATGCCCGGTGACATCATCACCACCGGCACACCACCCGGCGTCGGCATGGGCATGAAACCGCCAAGGTTCCTGAAACCCGGCGACAAGATGCGCGTGGGCATTGATGGCCTGGGTGTGCAGGAGCAGGTGGTGGTGCGGGACAAGTAAGCGGTCCCTCATCCGCCCTTCGGGCACCTTCTCCCGTTGGAAGTAACGGGAGAAGGCAAATAGTGATCGCCTTCTCCCGCTCTTTGCGCGGGAGAAGGTGGCCGAAGGCCGGATGAGGGGCTTCCTTCACGGTGCTTCATCCGTTATGAGCCCACCCCATGAACGACAGCAAAAAATCCTTCCGCCCCAAGGCCCGCGTGGCCAAGGGCTTTCGTGATATCTCACCCGATGAAATCCGTGGCACAAGAGCCATGCTGGCCACCATCCAGAAGGTTTATGAATCCTACGGCTTCGAACCCGTCGAACAGCCCTTCATCGAATACACGGAAGCCTTGGGCAAATTCCTCCCCGATCAGGACCGCCCCAACGCGGGCGTATTTTCCTTTCAGGACGACGACGACCAATGGCTGTCCCTGCGCTATGACCTGACAGCCCCACTGGCCAGATACGTCGCCGAAAACAACCAGAAACTCCCAACCCCTTATC
>CAXTKL010000104.1:0-8989 GCA_964244825.1 uncultured Aestuariivirga sp.
GAGTGGTTTCTGTCCACTCTGTTTGACGCCTCCCTGTTAGAAACTCAAAGCCGCGATTTTCGCGGCTTTTTTTTGGCCTCGAATTTGCTGCTGAACAAGTGGGTCACGATCAATGTATCGTCTTGACCTGCGCTGAGACCTGAATATGATTAGGCCCGGTGCTTAAAAATTGAGTAGAGTGGGTAAGGAATATTAAAACATGCGTGATCAACGCAGCACGGCCAGCGGCAGCACAATTGATTTTCTGTCGCGTTTCAAAGGTTCAGAACAGTTCGACAAAATCTTCAAGGAAGGCATGGGCCTGGTTGAAGAAACCGCAAATTATCTCGATAGCCAGGGCCGCGTTGACAGCCGGGTGCTGGACCGGCCGGGCACCATTGCCTATGCCACCGAGAGCATGCGCTTGACCACGCGGTTGATGCAACTGGCGTCCTGGCTGTTGTTGCAGCGTGCTATTGCCGCGGGCGAGTTGAATGAACAGGATGTTGGCCGGGAAAAATCCCGGGTGCACCTCAACGACATTGGTGCGGGCAACGAAATTCCAGGTTCTGATAATCTGCCGGAGGGTCTAATGGACTTGATTGATCGTTCCCTGCGGCTGCACGAACGCATTGTCATGATGGATTCGAAGTTGAACGGCACAATCGAAGTGGCAGCCGCAAACGAAAACCCCGTGGCCCTGCAGATGGACCAGTTGAGCAAGGCGTTTGGGTTGGGGTGAGACCTGGTGGGCCTACCATTTTTGCAACCACTCCCATAAAATCGTCATCCCGGCGAAGGCCGGGATCCAGCTTTCCACCAGCGAACAATTGACCAGCGGGATTCCGGCCTTCGCCGGAATGACGGAGGTGGGCGTTCGCGAAGTTCACTTGGGCAGCAATGCCGTATCCCAAACGTCAAACCCGTCCGCCCAACAAAAAACCGGCCACACGGACCGGCTTTTGAACGCTTGAAAAATGAACTTACTTGTTCAGGAAGCCAAACTTCTGCTTGAAGCGCGATACGCGTCCGCCGCGGTCCAGGATGGTGCCTTGGGCACCAGTCCAGGCGGGGTGGGACTTGGGATCGATATCAAGGTTCATGGTGTCACCAGACTTGCCATACGTCGAGCGGGTGACAAATTTCGTGCCATCGGTCATGACGATGTTAATCGGGTGATATTCTGGATGGATGCCGGATTTCATGGGTCGTGCTCTTCAAAAAAACAAAGGTTTCCCATGCGGGAAACGGTGGGGTGACTTTCGGTTTGGCGGTCCTATATAGGAGGACGGCAACCGGGGCAAGTCCCTGCTGAACACAGGGACAAAGATGGCGCGAGAACCACGGAGAGACATTCCAGAACGCGAAAATCCACGGGATTTGCGGCCCTTGCGCAGGTTGTTGCCGTTCTTGCTGAAATATAAAGGCAAAGCTGTTGCTGCACTTGTGGCACTTGCCGTTGCCTCTGGTGCCACGCTGATCGTGCCCATTGCGGTGCGCCGGGTGCTTGACCATGGTTTCAACGGCCAAGACGCTACGCTGGTCAATCAATACTTCGGCGTGATGCTGGTTGTCGTAGCTGTCCTGGCCATTGCTTCTTCTTTACGTTTCTATTTCGTCAGTTGGATCGGTGACCGGGTGGTCGCGGACGTGCGCGACCAGCTGTTCCGGCACCTCACCACTTTGACTCCGGAATTTTACGAACAGCAGCGCACGGGCGAGGTGGTGTCGCGTTTGACCACGGACGCCAACCAGATCAAATCCGCCTTCTCTTCCACAGCTTCGATTGCATTGCGCAATGCGGTGATGCTTGTCGGGGCATTGGCCATGATGATCTACACCAGCCCGCGCATGTCGGGTCTTGCGGCACTCGCCATTCCGCTAGTTGTTATCCCGTTGATTTTCTATGGCCGCCGGGTGCGCAATCTGGCGCGGGCAGCACAGGATGCCATTGCGCAATCTGCTGCCTTTGCCCAGGAACGTCTGAGTGCCATCACAACGGTGCAGTCCAACACCCAGGAAAAGCGGGTGACGAAAACCTTTGAAGACCTGACGGTGATTTCATTTCAGGCTTCGGTGAAGCGCTCCTATGCGCGCTCGTTTTTGACTGCTGCAATTATTTTCGTATCGATGGGTGCGATTGTGCTTTTGCTTTGGAATGGTGCCCGCGATGTGATGTCCGGAACGATGACAGGTGGGACGCTCAGTCAGTTTGTTTTGTACGCTGTGTTTGCGGCGAGTTCGCTGGGGCAGTTGTCAGAGGTCTGGGGAGAAGTGCAGTCTGCTGCTGGCGCGGCTGAACGCATATCCGAATTGCTTGACGAGAAACCGGCGATACAGTCCACTCATGATGCCGTGCCGTTTGCGAAAACCGTTGCTGGCGAAGTGGCTTTCAAATCCGTGAATTTCCACTACCCTTCACGGCCAGAACGCGAAATTCTGAGGGGCGTGAGTTTTTCGGCAAAGCCCGGAACTGTCACCGCAATCGTGGGGCCATCCGGTGCTGGCAAGACCACATTATTTTCGTTGCTGCAACGTTTTCATGATCCGCAAGCGGGTGCGCTTTTCATTGATAACGTTGACATTGCGACACTGGACCTGAAGGCGCTGCGCGATGTGATTGCCACGGTGCCGCAAGACCCTGTGATCTTTTCCGGCACCATGGCCGAAAATATCCGCTTTGGAAAACCTGAGGCAACGCTAGAGCAGATTGAGGCTGCCGCAAGGGCAGCCCGCGTCGATGAGTTTGCAGTCTCCCTGCCCGAGGGGCTTGACACAGAATTGGGTGAGCGCGGTGTGACGTTATCAGGTGGGCAGCGCCAGCGTGTAGCGATTGCGCGGGCCATTTTACGCAATGCGCCGATCTTGTTGCTGGATGAAGCGACGTCAGCGCTGGATGCGGAAAGTGAATCGCTGGTGCAGCAGGCTCTGGAAAAACTTACGGAAGGACGCACCACGCTGGTGATTGCACACCGTTTGGCCACCGTGCGCAATGCCGACAAGATCATTGTCATGGACAAGGGCAAGGTAACTGCCCAGGGCACGCATGCGCAGTTGATGAAGTCGTCGGCGCTTTATGCAAAGCTGGCGAAGTTGCAGTTCAACAGCGGGCTGTAGTCAGCGCTCCGTCAGTTTCAGTTCAATACGGCGATTTTCGCTTTTTGCATCTTCTGTATCACCGGCCACAAGCGGTTGAAACTCGCCAAAGCCAGCGGCCACCAGATGTTTCGATTGTATGCCTTGCGACGCCAGGTATTTCACCACGGAAATGGCGCGGGCGGCGGAGAGTTCCCAGTTGGATTTGAACTCAGCGGTTTGCATAGGGTCAGAATCGGTGTGTCCGTCAACACGCAATACCCAGGCAATGTCGGGCGGGATTTCCTGTTCCAGTTGCTTGAGCGCCTCGGCCAATTTCAGCATTTCAGCTTCGCCCGCCGGATTCAACTCTGCCTTGCCCTTTGGGAACAACACTTCGGCCTGAAACACGAAACGGTCGCCCACCACCAGAATGTCTGAGCGTTGTGACAGGATTTGCCTGAGGCGTCCAAAAAACTCCGAGCGGTATTTATTCAGTTCCTGTACCTTTTGCGCCAGCGCCGAGTTCAATCGGCGGCCAAGGTCAGCCACTTGCGTATCGGATGCCTTGTTGCGTTCTTCGGCAGCATCCAGCAATGAATTCAATTGTGCGAGCTGCCGACGCATGGCGGCAATCTGCTGGTTCAGCAGTTCCACTTTCGCCATGGCCTCACTGGAAATTTTTTTCTCGGATTGCAGGGAGGACTGGAGACCGGACAGAGTTGACCCCGCCGCGAGGCCCCGGGCGTTTTCAGCTTCAAGACCAGTTGTCAGATCCGCGTTCTTAGCCTTTGCCGCATTGAGATCATCAGTGATTGCCAGCAGCTGGCCTTCGACTTCTGCTTTCGCGGATTTTTCGAGCGACAAAAGTTCGGTTAACTCGGCAATCTGTGAACGCAATTGACCCAGTGCAGAATCCTGCCCGGATATTTCACGCGCCAACAGAAACTGCGCCACCATGAATACGGACAACAGGAAGATGATGACCAACAGCAACTGTGCCATGGCATCCACGAAGCCTGGCCAATAGGGCGGCTCCTCGTGGCGGCGGCGGCGTGACAGGGCTCCGGCCATGACTATTCACGGCCCCGCGTTGCACCGGACTGGCGCATCAGCAGGCGCTGGATTTCGTTCTGCTGCACCTGCTGGTTCTGGATCCATTGCCGCACCATTTTTTGTTCTTCGCGCATTTGCGTCACGAGATTGGCCACGGCATCGGCCAGTTGTTCGATGGTTTCACTGCCGCTGTTGTTTCCAGCACCGTTCAGCGGGCTGCCACTTTCAACGGTCTGGTTCAAGCGCTCGACGCTGCGCTGGAGATTCTGCATGTCCAGCCGCACAAAGGCTGGCACGCTGGTGGAGTGGCCTTCGCCTGCTCCCACATCTGTCATGGTGGACAACCAGTCTTCGAAGTTATGGTAAAATCGGTTTTGGGCCTGTGACGCCTTCAAGTCCATAAAGCCCAATATCAGCGACCCTGCCAAACCGAAGAGCGATGACGCAAAGGAGAGGCCCATGCCTGCCAGCGGTTTTTGCAGGCCAGTCTTCAACTCGTCAAACACGGACGATGACTGTGTCGATGTCACATCGAGATTCTTAATGGCATCACCCACCGATGACACGGTTGCAAGCAAGCCCCAGAATGTGCCGAGGAGGCCAAGAAATATCAGTAGCCCCACAAGGTAACGCAGCAGGTCACGGGATTCATCGAGACGCGATGCGAGTGAGTCGAGCAGAGACCGCATGGTCTGGGGCGACAGCATGGTGCGCCTGGTGGTGTCGCTCAACAAGTTGGCCATGGGGCCCAGCAGAACGGGTGGCTGGCCATCATTGGCCTGGCCCATGCGGAATTCGTTGACCCAGTTCACTTCCGGCGACAGGCGCCAGACCATACGATAGGCATAAAGCATGCCCAGGAGCAGCGTGGCGACGATGAGTCCATTCAGGCCGGGATTGGCCATGAAGGCATTCTTGATACTGGAGAACAGAACTGCCGCAAGAATGGCCACAACCAGGGTGAAGACCAGCATGTGCACGATATGCACCGTGGGTTTTTCAAGCGTGATTGATTCCTGTGCCATTGCCCCTACCACCCGAATTTGATTACACCCGGATTCGTTATCCGTCCCATGTGACGCAACTTAGTCGAAGTGATGGCGCTGTCGAGAGGCTAATCCTCGGCCCACATTCTGGTCAGTGTGGTCCGGACTTTCATGACCTGGTTCATCAGATTGCGTTCGGCATCGCTGGCTTTCAGCGTTGACACAATCTGATCCAGATCAAACAGGGTTTCGCGTTGTTCGGCATTGCGGATAAAACTCCGGACCCATCCAACAACAGCCAGACGCTCGCCCCGGGTGACTTCGTTGACGCGGTGCAGATGGGTTGTCGGGTATAGCACGAGGCCACCCGCTTCAAGCTTTACCTCTGTTTCACCGTCAGGCGCTTCGATGACCAGTTCGCCGCCATCGTAACGCGCCGGATCGGCCAGAAACAGTGTAAAAGATAAATCTGTGCGCATGCCATCCATCAAGGCATCATCAACATGGGTGCCATAGTTCATGCCGGCGCGGTAGCGGGATACCAGGGTTCTGACGAAGCTTTTAGGCCGCGCCGCAGACACAAAAACCGCGTGGGCCAGCAATGCGGATTTGACCTGTTCCATGGCGGCCAGTGCCGCTGGGCCTGTTGACTGGTCATTGTGTTTGACTTCCCTGGCATACCAGCCGGCGGTGGCTTTGCCGGAGCTGAAAGCGGCCTGCTCGGTAGCCAGCGCCCCACGCATGTTTTCAACAGTTTCCGGTTTCAAAACCCCCGCCATTTGCAGCAACATTGTCGCAACCCGCTTTTCCGATTGATTTCACCAGAGTGGTCAAATATGAAACCGAGTATATTAGTCGGAAAAGGAAATGGCAATGGCGAAACGGGCAAAAGTCTGGACTGCGCTGGGTGTCGCCATGCTGGCGGGTACGGGTGTTGCCGAAGCGGGCATGCCGAATTCATCACCGCCCATGGCCAACAGTCACCTGATTTTGGCGGCTGGCGAAGGCGGTGGCGAGGGTAGCGGGGATGGCACCGGCACCAGCTATGCCCTGCAAAGCACCGATCCCAAGGCCTATCGGTATGATGCCACGGCGCAGATTGAGGCTTATGTCGAACTGGTTTCCAGGAGCTATCAGGCATCCGCTGATGCTGCTGCCGCACTGTCTGCCAGTGTTGATGCGTTTCTGGCAGCACCTTCTGATCAAACACTTGCCACGGCCCGAAAGAGCTGGCTAACCGCAAGACCCGCTTATATGCGCACCGAGGCGTTTCGCTTTTACAATGGTCCCATTGACAAGGTTGAGGGCGAGATCAACTCCTGGCCAATGAACGAGGCCTATGTGGATTACGTTGAGGGCAAACCCGGTGCGGGAATCATCAACGATCCAAAAATCAAGCTTGATATGGATCTTCTGGAAGCGAGCAATCAGAAGCAGGATGAAGCTGATGTGACCATTGGCTGGCATGCGGTGGAATTTTTGTTGTGGGGACAGGATTTGTCGGCCACTGGTCCGGGCAATCGTCCGTTCACGGATTATATTGCGGGTCAAGGCCACAATGACCGGCGGCGTGACTATCTAAGGCTTGTCACCCACCAGGTCGCTAGGGAATTGGCGGAACTTGCGGATGCCTGGAAAGCTGGCGAGGCAAAGAACTACGCGGCAGAATTCACGGCCTTTCCGCAGCGCGAGGCCATGGGCCGCATCATCAATGGCATGGCAATTTTTGCGGGCTATGAATTCATGTCGGAACGCTTGGGCGTCGCACTGGACTCGGGCGATCAGGAAGATGAGCAGTCGTGCTTTTCGGACAATACAAAGCAGGATTTTGTTGAGGACTTGAAGGGCATCAAGGCGGTGTGGACTGACGCGAAAATAGCGCAACTTGTCCAGAACCAAGACCCCGCATTGGCCAAGCGTGTGAATGAGCTGTTTGCCGATACTGAAAACAAGATCAACGCCCTTGGTGCCCCGTGGGACCAGGTGTTGGCTCAACCTCAGGGCTCACTTGAACGCAAGAATGCAGAGGCCCTGGTGACGTCATTGCAGGCACTTGCAGACGGCTTGAAAGCTGTAGGAAACAAGCTTGGCGTGCTGGTTCTCATACCAACGGGTTGATGCATGGCCAGCAAGCATCTCGCGGGATTGTTGGTAGCATTGGCACTTTCGGGTCTTGCCGTTGTACAAGGCAGGACGCAGGATACGCATTTGCGTGATCACCTGCTGGCAATTCCGCTGACTGTGAACTCCGGCGGCGATACGACGCGGCCAGTTGAAACACCGGATGCATTCTCATTTGAAGCCGCAAATGCCCCACGCGAGCACCAGCGCATGTTCTCGTTCGGAAACCGGCTGTTCAACACCAACTGGGTTGAGGCACCGGCCTCTGTCAAAAGTTTTGATGGATTGGGACCGCTGTACAATCGTGTCTCCTGTTCCGGCTGTCACACCAAGGATGGGCGCGGGCAACCACCTGAGGCGGGTCAGGGACCCATGGATTCGATGCTGTTGCGCATCAGCATTCCCGGAGCGGGTCCGCATGGGGGGCCGAACCCGGTGTCCAACTATGGCGACCAGTTGAGTGAGCGCGGCATCAACGGCGTGCAGCCAGAGGGCCATGCCCTGGTGAGCTTCACGGAAAATCCAGGACACTATGCTGATGGGGAAAGCTACAGCTTGCGTGTGCCACGATATCAAATCACCGACCCGGGCTACGGACCATTTCCAAACGACCTGTTGATCTCGCCACGCGTGGCCCCGCAAATGATTGGATTGGGGCTTCTCGAAGCAGTTCCTGATGCTACGCTTCTTGCATTGGCCGATCCCTATGACACCGATGGTGATGGTATTTCGGGGCGCGTGAACGCCGTGTGGGATACCGCGCGTGGGCAAATTGCGATGGGCCGGTTTGGCTGGAAAGCTGGACAGCCAAGTTTGCTGAACCAAAATGCTGCGGCTGCAAACGGCGACATTGGTTTGACAACTGGCCTGCGACCAAAGGAAAACTGCGAGTCCAGACAGTCAACCTGCAATGCTTCCGTGAGTGACGGCTCGCCTGAACTGAGCGATGAATTTCTGGCGAAGTTGACGCTCTATACGGCAAGCCTTGCCGTTCCGGCTCAACGCAATGCCGACGATGCCCAGGTTGTAGCAGGTGCCAAGGTATTCCGCGCGCTTGGCTGTGCCGGGTGCCATATGCCCACATTGGAAAGTGGAAGCCATGTCTTGCCTGAAATTGCAAACCAGGTATTTCATCCGTACACGGATTTATTGTTGCACGACATGGGTGAGGGATTGGCAGACCACCGGCCGGAGTTTGTTGCCTCAGGAAGCGAGTGGCGCACGCCGCCGCTGTGGGGGTTGGGTCTGGTGCCTCTTGTCAATGGCCATAGGTTTCTGTTGCATGATGGTCGTGCACGCGGATTTGCAGAAGCCATCCTTTGGCATAACGGCGAAGCTGAAACTGCCAGGGAGGCATTTCGGACCGCCAACAAGCGTGATCGCGACGCTTTGGTTGCGTTTTTACGCTCCTTGTAGCTCGAAGGTTGGGAACAGTTTACTGCCCTAAATGTTGCAACCTGCGCGACAACAAACTGTCTTTAATCTATTGTTGACAACGTTGTCAAATGGGTCTTTGATAGTTGACAACGTTGTCAAAGAACAGCGCTACAGATGAAATCACAGCATCAACCGGCTTTGGGAGGAGCGTTGATGGTTACGTTGAAGCAGGTTGCAGCCCGTGCGGGTGTTTCGATCAAAACCGTGTCTCGCATCGTCAACGACGATGCGGCGGTGAATGCAAAAACGCGCGAGCAGGTGCAGCGGCATCTGCAATCCCTCAACTACATTCCCAACAATGCGGCACGGCAGATGCGCAGTGGGGCCTCCACCAT
>CAXTKL010000105.1:0-3155 GCA_964244825.1 uncultured Aestuariivirga sp.
CCTTGGCACCCTTGGTGACCATGTTTTCAATCTGGGCCAACTGGTTTGGAATATCGTCTTCGGCAAATTGCAGATCGGTTTCGTATCCAAGCGCCTGAAATTCCTTGACCATGGATTCACCATCGGAAATCCAGCGGGTTGACGATTTTGTCGGCATGGAAATGCCCACCAGGCCTTTGCTTTCCGCCATGGCCACGCCCGACGTTAGAGCCACGGCCGCGACGACGGATGTCGCCATGAAATGTCTACGGTTCATCATTACTTTAATCCTCCCAATTGAAAGCCCAACTGCACCCGAAACGGACGGGGCTTGTGTTGAAGCCGGACGGACTCTTAGAGTGTGGCCGTGACGCGATCAAGGATTTTGTATGACAATTGGGAAAGTGAAACACTTGCATGCGCCCCGCGCCAAAAGTGCCAGTGGCGGCAAGCTGCACAGCCTGATTGCCCAGGGTATCGGTGAGCGGATTTTGGGCGGCGAGTTTGCACCCGGCACGTTGTTGCCCAATGAAGCGGCATGGTGTGCCGTGTATAATGCTAGCCGCACGGCCGTGCGGGAAGCCATCAAGGCCCTGGCAGCCAAGGGGCTGATTTCATCACGGCCAAAGGTGGGGTCGCGGGTGGAACCGAAGACCCGGTGGAACTTGTTGGACAGGGATGTCTTGGCCTGGCACCGCTCAGCCACGGACAGAAAAGCCTTTCTCATTTCAACACAGGAGTTTCGCCGCATCGTCGAGCCTGGCATTGTCGAATTGGCGGCGCGAAAACGCACCACACAGCAGATTGACCAATTGGTGAATGCGCTGGATGACATGCGCGACGCAAAGACCCATGCGGAAATGGTGGCTGCGGATGTGCAGTTTCACGAAGCATTGCTGACTGCCGCCAACAATGACCTGCTGGTGCCCTTCAACATCCTGATTGATCAAACCCTGGCCAACCTGTTCGACTTCACGACGCAACGCAACCCACACTACCGGCAGGCTTTGAAGCTGCATGAGGCCATCGCCCGTGCGGTGATTGCAGGTGACCCGGTGGCAGCGCGAAAGGCGATGCTGGTTTTGCTGGATGATACGGACGAGATCGTCGCGATGACTGTGAGGCGGAAGTGACTAAAGCTTCCGTAAAAACACGCTTCTCACTTTGTGGTCCGTGCCCTTGCGCAACACCAGATCAGCCCTTGGCCGGGTTGGTAAAATGTTTTCGCGCAGGTTGACCAGATTGATGTTGTTCCAGATTCGTGTGGCGGTTTCGATTGTTTCGTTGTCGGACAAGGATGCGTAGCGGTGGAAATAGGATTTTGGGTCTTTGAAGGCACCATTGCGCAATGAGAAGAAGCGTTCAATGTACCACTGCTTCAGTTCCTCTTCTTCGGCATCAATGAAAATCGAAAAGTCAAAGAAGTCGGAGGTATTGGGAATACCCCGGCCATCCCTGGGTGGACGCCCGGTCTGCAGAACGTTGATGCCTTCAATGATCAGAATGTCCGGCTGATCAATGACCTGGGTCTGGTCGGGCAACACGTCGTAGGTCAGGTGCGAATAAAGCGGCGCTTCCACATCCCGCTCACCGGATTTGATATCGGCCATGAAGCGGAGAATGCGCTGCAGGTCGTAGCTTTCCGGAAAGCCTTTGCGGTTCATCAGGCCTTCGCGGTGCAGCACTTCATTAGGCATCAGAAACCCATCGGTTGTCACCAGATCGACTTTCGGATGGGACGGCCAACGGGACAGCAAGCGGCGGAGGATACGCGCCGATGTGCTTTTGCCAACGGCAACACTTCCGGCGACGCCAATGACATAGGGTACTTTCAAGTCGTGGCGATGCAGGAACATATTGGAGGCGTGGAAGAGTTTCTGCGAGGCCTGGACATAGAGGTTCATCAAGCGTGACAGCGGCAGATAGATTGTCTCGACTTCGTCCAGATCGATGCGGTCGTTGAGTGAGCGCACTTCATTCAGATCATCCTGGGTCAGGGTCATGGGCGTGTCGGCACGCAGGGCGGCCCATTCTTCGCGGGCAAAACGCCGGAACGGGGAAACCTCCCGGGCGAAATCTTCCGCGAATTCAACCATTGCCGCGGGATGCCTTTTCAACAAGTCCGCCGATGCCTTCGCGGCGCTTCAACTCCGCCATCACCGCATCGGGCGGCACACCCGCAGCCTGGAGCAGAACGAGGAAGTGATAGAGCACGTCAGCAGCTTCTTTTGTGGTTTCCAGTCTGTCACCGGACACAGATGCCAAGGCCATTTCCACGGCTTCCTCGCCAAACTTCTTGGCGCATCGGGCCACACCTTTGGAGATGAGTTTAGCGGTATAGGAATGTTCGGGTGATGCGGTGGCCTTGGCCGCGATATCGGTCGCAAGCTTTTCCAATTGATCAAACATTCTCATCACTGCATCCTCACCGCTATCCCTGCCTCAGCCATCGCCTGCTTGGCCTCTCTGATGGTAAAGGTTCCGAAGTGAAAAATCGAGGCGGCCAACACTGCCGTGGCGTGGCCTTGCTGAATGCCTTCGACGAGATGTTGCAATGTGCCAACACCACCTGAGGCGATCACAGGTATCGACACCGCATCGGCAATGGCACGGGTGAGTGCCAGGTTGAAGCCTTGGCCCGTGCCGTCACGGTCCATGGAAGTGAGGAGAATTTCTCCGGCCCCCAATGCTGCAATGTCGCGCGCGAAGTCCACGGCGTCAATGCCGGTGTGCTTGCGGCCACCGTGGGTGAAGATTTCATATTTTCCGGGCGCGGTCTCCTTTGCATCGATGGCGACGACGACACATTGACTGCCGAATTTTTCTGCGGCCTGTTTCACAAATTGGCGATTGCTGACAGCGGCGGAATTGATGGATACCTTGTCGGCACCCGCCAGCAACAGATTGCGGATGTCATCCAGACTGCGTACGCCGCCACCTACTGTGAGTGGCATGAAGCATACAGCCGCCGTGCGCTTGACCACGTCCAGCATGGTGCCCCGGTTTTCGTGGGTGGCCGCAATGTCAAGAAAGCATAGCTCATCGGCACCTGCTGCATCATAGGCCTTGGCGGCTTCGACGGGATCACCAGCATCGCGCAGGTCCACGAAATTCACGCCCTTGACGACGCGACCGTCTTTGACGTCAAGACAAGGAATGACGCGGGCTTTCAACAT
>CAXTKL010000105.1:3255-8971 GCA_964244825.1 uncultured Aestuariivirga sp.
GATGGCGTGGGCAATCTCTTCCGCCTTGCCGATGCGCTGCATGGGAATGGTGGGGCGAATGCGTTCGACGCGGGACGCATCTTGCGTCGAGCGTTCGTGGATGTCCGTATCCGTCATACCCGGCGTGACTGACGCCACGCGAATGCCCTCCATGGCCACTTCCTTGGCGAGGCCGATGGTAAAGGCATCAATGCCGCCCTTGGACGCGGCATACCAGGTGTATTCACCGGGACTACCCAGGGTGGCTGCTGCGGACGAGAGATTGACAATGACGCCACCTGATGCACCATGTTTCGTCGACATGCACTTCACAGCTTCGCGGCAGACAAGAATGTTGCCTGTGAGATTGATGGCAATCGTATCGGCAATCACCTGCGGATCGCAGGCGTCCAGGCGGGCGGATTTTCCGGTGATGCCAGCGGCGTTCACCACGTGGGTCACGGGCCCAAAAGCCTTTTTCGTTTCTGCGAACATGCGCTCCACGTCGACAAGCCTGGCGACATCACCTTGCACGGCGATCGCATTGCCTCCCAGATTCTTGACCAGCGTTTCGGCTGCGTTTTTATCGCTCACGTAGTTGACGGCAACCGCATAACCTTCGACGCTTGCAAGCCTGGCAGTGGCGGCACCAATGCCCCGGGAACCACCTGTAATGAGAAGCACCTTGGTCATCGATTCGCCTGCGAAATGAGTTTCAAGGCCGCAGCCGGGTCCAGCCTGCCGTCATACAAGGCCCTACCGGTGATGGCGCCAGCCAGCTTTCTGGCGTCAGGTTGCAGCATGCGAT
The DNA here is from genome assembly GCA_964244825.1 of uncultured Aestuariivirga sp. Lineage (GTDB taxonomy): Bacteria > Pseudomonadota > Alphaproteobacteria > Rhizobiales > Aestuariivirgaceae > Aestuariivirga. The sequence continues at coordinate 4,043 of CAXTKL010000105.1, forward strand.
GAATGTCCTTCATGGAAGCCAAACCGCCTGAGGCGATGACAGGGATCGACACAGATTCCGCCAATTCAATTGTGGATGGCCAGTTGATGCCCGTCAGAATGCCATCACGGTCAATATCCGTATAGACAATGGCAGCGACACCTGCGCCCTCAAATTTTCTAGCGAGTTCGATCACACCGAGAGACGAGGCTTCGGCCCATCCCTCAACGGCAACCTTGCCACCCTTGGCATCAATGCCAACGGCGACTTTGCCGGGATACAGTTTGCAGGCTTCCTTGACCAATGCAGGATCGCGCACCGCGGCGGTGCCGAGAATGACGCGGGCCAACCCTTTCTCCAGCCAACTTTCAATATGCTTCAGCGTGCGAATACCACCGCCCAATTGCACGGGATTTCCAGTTGCACCGAGTATGGCCTCGATGGCTGCGCCATTCATGGATTGGCCTTCAAAGGCACCGTTCAAATCCACCACGTGCAACCACTTGAAACCCTGTGCCTCAAAGGCCTTGGCCTGATCTGCCGGGCTGTCGTTGTAGACCGTGGCCTGCGCCATGTCGCCCAGTTTCAGGCGCACGCATTTTCCATCTTTCAAGTCAATGGCGGGGAAGAGGATCATGGCTTCCATCTCAGGAAATTCGCGATCAACGCCAAGCCCAGTGCCTGGCTCTTCTCTGGATGAAACTGGGTGCCCACGATATTTTCGTACCCGACGATGGCCGTAACGGGTCCGGAATAATCGGTTGTGGCGATCACGTCATCAGGCAATGTGGTTTGCAGATGATAGGAATGGACGAAGTATGCGTGCAGACCAGTGGGGCCCGTGTCGATGCCGCTCAACACCGCGTGGGGCGAATGCACATCCAGCGTGTTCCAGCCCATGTGGGGAATTTTGAGACAGGTGTCTCTTGGAGCAATCTTCACCACATCGCCAGCTACCCACCCCAGACCCGGCGTGATGTCATGCTCCAGACCGCGCGTGGCCAGCAATTGCATGCCAACACAAATTCCCAAAAACGGGAACCCGCCAACGATAACGCGTTGCTGCAAGGCGTCGCGCATGCCTTCAATGGCCAGGAGTCCATTGCGGCAATCCTTGAAGGCCCCCACGCCTGGCAGGACGATGCGATCAGCTGTTTCCACGTCCTGGGTACGGGCTGAAACGACGATATCGCCCTTGATCTTGTTGTCCGTCGCGGCCCGTTCAAAGGCCTTGTGCGCCGAGTGCAGGTTGCCCGAGCCGTAGTCAATGATGACAGTTTTCATCTCAACCGCTCAAACTGCCCTTGGTCGATGGGATACGATCATGCTGGCGCGGATCGATTTCGATGGCTTCCCGCAAGGCACGGGCCAGGGCCTTGAAGCTGGCTTCAGCAATATGGTGCGCATTTTCACCATAGGCGTTTTCAAGATGCAGGGTGATGCCGGCGTTCATGGCGAAGGCCTGAAACCATTCGCGTACCAGTTCGGTATCGAACGTTCCAATCTTGTCGCGCGGGAAAGCTGCGCGAAACACCAGAAAGGAACGGCCAGACACATCAATGGCACAGCGCGACAGGGTTTCATCCATGGCAAGATCGCAGGAGCCATAGCGTCGGATGCCTTTGCGATCGCCCAAGGCTGTGGCCACGGCTTGCCCCAAGGCGATGCCGGAATCTTCGACCGTGTGGTGATCATCAATATGCAGGTCACCATCTGCCTTCAAGGTGATGTCGATCAGGGAATGGCGGGACACTTGTTCCATCATGTGATCGAAGAAGCCGACCCCGGTCTTGATGTCAAAGACGCCCGTGCCATCCAGATTGATGGCGCAGGTCACTTTGGTTTCCGTGGTCTTGCGTTCGATTGTGGCGGTGCGCATGGAATTTCCCTTTCACTGCGGGGCCATAGCAGATGCCCGCAGCTGTGGAAAGCCGCCGCACTGTTAACTGTCAACGCGGGCGCGCAAGGCCGGAACGTCAACTGTTTTCAGATATTTTGGAATGCCTGAAAATATCGGGTGGAAATGAAAGCCGCCATCCTGCATTTCTGCCAGGGCTTGTTCTGCTGTCCAGTGCTGTTCCACCATGCGCCACGCCGCCATGACGGTGCCTGTGCGGTCGGCACCATGGGTGCAATGCACGAAGACTTTTCCGGATGTCAGGCCCGCACGGATGAGCTTCAGTGCGTGCACAATTTGTGCGCCGTCATCGTCATCGACATGCCAGGCCAGCATTGGTGACTTGACAAACTTCATTGCAGTGCCCTCGCCTTGTGGCAGGTCGGAGTGTTGCACTTGCAGGTCCAGCACTGTGGTGATGCCCAGTCTTTGCTCCAGATTTACGAAGCCCTTTCGGGTGGGTTGTGCGCCACGGTAAAGCCTGCTGGTGACACGGTGCAGATTACCGACACCTTCCAAATCCACGGGCTGGGCCCAGTTTGCAGGGCGGGCGTCAGCCGTTGCGGGAACCATGGCCGTGGCCAGCCCTGTGAGCAGTGCAACGCGACGGTTCATGTGGCCTCCCTTTCTTTTCCCAAGATGACGTCCTACATACACGACTTCAAAGGAGTTAACATGAGTGAACCCATTCAGTGGCATGGCACCACAATTCTCACCGTGCGCAAGGGCGGCAAGGTGGTGATTGCAGGCGATGGCCAGGTGAGCCTGGGGCAAACGATCATCAAGGGCAATGCGCGAAAGGTCAGGCCTTTGGGCACGGGGCAGGTGATCGCCGGATTTGCCGGTGCCACCGCTGATGCCATGACTTTGTTTGAACGGCTGGAAGGCAAGCTGGAACAGTTTCCGCATCAGCTGACGCGGGCTGCCGTGGAGATGGCTAAGGACTGGCGCATGGACCGCTATCTGCGGAGGTTGGAAGCCATGATGATTGTTGCAGACAAGACTACATCACTCGTGCTGACGGGAACGGGTGATGTGTTGGAGCCGGAGAATGGTGTGATTGCCATTGGCTCGGGCGGCAATTATGCGCTGGCTGCGGCGCGCGCTTTGCTGGAAACTGATATGGACGCGGAAACGATTTGCCGGAAGTCGATGAAGATTGCCGCTGATATTTGTGTTTATACCAACGGCAACCTGACCGTTGAGATTCTGGACGCTGTTTGATGACCAACTTTACGCCGCGTGAAATCGTTTCTGAACTTGACCGCTACATCATTGGTCAGCATGACGCCAAGCGAGCGGTTGCCATTGCGCTGCGCAACCGCTGGCGGCGTCAGCAGTTGACGGGGCAAATTCGCGAAGAAGTGACGCCAAAAAATATTCTGATGATCGGACCCACAGGTGTGGGCAAGACCGAAATTGCGCGGCGTTTGGCAAAGCTGGCAAATGCACCGTTTCTCAAAGTCGAAGCCACGAAATTTACCGAGGTGGGTTATGTCGGCCGCGATGTGGACCAGATCGTGCGTGACCTGTTGGAAGCGGGCATTGGCATGGTGAAGGTGACGCGGCGCAAGGAAGTGGAAGCGCAGGCGGAAATGAATGCGGAAGCGCGGGTGCTGGATGCGCTGGTGGGTGCCAATGCCTCGGAAGCGACGCGCGAAAGTTTCCGCAGGAAGTTGCGCGGCAATGAACTCAACGCCAAGGAAATTGAAATCCAGGTCGCCGATTCCGGCGTGCCGTCCTTTGATATTCCGGGCATGCCCGGTGGTTCGGCGTCAGTGATCAATCTCTCGGAGATGATGGGCAAGGCCTTTGGCGGCCGCACCAAGACACGCAAGGTCACCGTGGAACAGGCGCATGAACTGCTAATGGCGGAAGAAAGTGACAAGCTGCTGGACCAGGAAAAAATCGTGGCCGAAGCCATTTTCGCAGTGGAGAACAATGGCATCGTTTTCCTCGACGAGATCGACAAGATCTGCGCGCGCGAGGGACGCGCAGGAGATGTATCGCGGGAAGGCGTGCAGCGTGATCTGCTGCCGTTGATTGAAGGCACGACGGTATCCACCAAGCACGGCCCGGTGCAAACGGACCACATCCTGTTCATAGCGTCAGGTGCCTTCCATGTGGCCAAGCCATCTGATCTGTTGCCGGAGCTGCAAGGCCGGCTGCCCATACGCGTCGAACTGAAAGCGCTGACGCAGGACGACTTCCAGCGCATTCTGGTGGAACCCGAGGCCAGCATCATCAAACAATACAAGGCGCTGATGCTGACAGAGGGCGTGACGTTAGATGTGACGGAAGATGGCGTGGCCGAACTGGCGCGGGTGGCGGCGGAGATTAATTCGACGGTTGAGAATATCGGGGCGCGACGGCTGCAAACCGTAATGGAGCGGGTGCTGGATGATGTGAGCTTTACGGCGACGGATCGTTCCGGAGAAACCGTGCTGATTGATCAGGCCTTTGTGCAGAAACATGTCAGCGGGCTGGCGAAGAATGCGGATTTGAGCAAGTTTATTTTGTGAGGGAGTCGTGTGGCACAATTAGCCAACTACATCGTTGCGGCATTCTTTGGACTGATTGCTTGCGGCGCTCTGGTCGCTGCCCTCCAAGCATTGAAAACCCGCGATTTGAAATTTGCGTTGGTGCGCTCTTGCTTTCGGCTGTGTTTTTGTTCGGTGCCTACGCAAAATAGAATGGGTACGATATAGGTGCTGACGAAAACCTGCCGCACACGGTACAATTGCGATAGCTTTGTTTGAAATATAGGCGTTCATCTCGCATTCGCCAGTCATCCAACATTTCGTCATTTCAACCAAGCGTAACTCTTGCGGAGATCGAGCTGGAACCCCGCTTTTGGAACGGTATGTGTCGAGAAAAGGCGGGATTCCAGATCGCTTGTTTCGCTTCGCTTCACTGCGCGTCTGGAATGACAGGGAGAGGGAGAAACGTTAGACAACCTCCGCCAGCGGAACAATCTTCTCCAGCGCCTTGCCGATCTTCCGCCGCGCAATCGCCGTGTCGTAGCTTCCCTGCAAGCGCAGCCACCAGCCTTC
>CAXTKL010000106.1:0-8864 GCA_964244825.1 uncultured Aestuariivirga sp.
GCAACGGCGAATATTTTATCCTTGTAATTCAATAGTTTATCCTTGTATACTCGAGCGAACAAATGTGAACGTGTGCAGTTTTCATCTCGCGTTTTCCCGCCTTTTATACTTGTTTCGTTCCCTTGCTGCACACATATCGCACACGACTTAGGAAAGGAGTGCACACGAATGCCCGTGATCGTCAAGCTGCCTTCAGGAAACTGGCGTGCACAAGTTCGACGCAAAGGAAAGTATATCAGCAACACGTTTCGGAGGAGAGCTGATGCGGACACCTGGACGATAGAGCACCTGCACCACTGGCTTTAGGCCCTCGCCAATCAGAAAGGCTTCATCGCCCTTGAAGCGTTACAGCGAAAGCTTGTCCTCATCGGCAAACACGGCAACCGTGCGCTTGCTCATGTCATTGGCAGCACGCATAACACTGGCGGCGATTTCACTACGGTTGGCGACGAGGATTTTCTTGAACTCAGTCGTTGTTGTCACGCCTCTGCTCTCGCCCTGCATTGACTGAATTTTGGCGATCTTAAACCTGCGTCCAGCGTCTTGATGCCGAAGATGCAATGGCTGCTTCCACAACTTTCTGGATTTCGTAGGATTCGCGAAAATCCGGACCGGATTTTTGGCCTTTGCCGATGGCGCCGAGGAACTCTGCCATTTCAATGGCTTTCAGATCGTTGAAACCAAGTTGATGCCCCCCCGCCACACAGAAGCCACCATAAGGTTCATGCTGTGGTCCAGCTTCAATGCGCGTGAAGCCGGACTGGCGAGAGTCGCCACCGGCTTTGTACAAGTGCAATTCATTCAGCCGTTCTTGCGTGAACACCAGGCTGCCCTTCTCGCCCGTAAGTTCAAAACCCAGTTGCATCTTGCGGCCGGTCTGAATCCAGTTGGCCTCAATGGTGCCGCCGCAGCCGCGGCCAAAATTCACGAGGATGCGGGCCACGTCATCGACCAGCACCTGCTTCATGTCGGTCGAACCACGCGCCACAGGACGCTGCTTGATGACAGTGCGCACATCAGCACTCACCTCGGCGATGTCGCCCAGCAGGAAACGTGCCATGCCGATGATGTGAGAACCGAGATCAGCGATCACACCGGGGCCACCTGATGGATCAATACGCCAAGTCCATGGGCTGTGCGGATCATGCATATAATCTTCGGCATGAATGCCACGAAAGCCGGTAATCTCGCCGAGCTCGCCAGCCTCCACCATTTGCCGCGCCAGTTTCAGCAGCGGGTTCTTGATGTAGTTGAAGCCCACTTGCGTATTCACGCCCTTGGCCTCAGCGGCCATCACCATTTCCAGTGAATCTGCAAGCTTCGGCGACAGTGGCTTTTCGCAATGCACATGCTTGCCCGCAGCAATAGCGGCCAGGGCCATGTCCTTGTGCATGGAGTTCGGCGTGGTGATCGAGATTACATGAACTGCCGGATTGGCGATCAGCGAAGTCCAGTCACCGGTGGATGATTCAAAACCATACTGGTGTGCAGCCTTGGCCGCAGCATCCGCGTTCATATCAGCCACGGCCACAAGCCGGGGTGTTGGAATGTCAGGAAACGCCGACAATGCCGTGCGATAGGCAATGGCATGGGCCTTTCCCATGAAGCCTGTGCCGATGAGGCCGATTCCGAGTTCGTGCATGTCACACACCTACGCGCTGCTTCGAGCGCACATCGGCCTGATACTTCTGTTGTTCCTTCACCACGGGCCGATCCGACACTTGCGGCACGCCCACATCCCACAGCGCGTCGCCCGGTGTCCAGGTATAGGCGTCGGAGACAATCGAGATCACAGTTGTACGGTCATTGGACTTTGCCCAATCCATGGCCTGTTCTAGCTCGGCGAGGCTTGTTACCTTGCGCGCCATGGCCCCCATGGCTTCCGCATGCTTCACAAAATCGACACTGAATGCCGGAATGGCGGTTTTGCAATCTTTCAGCAGATTGTTGAAGCCCGGCGTGCCCTTGAACTGTTGCAAGCGGCTGATGACGGCATAACCGCCGTTGTCACAGACAATGACGATCAACTTGTGGCCCGTCAGCACACTGGAATAGATGTCGGAGTTCATCAGCATGTAGGAACCGTCGCCCACCATGACAATGACGTCACGCGTCGGGTCAGCCATGGCCGCACCCCAGCCACCGGCAATTTCATAGCCCATGCAGGAAAAGCCGAATTCGAGATCATAGGAGTTTGTGGTCTTGCAACGCCAATTCTTCATGGTCTCGCCCGGAAGACCGCCAGCGGCCGTGATCAGATAGTCACGAGGGCCCGCCTTCCGGTTCACTGCGCCCACGACCTGCGCATAGGTGGGTACGGGTGCATTGGTTGGCTTCTGATAGCCATCCAATGCTATATTCCACTCCGCCATCAGTGCCCTGCCTTTTTGCGTCCAGGCCGCGTCCACCTTCCAGCCATTCAGGGACTCCGCCATTTCTTCCAGCGTGGCTTTTGCGTCGCCCACGACAGCGAGTGCACGGTGCTTGGTGGCATCCCAGCGGGCGGCATTGATGGAGATGAACTTGGCGTCATGGTTGAACAGCGTCCACGAACCCGTGGTGAAGTCCATGAGGCGCGTGCCGATGGCGACAATCACGTCAGCATCCGCACCCAGCGCATTGGCCGAGGTGGAGCCGACGATACCGATAGGGCCAGCATAGGCTGGATGGACATGCGGCACTGTGCTTTTGCCGGCAATGGTTTCCGTAATGGGAATGCCATGCTCGAGCGCGAAGGCGGCAACGACTTCCTCCGCACCAGAATAACGTGTGCCGCCACCGGCAATGATCAGCGGACGCTTGGCGGCTTTCAGCAGGCGAACGGCTTCAGCGACGCGTTTCCTGTCGGGCCGGGCACGCGGAATCTCATGCACGGTCTTTTCAAAGAACGTCGCAGGATAGTCGCATGCCTGTTCCTGAATATCCTGCGGCAGTGCGATGAAGGCCGGGCCGCAATCAGCAGGGTCTAGCATGGTGGCAACTGCTTGTGGCAAAGACGATATGATTTGCTCTGGGTGTACAATACGGTCCCAATAGCGCGTTACCGCCTTGAAGGCATCATTCACATTGATCGTCGGATTTCCGAAGTGTTCGACCTGTTGCATCACCGGGTCGGGGCGGCGATTCACAAACGTATCGCCTGAAATAATCAGTATCGGCAACCGGTTTGCGTGCGCCACACCTGCCGCAGTGACCATGTTCAGGGCGCCCGGACCAATCGACGATGTCGCCACCATGATCTGGCGGCGGCGCTTTGCCTTGGCAAAGGCAATTGCTGCAAGCGCCATGGATTGTTCATTCTGGCCGCGCCAGGTTGGGAAAGTGTCCTTTACGGCTTCCAGCGCTTCCGACAAACACGTCACATTGCCGTGGCCAAAAATCCCGAAAATTCCGGGAAACAGCGGCAGTTCTTTACCATCCACAATGGTGTACTGGTTCATCAAATACCGCACCAGGCCCTGCGCCATGGTCAAACGAAGTGTGGACATGAAAATCATCCTTGCATGTGAGATCTGAAATACTTATTGCATACGACGTATTCTCGCAAGTAAAATTGCCAAAGTGGCCTTGTGCATTTACCTGGCGCGCGCCGTTTTCGCCGAAACTGCGAAACGGGCAGATTTATCACGGGCTATTTCAGTGACACTCGGAATGCGCACATCCCTGGCGTTCTTCGGGTGCAGCTTTGCAGCCGTGGCAGTGGCTATGGTTTGTACAAGACACATGGGTGCCGCCAATGATCGCGAAAACGTGTACTCATCCTCAGGGATTGTAAACAACACTTCGGCCCCTTTTGCCAGTGGTGAAAGCTGACTATCTGTGATTGATATGAGCGGCACATTCTGTTTCACTGCAAGTTCCGCTATCGCCACAACCTCTTTGGCATAATGGCGAAATGCGATGGCGATCAGCACGTCGCCTTTCCCCATCGTCAACGCAACTTCTTGCGCGAGGCCGCCGGCGGAATCCATGAGAATGACTTTTCGCTGCAGCATGGTCATCAAATACCGGACCAGTGAGGCAATGGGTTCTGAACGCAACTGCCCTGCCACAAAAATACAGGTGGCAGACGCGCAAAGCTCCGCTGTCCGGTGCAGCTTTTCTTCTCCAACCGATTCAAGCAAGCCCTGCAAGGCCGCAATATCGCGCACCACCATGTTGCGCAGGAAGCCGATGTCGCCGCCCGATTCATTGCGGCTGATTTCTGCGTCGAGAAAATTGACACGCTCGCGAAACCCGGGGGCTGCAGTGGCAAGGCGGGTCTGAAACACGGCCTGCAATTCCTTGAACCCCGTATAGCCCAGGTTTTGAGCAAAGCGTACCAATGTAGATGGATGAACCTTGGTCTTGGCGGCAACGGCGTTGATTGACTCCAAAGCGATGATGTTTGGGTTTTGTGTGAAAAACCGGGCCACCTGCTGATAGCCATTTGACAGTCCATCGTAACTTGCCGTGATGAGATTGACCACGCCTTCATAGTTTTGCGGCACGTTGATTTTTTGGCCCCGGGACTTGGCTTTCATTGCAGTCACTTTCCGTCAACAGTCTGGTTTGATCTAACACACCACAATCATGTTTGCACAAGCCTGCGCAGACATGCAGGATCAAAGAAAGCAGCCACGACGCAGCGCAAAGCTTGACACACAACGTACATTCCGAAATAAGATACGTAGCAACAATAATTGCAACTGCATGATTTTTGCAAGTCACGACTTTCACGGCAAGGTTTCAGGGCGGGAAATAGGTGAATTGATGGGTATGGAATGGGAACAACTGATCAACGGCACATGGCGCAAAGGCCGTGGTGCAGACACCATCACCACAGTCGACCCCGCAACGGAGGACGTGCTGGACAGCTTTCAGGCCGCTTCAGCCGCTGACACGGAAGATGCCATTGCAGGAGCGGTAGCAGGGCTTAAAGTCTGGCGTGCCACGCCTGCCTGGACCCGAGCTGACATCCTGCATCAATGCGCCGACGTGATGAAGGCGCGCACCGAAGCAGCGGCCCGGCAAATCACTTTAGAAGCGGGCAAGCCTTTGGCCCAGTCGCGGCGGGAGTGGCAGCTCTCCATTGACCAGTTCCGCTGGTATGCCGAGGAGGCGCGCCGCATTGTCGGCAGTATCATCGAAAGCCGCGCACCGGGTGGCCGCATGGAAGTGCATCATGAGCCCGTGGGCGTTGTTGCCGCATTCACTGCGTGGAATTTTCCAGCCGTGCTGGTTGCGCGCAAGGTGGCCCCTGCCATCGCTGCCGGTTGCAGCATCATCGTCCGACCCTCGCGTGAAACGCCAGGCACAGCGGCGGTGTTGATGGATTGCCTCACGCAGGCGGGTGTTCCGGCAGGTGTGGTCAGCCTCGTCGTTGGACCGACGTCCACAACCTATGACGTTCTGATGAAGTCACCTCTCGTGCGCAAGGTGTCACTCACTGGTTCTTCTTCTGTTGGGCAACAGATGCTGAGAGACGCAGCACAAACCTTCAAGCGCGCCACCATGGAACTCGGCGGCAATGCGCCTGTCATTGTCTTCGACGATGCCAGCCTGGACGCAACACTCGATATTATGGTGCCAGTGAAATATGCCAATGCGGGCCAGGTCTGCGTGACTGGCGACCGGTTCTACGTACACGATTCACTCTACCCGAAATTCGTCGATGGCTTTGCTGCCCGCGCCAAGGCCTTGAAACTCGGCTCTGGCCTCGATGACGCAACGCAAATGGGTCCACTCATCAATGCCAAGCGTCTGACCGCAATCGAAGGCATCGTCGCCGATGCCCGTGAACGCGGTGGCCGCATCGTGACGGGTGGTGAACGTTCGTCCGGCCAGAACAAGGGCTTTTTCTATTTGCCAACTGTTATTGCCGACTTGCCCGATGATGCGTTGGCACTGGCTGAAGAAAATTTTGGTCCCATAGCCGCCATCACGTCTTTCAAGACGGACGAAGAAGTTTACGCCCGTGCCAACGCCACTGAACTTGGCCTCGCCGCCTATGCCTTTACAACAAATCCAAAACGCATGCGCGAAACCGTGTCGCGGTTGGAAGCGGGCATGGTTGGTATCAACAATTTTGCGCTGGCCGCAGCGGAAGCACCCTTCGGCGGCATCAAGGCTTCCGGCATGGGCCGCGAAGGTGGTGGTCAAGGCATTCACGACTATCTCAATGTCAAGCTTGCAAATGTGGTGCTGTGACGATGATCAAAAACAAGATCAAGACACTCTGGGCAGATGGCCAACCCGCCATCAACGGTTGGCTGTCGACATCGTCACCTTTCGTTGCCGAAATCATGGCGGCACAGGGCTATGATGCGCTCACGATCGATTGCCAGCATGGTTTTGTGGCCTATGAAGCAGCATCACACATGTTGCTGGCCATGCGTGCCAGCGGCGTGGTGCCTATGGTGCGGGTGCCGTGGCTTGATCCCGGCGACATCATGAAAGCACTGGACGCAGGTGCCTATGGCATCATTTGCCCGATGATCAACAACCGGGCAGAAGCGGAACGCTTCGTCTCCTACATGCGCTACCCGCCCCATGGCGTGCGCAGCTTTGGACCGACACGTGCTCTGTTCGCGGCTGGCGCTGACTATGGTCAGCACGCAGATTCAGAAGTTTTGGCCTTCGCAATGATCGAAACCGCAGAGGCTGTGAAAAACCTGGACGAAATTGTTTCAACCCCCGGCCTTGATGGCGTTTACATTGGCCCGGCTGATTTGGCGCTTGGTCTCACGGGCCGCAAGTATCCGACGGGCTTTGACCGCCAAGAGCCGGAACTGCTAGACGCCATTCAATTGGTGCTGAAAAAAGCCAAGGCCGCAGGCATTCGCGCCGGACTCCACAACGGCACGGCAGAATACGCGGCCAAGGCCGTTGGCTGGGGCTTTGACCTCGTGACCATTTCAAACGATGTGCGCCTGTTGGCGGGTGCAGCTCAAGCCAGCGTTGCCACGGCGCGCCAATTGATTGGCGTCGCACCTGCAAAGCGCACCGAGAAGTCTTCACATGGCTACTGAAATCAAACGCGTGCTTGTCGCCGGAAAGGTTCATGCTGCTGGCGTTCGTATGTTGCGGGACCGCGCTGATGTTGTTGTTGATCTTGTTGAAGCGGTGACAACGGAAGCCTATCTGCCCTTCCTGCCACAGGCCGATGCTGTGTTGCTGCGCACCCAGCTGATGACAGCGGCAGATATTGCAACAGCAACCAAGCTCAAAATCGTATCGCGCCATGGTGTGGGTTATGACGCGGTTGACGTCGCAGCGCTCAATGCCCGCAATATTCCCCTCACAATCGTTGGCGATGTCAATTCACGTGCTGTTGCAGAACACACGCTCATGCTCATGTTGGCCGCAGCACGCCGCACCGTGGCCCATCATGTCGCCTCCACCACGGGCAACTGGAATGAGCGCAACCACTTCGATTCAGTCGAACTTGACGGCAAGTCACTTCTGGTTCTGGGGTTTGGCCGCATTGGCCGCCGTGTGGCAGAACTCGGCAAGGCTTTTGGCATGGGTGTCACCGCTTTTGATCCTTACGTGACAGCACAACAGATGGCAGACCTCGGCGTTCATCATGCGCCCGACATGGCTGCGGCCCTTGGCGCTGCAGATTACATTTCCGTTCATCTGCCGGGCGGCAAAGGCCCGTTGATTGGCACTCAAGAACTTGCCCTAATGAAATCATCGACCATTATCGTCAACGCGGCGCGGGGTGGAATCGTTGATGAGCTGGCTTTGGACCAGGCCTTGCGGAAGCGTCAGTTGCGCGCTGCCGCACTGGATGTTCTGGTACAGGAACCGCCAGCAGCCGATCACCCCCTATTGAGCAATCCGCACATCACCATAACCCCCCACAATGCCGGCCTCACCGAAGAATGCGCCATGCGCATGTCGATTGCCGCTGCCCAGAATATTCTGGACGCGTTTGATGGCAAGCTGGACCGAAGGCTTGTCGTGAATGCGGATAAGATCTGACGGAGAAAGTCAATTATAAAACGTACCCTGTCACGAAAGATGAAACCGTCAAAATTGTCACATCTTGAGCCTCTATGAAACAGCGCAGAAACTCAGAGTATCCTTGTTGATCAAGCCGCTTCCGGCACATAGTGCAACACCAGGAGCTGCGATTGCTGCACCGGTACTATCGCATAGGGGCGGCCTTCATCGTCGCTGAATTCAACGAGCATATTTGCAGCATCAAGAATTTCGACAACTGTGCCCACTTGGCCCGTGGCCAACGATTTCTCTGAAATGTCCCTTAGTAACGCGACCACGTCCAAGAGTTCTGGCGGCTTCTTGTTCAACTTCGACATGTTATTCATCACAGCACCCAACACGTTATCAACCGAGCAAACTCTTCCCCAGTCTTCACAATCCATGCTGTCCTTACCATAACCGATTTCTCTTGTCGCCTCAAAGCCAAGTCAACCCGCCAACGGCTTCCGAAGTCGTCAGTTTCTTGCTTTTCGGCGAAATGATTTTGAATTCCTTCCAGCAATTTCAGTTGCAGCCATTCAGCATCATCAATGGTCAAACCAAGTACTTCACGAAAAACGCGGGCCTTGTGCCGCCCGCGTGGATGATGTGGGTCCAGACAATAATTACGCAGCTTGGCAAGATCAACAACAGCGCTATTTGCATTGGGCAGATTTGGCATAGCGCTCATATAAAGCAGAGTAGTCAGTTCAATTTCAAGCCGCCTCTCTCATGGCACCCGGACCTGGTATCGCGCCTTTTGGGCACTTGCCAGCGATGATCATGCCCAGCACATCGTCATGGCTCACGTCCTTGGTCGAGGCAGTGCCAACAACCTTGCCATTCTTCATCACAACCAAACGATCAGCAAGATCGAACACGTCGTGGAGATCATG
>CAXTKL010000107.1:0-8808 GCA_964244825.1 uncultured Aestuariivirga sp.
CAGGACGGCCCTGACCTTATTCTCTGGGGAAGCTCCACGCTGACTTCGACGCTGATCAAACATGGGCTTGCAGATGAAATTCAGGTGATCATCTATCCGGTCATGCTGGGCACGGGTAAGCGCTTGTTCGCTGAAGGAACCCCGGCACGCGCACTCGAGCTCGTCAGCACGCAAGCACTGCCATCCGGCGTTATCCTCAGCACTTACAAGGTCGCCGGTCCTTTGAAAACCGGATAGTTCGACCAAGGGACGCCGTCAGTGAATACCGAGACGTTGCAATCTAGCGAACTATCGAGAAGAATGGCTCTTCCGTCAGTGTGAAATATTTGGGTTAGGCTCAGGTGCGGAAGCCAAGATTTTTGAACGGCTATTTCGGGCGAGTGAGATCAGAGAGATAGTCGGTGCAGAAGCCTGGTATGAAAGTCCGCTGCAGGTCTTTGAAGACATTCCAGATAACGCAGAAGTACACTTGAACACCTATATGGCAACACCCCATGTAGAGTACTGAAATCGATAACGATCAAAGAGGTTAAATGACTGATCCAATTCCAACGCTTTATGAATGGCTCGGCCAATCTGCGGCTCTCGAAAATCTGACCGCCAAGTTTTACGTCAAAGTCAAAGCTGATGCACTTTTGGGACCGATTTTCGCTAACATGGATGAGAAACACCCGCATTTCGTGGCGCAATTCCTGGGCGAAGTTTTTGGCGGTCCACCAAACTACTCAACGGAACGCGGCGGACACGCGCACATGATATCAAAACATTTTGCACGCCACCTGACAGAAGCGCATCGACGACAGTGGGTAAACCTATTAGTCGACACCGCTAATGAAGTTGGACTGCCTGCCGATCCCGAGTTCCGTTCTGCCCTCATGGCTTATGTGGAATGGGGAACCCGCATTGCCGTTCAAACGTCCCAGAGCGAACCCCATCCAGTCGAGCAAGAACCAATGCCCACGTGGGGTTGGGGCGAAGTAAAGGGACCTTACAAACCATCACGTTGAATTCCGTTCTTGGACCGAAAGCTGTCGACAGCCCGTCACGGCAACTCGTCCGCAATCGAGCGCTTTCCTGACATGGGGCGGCGGGTGTCGTTCACCCTCATCCGACATCCAATCCGCCCCCCGTGCCCTGCTATCACGACACTGCAGGGCAAACTCCACGGCAAAGCCTTTTTCAACATCGCAGTGCCACCCCGTCCGGTCCGGGGTCGCCTGGCCGGTGCAATGAGCGGCCCAACTCTCACCTGAACCCTTTCCAGGGGTTTACGAAGGTTTCGGGCGTCGTCACGCCCGGGAACCCTCGCAGATGCCGCCGGGCGTCCCACCCGGTTTGGCACCTCCAGCGGAGGCGGACGACTGTTTTGGTAGGTCTCGTCCATGACCTGGATCAGCAATGTGAGAACATATATAGAACATCGTTTTCGTCCTGTCAAGGACAAAAATCATGCCTTGCGCAAATTCCGCCAAATCGGGTTCATGGCCTTGCGGGCCGCAACATAATGCGGGAACACCTTGTCATAACGCGCCAAAAGCCCGGCATCAGGTTTCGTCGCAGTGCCGAGATAGGGATCGACCCAGGCCTTTGCGCAAGCCGCCATATCCGGAAACAGTTTCTGCTGCACGGCGGCAATCATGGCCGTGCCCGCAGCCCCACATTCCTCGCGCGAGACGCTGCGCAATTCAGCCCCCAATGCACTGGCCATGATCTGGCGCAAGGCCTTTGACCGGGCCGCACCGCCTGTCAGGCGGATTTCAGGAGGAACCGGTCCCATGGCTTCGTAACAATCGCGGGCGGCGAAGGCCAGACCTTCGAACACGGCACGCATCATGTCGAAATAATCCGCCGTGGTATCAAGCCCGTTGAACATGGCGCGCGCTGCCGTGTTCATGAAGGGGCTGCGTTCGCCGGCGCGTGAAATATAGGGGTGGTACAAAATCTTCGCAGGCGCGCGCGCCAGAATTTTGTCATCCAGGCCCTGAAGCAAGTCTGCGCGGGTTTTCGAAACGCCCTCGCCCGCGAGAATGCCGATCGCGACATCCAGAAGCCAATCGATATTCAGCGTCGACGCCAGGTTGGATTGCATTTGCGATACCATGCCAGGGGCCGGAAAGACGATGGTAAAGCCGGATTTTTCAGCATTGAGCTGTACCGTATCGGCATTGCTGCGCAAACGCATATGCATGCCCGTGGACCCAACGATGGTGCAGCCCGATTGTTCTGTGGGATCGAAAAGTCCGCCGCCCAGACCCGTGCACACAACATCGATGTAGCCCATGCACACCGGGGTTCCCGCCGTCAGGCCGCTTGCTTCGGCGGCGGCCTTGGACAGGCTGCCATTCACCACGGTTCCGTCCACAATGGGCGGGAGAAGCGATTTGCATGCACCAATTCCCAGGTGGTCGAGAATATCGGGCTGATAGTTGCGGGTCTTGTAATTGCCAAAGGTGAAGTTGGCTTCCGATGGATCAGTCACCCGGTCGCCCGTCAGTTTGAAATAGATCCAGTCCTTGCAATGAAAGGCGTGGGTGGCCTTGGCCAACAGTTCGGGCCGGTGCCGCTGCATCCAGGCCAGCTTTCCACTCATCTGCACAACGGTCAGGCCAGTTCCCGTGCGGGCATAGTGGGCGGCATGGTTTTCGCCCGCCACATAATCCTCAACGATGGGGGCCGCGCGGTTGTCGAGCCAGATCGTGGCCGGACCAACGGGTTCGCCCGCCTTGTCAACCAGCCACAGGCCATCACCTTGCGCTGTCACCGAAATGGCGATCACACGGGAGGCAAGATCAGGGATTTTCTCCGCCAGTTGCCGCAGCGTTGCCGCAGCATCGGCCCAGGTGCGCGCCATATCCTGCTCTACACCGCCGTCTGGCAGGGTGACATAGTCATTGCCAATGGCAGCCACCGCGAGCTGCTCGCCGTCACCGTTAAAAGCCACCGATTTCAGCACCGAGGTGCCTGCATCAATGCCGATGATTATGCCATCACGCATATCGTCACTCCCATGTCGTTTGCCAAACTTTGGGGATTATTGAAAATTGATGATGAGCGGCATTCAATCAATTTGCAATATTGTCACTCACGCCCTCCACCACCAGTTCCTTGGTTTCCACAACATCGCCGCTACGCGCGATTGTATTAAAGCCCGTGTCAATATGCGGCGCCCAATAGGCAACGGATTCGCGCAGCATTTCTACCACGTTGCTGTCTGTCGGTTCACGCTCACGGAAGGAAAGCTCCATGCAGATATCCGTATCAACGCCGCCCGCAGTCTTGACGGTATTGATCAGTTTCTCGGGCTGAATGCGCCCGTCCTTGTTATGTTGGGCCGTGAAGGGCCAGTGGCCGCCCTTGTTCATCGATGATTGCTTCACGTGGATGATGGGCGATTCCACCGGGAAGGCCGCGGCCCAGGCGTAGGGGTCCGTATCATCAGGATTGGTTGAAGTGACATCCCCATGATCGATATCGACGATCATGCGGAACGGAATGGCAAAGCCTGATGCCGCCAGGCGCCTGTCGAAAGCGCGGCATTCCGCAATGGTGTGACCAAATTCGCGGCCCACCGACATCGGTTCCCAAAACACATATTTCAGGCCGGCCGCCTTGGCGTGCTCGGCAACGTCTTGCCAGCAATCGATGACGATGTTGATCAACGCTTCGCGGCGCTTGAGATCATTGTAATCCGTCTGCGTGAAGATGGCGAATTGCGAACCCATGGACTCTGCACCAATGCCGCCCGCGATGTCGGCCAGGGTCTTGAACCAGTTCACATAGTAACGGCGCACATCAGCATCGGGATGCCCCATGTGATTGAGGCGCGAGAAGGTGCTTGTCATCACCGATGTCGCACGCATGCTGTTGCGTTGAAAAGCGGCGCGAAACTGCCGCTCTCGCTTCGCAATCACAGCGGAGGGCCAGGACGGATTGAGCAGTTCCGGCACAAGTTGAATATAGCCCGCCCTGATCTTGCCAGCGAGGGTGTCGCACAGATCATCCACATCGGCGAAACGGTTGACCAGCGGATTGGTGTTTAGCGACAGGCGCAACGGCATGATACAAGTCTCCCGACAGCGTTATCCCGCACTTCGCACGGTCTCCGCAACCAGCCGCGCTGTCAAGGCAGCCGCTTCCAGTTGTGGCAAATGTCCCACTTGCGCGAGGCGGTTGACGGCGACATGTGCCGGCACCGTTCCCACGTACCGTGACGGAATGATGTGGTCGTCTTGGCCAACGATCACACGTGAGGGTCCGGCAAACCGCTCCAAGGCCTCGTGAATGCTGAAGAGCTGCGTGTTGCCTTCAAACAGGCCCGCCGCAAGTTTCTGTTGATGGGCGACCATGGACGAACTTTCGCGCCCTGCGAAGGTGGCACGCACCAAGGCGCCTGTCAGCACGGATGACTTGTGAACAAGCATTTCCAGGCAGGTCTTCAACGCCGCTTCCGACTTCGCGGCCAGAAACCCCTCAATGTAATCGCCGTTAATTTTTTGGCCAAGCCCGGCAGGCGACAGCAGCGCAAGTGAGCGGACGTCCATTGCATCGGCGCTCGCGATATGCGCAGCCACAGCGGCACCCACAGAATGACCCACAAGATGCAGCCGCGACAGGCCCGCTTGCTTGATCACTGTCAAAACAGCGGCGATCACATCCGCGAGATTGTTCGCCGCCACGCTCGCATTCGCGCCATGAGCCGGAAGATCAACAGCGTAGATCGGATTGCTCAGACCCAGGAGCAAAACGAACGGTCGCCACGCCGAGAGATCAGCGCCAAACCCGTGCAGAAAGACGACAGGATCGCCTGTTCCTTTTTGCAGCGACTTGAGGCCGTTGTCTGATGTGATGATATTGACCGATGCGCCTTTGAGGCCCGCGAGGTCTTTTGCGACGACAGCACCGCCAGGGCCGGAGCCTTTCACCTGCCACACAACAACACCGGCTTCACGGGCCAGCCGTCGCGCGAGGGGCGATGATCCCGCCTTGCCAGGGCTGCGCTGTATTGTTTCTGATTTCACAATTGGAACGTTACGGACAGGTGCCGCAGCGGCCACTGTTGGCGCAGTAGAAACTTCGCCCTCGTCACCCAACATCATCAACGGTTTGAGAACGATGGCGATATCTCCCACATTGAAGGGAAGATCGATCACTATTCCCGTTTCAAACGCCTCGACTTCAAAGGTGGCTTTTTCGGATTCCACTTCAGCAACGATATCGCCCTTCTTGACCTTGTCGCCAAGCTTGACCTTGATCGCGACAATCTTGCCTTCAGTCAAATCCTGACCGACCTGCGGCATCAAGATGGGGCGTGCCATGCTATGTCCCCTTACTCAGCCGCAATGGCCAGGGGCTGGAGATGCAGTGTGCGCCGCGCTGCCGCAACGATGTTGTGCACCTGCGGCACACTTGCTTTCTCAAGTTCCAGATTGAAGGGCACGGGGATATTCAACCCGGCGACAATCTCGATGGGCGCGTCAAGCTGATAGAAAGCTTCCTCCTGAATGATCGACGCAATGTCGGACGCAACGCCACCACGGCGCACGGCCTCTTGCGCGATCACCACGCGATTGGTCTTCGCCACGGATGTGAGGATACAGTCCTTGTCGAGTGGCACCAGCGTGCGGGGATCAAGCACCTCGGTGTCGATGCCCTGCTCCGCCAATTGTGCGGCGGCTTCAAGCGCACGCGGGATCATGTTGGACCAGGCGATGAGGGTCACATCCTTGCCCGGGCGCTTGATGTCGGCCTTGCCGAATTCGATGACGTGTTCGCCGTCCGGCACCAGGCCCTTGGTCATGTAGAGGTGCTTGTGCTCCAGGAACATCACCGGGTCCTGCTGGCGCAGCGCATACTTTAAAAGCCCCTTGGCATCGGCAGGCGTGGAGGGCATCACCACCTTGAGACCGGGAATGTGGTAGAACAGCGCTTCAAGGCTTTGCGAATGTTGCGCGGCCACGCCGCCACCTGTGCCGCCTTGCGTGCGCATGACAAAAGGCACGCGGCCATCACCACCCGTCATCAAGCGAAACTTGGCGGCCTGGTTGACGAGCATGTCCATGCCGAGCATGGCAAAATCCACGTAGAGAATTTCAACGATGGGACGCGCGCCCGCAATGGCCGCACCGACCCCCACACCTATCATGCCCGCTTCCGCAATGGGCGTATCACGCACGCGCTTTGGACCGTATTTCGCCAGCAACCCTTCCGTGACCTTGTAGGACCCACCGCGTTCCGCAATGCCTTCGCCAATAATAAACACCAAGGGATCGCGCGCCATTTCCTCGTCAATGGCTTCGCGCAACGCGTCACGGTACATGATTTCTCTGGACATGATCAGTCTCTATCCCGGCTCAATATGCGGCGGCAAAGGCTTCGAATTCAGCCATGGTGATTTCACGGCTGTTCTTCGAAAATTCCACGGCGTCCTCAAACTCTTTTCGGATGTCCGCCTCGATGGACTCAATTGCGGATTTTTCGATGCCTGCCATTTCAATGAGGTCATTGCGCGCCCGGTCAACGGGGTCACGCTCCTTGTAATAGGCGAGCTTGTCAGCAGGCATGTATTTTCCGGGGTCGTTGACGTGATGTCCAAGATGCCGGAAGGTTTTGGCTTCAATGAGAATGGGGCCCTTGCCCGCACGACATTTCTCGACGGCCTGTTGCATCATTTCATAAACCGCAAGCGGATCATTGCCGTCGACTTGATGGCTTTCAACGCCAATGCCGATGCCGCGCTTGTAAAGCTCAGGCTCGCGAGTTGACTCTTCGATGGTGGTGGATACCGCATATTGGTTGTTTTCGATGACAAGCACAAAGGCCAGGTTCCAGATGGCGGCGAGGTTCAAGGACTCAAGCATGGTGCCATTGTTGGATGCGCCATCCGTTGAAAATGTCACAGTCACGGCATCAGACCCTTTGATTTGCGCGGCCAGTGCCGCACCGACTCCCAACGGCGTTCCCGCGCCTACAATACCATTCGCACCCAAATTGCCGTTCTTGATATCGGCGATATGCATCGAGCCGCCATAACCACGGCAATAACCCGTCTCTTTTTGCAACAGTTCGGCCACCATGCGCTTCACATCAGCACCCCAGGCAATGCAATGGCCATGGCCGCGATGGGTCGAGGCGATGTAATCCCCCTCCCGCAAGGCGGCGCAAACGCCCGTCGCAATGCCCTCCTGTCCAAGGTAAGGATGGAAGTATCCGCGGATCAAGCCCTGGCGGTAAAGCTTGATACCTTCGGTTTCAAACACCCTGATCTTGAAGGCCGTTCTGAAAAGTTTTTCCAGAAGCTCCCGGGAGGGTGCATTGGCTTTTTTAGCTGCTGTCGGCATGGACTTTTGTGACCCCTGTCTGGGCAAGTGCGATCTTCTAAAGTGTCACTAACATTCAGCAAAAAACTTGTCGAGTAAAATTCCCTTCAAAATCTCCGTGTCTCAGGAAGCAACACCAGCCAGTTGCAACAGATGCGGTATCTTATTGTTATATATAGTTAATTTATGCAATTTCATTTGACTTGATGGAATCATGGAGCAGCCATACAGGCCAAAGATCACGAGCTTCACTGGCACACATTTCAGATTTGGAAAATTATCAACAATCGCTGTCGCGGCAGCTTTGCGACCTTTTCTCAGATCGGCTGCATCCGTCAATGCTGGTCTGTTCGTCGTTCCTGTTCGAAGTGTGCAACAGTCTCGGGCAGAATGCTTGAAGAGAACTTTTCTTCATTTCCCGAGGGTGCTAACGATGTTCGCAATGGCATCATCGCGAAAGATGCGCACAAATGGGATGTCTCAATGACCACTGCAAACAAGGGCACTGTGGCACGGCGGCGCAGCTTGCTGGAGCGCATTCAAGACCACTACGGTGCGCTGCGCAAATCCGAACGCATCGTCGCAGATTTCTTGCGTGAAAATCCCGGGATGCGGCTGGATTCTTCGATCACCGAACTGGCGCGTAATCTGGACGTCAGCGAAGCCACCATCAGCCGGGTCAGCCGTGCCCTGGGTTACGAAGGTTATCCCGATCTCAAACTGTCGATGGCCGAAGGCACGCGCGACGAAAAATCGACCTTTGCCAACATTCCCACTGAAATTGATGAGAACGACACGTTGGTGCAAACCAGCAGCAAGCTTGTCTCCTTGTTGGTGTCGGGCCTTGAAGGCACGCAGCGCATGCTCGACGCCCATCGCCTGGAGCAAGCCGTCGAAGCGCTACACCGGGCACGGAAAATTGTGTTTGTAGGCGTCGGCGGCGGTGCAGCCATTTGTGACGAAGCAACGCACATGTTTCTGAAAGCCGGGTTTGATACATCGAGTTATCGCGATGGCTACACCCAAACCATTATCGCCGCCAAATTGGGTCCGGAAGATGTGATGGTTGGCATTTCTCACACCGGCACCACACGAACCGTGGCCGATGCCATGTTGCTGGCGCGCGACAATGGCAGCACAACAATCGCAATCACCAGCGATGCCGAGTCTGAAGTTGCAAAGGCGGGCCTCGTGTGTTTGACGACGCGTGGGGCCTCTCAGCAAGTCATTCCGCTACATGGCGATTTTCTGGAAGGACGATTGAGTCAACTGTTCCTGATTGACCTGCTCTATGTCGGTGTTCTGTTCCGCGACAAGGAAAGGACCGCCAACAATTTGCGCCTCACAGGCGTGGCGCTGGAGAAACACTATCAGTATCCGACAAAACGACAGAATTAACCGGAAGCCTCAACAAGTGCCGAGCAAAGCTTGAAGGTCACACCATCATCGAGCGTGTTGACGACTTTATCTGCCAGCGAAAAATCTTCATCGA
>CAXTKL010000108.1:0-8808 GCA_964244825.1 uncultured Aestuariivirga sp.
CGTTGGCTGCGCCGCAGACTGACAAGCTTCGCAGTGCGTGCGGCCAGCATGTCGGCGCGTTCGGCGCAGACGCGCATTTCGCGGGATTTCGATACGGGGAATACACAGCCGCGTTCGCAGCCGGTGCAAGCGATTTGTGAACCGTTGGAGCGGCCGCCGAAGACCATCGGACCCGTGGATCCTTCAAGTTCAGGGATCGCCACCATGATGGTGCTTTCGACGGGTTGCAGACCACGGTCTGACGCGCCCCATTCTTCAAGGGTCTGGAATTCCAGCGGATGAGCAGCGATGTAGGGAACATCGAGCTTCGCCAACATGGTTTCGGCGGCTTTCGAGTCGTTATAGGCGGGACCACCAACGAGCGAGAAGCCGCTGAGGGAGACGACGGCATCGACTGTGGCAACACCGTTGTTGAGGAAGAATTTTTCAACGGCAGGACGTGAGTCGAGGCCTGTGGCGAAGGCGGGAATGACGCGCAGGCCCTTGGCTTCGAGGGAGGCGATGACGCCATCGTAGTGGCCCGTGTCTTTCGAGAGGAGGTAGGAGCGCAGCAGGAGTAGGCCGACGGTTCCGTTGCTTTTTCCTGCGGGAAGTTTGCGGGCATCTTCCGTCATGCGTTCGGCCATACGGGGGTGATAGACGCCGACTTCGGGATAGGATTTGGGCGCTTCAACCTTTGATGCATTGCCGAGGTTCGGCACATAGCGCGTGCCGAGGTAACGGATCATGTTGCCGATATTGTCTTCGCTGCCCGCCAGCCAATATTGCATGGCGACGAAATAGGCGCGCACATCCTGGGCGACACCGGGAATGAAGCGCAGGATTTTTGGCAGGCGGCGCAGCATGGTCATCTGGCGTTCGCCGGATGATGCGTTGTGCTTTTTGCTGCCCTTGAGTTTTTTCAGAAGCGAGACAAAAGCGTTTTGCGGACCGTCCATTTCAAAGCGGCCAAGTTTGGTGAGCTTGATGGCTTCACCTGCCGACATGAACACGGCCATGGCATCGCAGGCTTCGCGGCGGGCGCGGAGTGCGGGCAACACAGCTTGCACATGTTCTTCGATGAACAACATGTTGGCGATGATGACATTGGCTGAGGCGATGTCGGTCTTGCAGGCTTCAAGCGTCGATGGGTTGGCGCTCCAGTCGGAGGCGGCGTGCAATGTGATGGTGGAACCGGGGTATTCTTTTGCGAGAGACTGGCGCACACGGGAAACCGTCCCGGCCAGATGATGGTCGAGGGTGACGATCACGCATTTCAGCGCGCTATTTGCTAAAGTGGGCTTTGGCATCATAGAGCGTTTCAATTGAAATGTGGGCCACGCCCTTTGCGGCGGCGTAGGTTTCCGTGTTGCGGCGGGCTTTCTTGCGGACGAAGAAAGGAATTTTTTTCAGTTCGGTTTCGGCATCGGCGAGCCAGATGGGTGCGCCGACTGTTGCCGTTTCGGTTTGTGCTTCAACCTTGTTGGTGTGGCCAAGGTGAGAGGCGGCGGCGCTGTCGTTGAATTCGAAATCATCTCGGAACATGTGGATGAGGTGTTCTTCGAGGCCCATCATGAGGGGGTGAACCCAGGTGTCGAAGATCACATTTGCGCCTTCGAAACCCATTTGTGGGGAGTAGCGGGCGGGGAAATCTTGTACGTGGACTGGGGATGAAATCACCGCGCAGGGCACGCCCAAACGCTTGGCGATGTGGCGTTCCATTTGGGTCCCGAGAACGAGGTCCGGGTGGAGTTCGGCGACCTTGGCTTCGACGTCGATGTAATCGTCGGAGATGATGGCTTCAAGACCGAGTTTGGTTGCGGCTTCGCGCACGGCGCGGGCTTGTTCTCTGCTATAGGTGCCGAGGCCAACGACATCAAAGCCCAATTCTTCCTTGGCGATGCGGGCGGCGGCGATGGCGTGGGTGGCGTCTCCGAAAATGAAGACGCGTTTTCCCGTGAGATAGGTTGAGTCGACGGAGCGTGAGTACCAGGGCAGGCGGCACATTTCGTCGTTGAGCACTGGCGAAGGATCAACACCGGCAAGTGCTGCCACTTCGGCCACGAATTCGCGTGTGGCGCTGACGCCGATGGGAATGACCTTGGTGGATTTCTGGCCGAAGGTTTTTTCAAGGTGCCGGGCGGCGGGTTCGGCGATTTCGGGATAGAGGACGACATTGAAATGGGCGTCGCCCAGTCGCACGAGGTCGGCGGGTGTGGCACCCATGGGGGCGGTCACATTCACAGTGATTCCGAGGCGGGCCAGCAGCTTTTTGATTTCGATGATGTCGTCGCGGTTGCGGAAGCCGAGGGAAGAGGGGCCCAGGATGTTGCAGGTGTTCTGGGAGGGCTTTGTTGCGGGTGCAACCGTCAGTCCACGGACCAATCGGTAGAAGGTTTCGGCGGCACCCCAGTTTTCTTTTTTCTGATAGGCCGGAAGTTCAAGGGCGATGACGGGGACAGGTAGATCAAGCGCCTTGGCGAGGCCGCCCGGATCGTCCTGAATGAGTTCGGCGGTGCAACTGGCACCCACGATCATGGCCTGGGGCTGGAAGCGCTGATAGGCGTCGTTGCAGGCGGATTTGAACAGTTCTGCGGTGTCGCCGCCCAGGTCACGGGCCTGGAATGTGGTGTAGGTGACGGGTGGGCGGCTGTTGCGGCGTTCAATCATGGTGAACAACAGGTCAGCATAGGTGTCGCCCTGTGGAGCGTGCAGCACGTAGTGCAATCCGGTCATTGAGGTGGCGATGCGCAGTGCGCCGACGTGGGGTGGGCCTTCATAGGTCCAGAGGGTGAGTTGCATCTCAGACCTCCAGCCTGTTGCGACGGTCCAGGGGACGCGCGAAAAGGTTGGCAAGGTCACCGGCCTGATCGTAGCCGTGGATGGGGGAGAAGACGAGTTCGATCGCCCACTTTGTGGCAAGGCCTTCGGCTTCGAGTGGATTGGCAAGTCCGAGGCCACAGACTGTAAGGTCCGGGCGTTCGGCGCGGCAACGGTCCAGTTGTTTCTCCACGTCCTGGCCTTCGCTGATGCGGGTGGTGGCGGGGAGTTGCGCCAATTCCGCAGCCATGTGTTGGGCGTGGAGATAGGGTGTCCCGACTTCGATGGGGATCATGCCCAGTTCGCGGGAAACGAAGCGGGCGAGGGGAATTTCCAATTGTGAGTCGGGGAAGAAGAAGATGGATTTGCCTTCGAGGTTTTTGCGGTGGCCTTCGAGGGATTTCACGGCGCGGGCATGGCCTGCTTCGGTGGCGGCTTTGAAGGCTTTGTCGGAAACGCCGAAACGGTCTGCGGCGGCTTTTAGCCATGCTGTGGTGCCTTCGGCACCGAAAGCGAATTGTGCGGGGATGTGGTCTGCGCCGCGATCACTCAGTGCGCGGGCAGTGTCGCCAAGGAAGGGTTGGGCCAGCAGGAATTGTGTGCCCTTGCCGATGGCGGGCATGCTGTTGGCTTTGCGGGCGGGCAGGAAGGACACTGGAATGCCCATGCCTTCGAACATGCGCTTGAACTGGTCTTCCACCGCATCGGGCAGGGCGCCTGCGACGAGCAATTCTTTTGTGGTTGTTGTTTTTGCCGGACCATCAGCCACCAGTGTGGCGAGGCAGGCGTCTTCGCCTTGGGTGAAAGTGGTTTCGATGCCGCTGCCGGAATAGTTCAGTATACGGACATTCGGCATGTGATCGCGGGACAGGCGTTGGGCGGCACGTTTCAGGTCGAGTTTGATGACTTCTGATGGGCAGGAGCCGACGAGAAAGAGCATCTTGATGTCGGGGCGGCGGTCAAGCAGGCGATTGACGACCTTGTCGAGTTCCTCGTCGATATCGGCAAGCCCTGCGAGGTCGCGCTCGTCGATGATGGCGGTGGCGAAACGTGGTTCGGCGAAGATCATGACACCTGCGGCGGATTGCACAAGATGGGCGCAGGTGCGGGAGCCGACGACGAGGAAGAAGGCGTCTTGAATCTTGCGATGCAGCCAGACGATGCTGGTGAGACCACAGAAGACTTCGCGCTGGCCGCGTTCGCGCAAAATGGCTTTTGCATTGACGGGGGCGTTCATGATGTGGCCCCTGCGGTGGAATAGAGATCACGTTGCAGACGGGCGCTGCGGAGTTTCAGCAGGAATTGCCCGGCGTTGATGGCGTAAATGGCATAGGCCGTGAGGGCCAGCAGCATCAGTTGGTTTTGTGCCAGTGTGCCTGCGAACAGGAACCAGACATAAGCGCAGTGCAGGGCGATCACAGCAAAGCTCACCACATCTTCCCAGAAGAAGGCAGGTGCGAAGAGATATTGACCGAACACATCCTTCTCCCAGAGGGACCCGGTGATCATGATGGTGAGGAGTACTGCGGTTTTCAGCAGTACCGACGCGTTAGCGATAGCCGCACCTTCGCCTGTGAATAGAGTGCGCAGAACCAGGGTGGCGCTGATCAGAAAGACGATGAACTGGAATGCTGCGAGCACGCCTTGGACGATGGTCCATTTCGAGGAATCGCGGCGCTTCCGCTGTTCTGCGGTGTAAAGCGCCGGCCGTTTTGCCTCATGCTTCAGCATCACGCTGTGTTTCCCCGAGTCCGCCTTGCCTGCCGGTTTGCCCGGCTTTGGGTCTGACTTCGGGGAAAACCTAACATCCGAATTTAAAAGTGTCAACTTGTCTTGACGTCAATAATAATTGACATATAACAATGTGAACTGGTTTTTTGGAGCCAACCTGTAAATGTCGCTTGACGTCCAGCTTTTTGGCGTGACATGTTCGGCCATGCATAATGTTGCAGGCTCGATCCTGCGACTGCAGCGGGAGGATCTGGGCATGACTAATTCCTCGGGGTGGGGTGCGTCTGATTTCAGTGAAGGGGGCATGGAGCAGCTGGAACGGCTGTCTGAGCCCTTGCGATATGTGACTCCAACGCAAAGCCGAAGTCTCAGTCTCGAGGACCTGGCGTCCACGATCGAGAATGTCATTGTTCCGCGGCTGTTGATGAACCATGAGACTGTCAAAACCAGGTGGACGTCGTTCACGGTCGATGACGCAAAGGTCGAACAGTTTGCGCGCATTGCCATGCGGGAAGAGCCGGATGCGGCGCGTAACTTCGTCCAAGGTTTGCTGGATGATGGCGTGGCGTTTGACCGGATTTTGCTCGACCTGCTGGCTCCGGCGGCGCGGCTTCTGGGTGACAAGTGGGTGAATGACACCTGCACTTTCACGGATGTGACAATCGGTGTGTCACGCATGCACCGCATTCTCAGAGACTTCCGGGGTGTGCCGGACCGGTTCTGGAGCCAGGCGGGTGCAGGCCACCGTGCGCTGTTGCTGACTGTTCCCGGAGAGCAACACACCCTGGGCCTGCGCATGGTGGAAGAATTCCTGTTGCGCGAAGGTTGGGACGTGGTGAGCCGGCCAAACATCACCGAGGATGAGATCAAGACCCTGGTGGCATCTGACAGCTATGACTTTGTCGGCATGTCATTGAGCGGTGAAACCTTTGTTGATTCAATGACCTCAGCCATCAATTCGGTGCGGTCATCGTCCAAAAACCGTCATATTTATGTGATGGTTGGTGGTGTAATATTTTATGAACAGCCGTTTCTTGTGGATAAGTGCGGCGCAGACGCCTATGCTGAGGATGCGTCTGGTGCGGTGCGGCAGGCGAATACATGGGCGGCGACGTCCCATTGAGTTGGATTTTGTTCGAATAGGGAATGTGGTTCAATTCAAACAGTTGATATGTAAGACAAAACTTGCCAATAGCCTTGAGACCATTCCGGTTTCGCATTGGTACGACTGATTTGAAAGGACGACGGCTGTGAGCCTGCATTCGGGCGCCTACCAGATGTTGACCAACCAGGATGTGTCAGCAGTTGTGGCCATTCTGGCGGCAACGGCGGATATAACGCTGGTTCTGACGCCGGATGGCGTGATCTGTGACCGGGTTTTGGCTGGTCCGGACATTCCGGAGAAAGCCTTCATTGGCTGGCCCGGCAAATCCTGGAATGAGACTGTGACGGTGGAAAGCCGAATCAAGGTCGAGCAGATGCTGCACGAGGCCGCCCAGGGGCAACCGGCCCGGGCCCGGCAGATCAATCACCCTATCACCGGCGGCCATGACCTGCCGATCAAGTATACCGCTGTGCGCGTTGGCCGCGAGGGGCACATTGTTGCAGCAGGCCGTGATCTCAGTGCCGTTGCGGTTTTGCAGCAACGTTTGCTGGCGGCTGAACAATCGATTGAACAGGAATATTTACGTCTGCGCCATTCGGAAACGCGCTTCCGCGTGTTGCTGCAATCGGCGTCCGATGCGATCATCATTGTTGATGCCAAGTCTGGTCGGGTGGTTGAAACCAATCCTGCTGCGGCAAACCTGTTGAACCGCCCATCACGGCGCATTCTCGGCGCTGACATTGAAGACGTGTTCGCTGAGTCGGAGGCGGGTGGCGTGAAGCGGTTGCTGTCGATGCTGCGCTCCACGGGCAAGGCGGATGACGTTGCTCTCAAGCTGGATGATGAAAACCGCCAGGCGATTTTGTCAGCCACGATTTTCCGCCAGGATACGGCAACCTATTATCTGCTGCGCATGGTGCCTCATGCTGTGGGATCCTCCGCGATCGTGATGCCGAAAGCGCAATCAAAGGTGGTCAAGATCATCAGTGAAATGCCTGATGGTTTTGCCGTGACCGATCTTGACCGCCGTATCATGACAGCCAACGCCGCGTTCCTGGAACTGGCCCAGCTTGGTTCGGAAGAGCAGGCGCGGGGCAACACCATTGATCATTGGCTGGGACGGCCCGGCATTGATACCGCTTTGCTGACGACGCAG
Source organism: uncultured Aestuariivirga sp. (assembly GCA_964244825.1). GTDB lineage: Bacteria > Pseudomonadota > Alphaproteobacteria > Rhizobiales > Aestuariivirgaceae > Aestuariivirga. The sequence goes on from CAXTKL010000108.1 coordinate 6,792, forward strand.
CTTCTCGAAAAAGGGGCCATCCGCAATTTCCGCACCATCGTGCGCGGGCAGTTTGGTGCTGTTGAAGATGTTGAAGTGTCAGGCGTTGCTGTGCAGGAAGGCGATATGCCTTGCATGGGCTTTACGCTGCACCGGATCAGCCGGCAGACGGTAGCCAATACGAAGCCGGAAACCAGCCTGCTGCGCTCGGGTGATGATTTCACCCGTCTCGTGGGCAAGGTGCCATTAAAGGAACTGATCCGCGAGTCGACCGATATCATTGAGCGCTTGTGCATCGAGTCGGCTTTGCAGTTGAACAGCGACAACCGTGCGGGTGCAGCGGAGATGCTGGGCATTTCGCGCCAGAGCCTGTACGTCAAGCTGCATCGCTACGGCATTGACGGGCCGGATGCTGACGTGAGCAACTGACGATTTGTCACTCTCAAAAGTGTAAATTGAAATTGACACTTTCGCTGGTCCTGACTTAGTGTCAGGGCCATGCAGCCCGTGGTATCCAGTGTTACCAAGTCAAGCTTCCCGTCGGCGAAAGCCAGTCTTGAACTGTTGAAGCCGATCACCTGGTTTGCGCCCATGTGGGCCTTTGGATGCGGCATTGTTTCATCGGGTACGCCGCTGTCTCAAAATCTTTATCCCCTGGTTGCGGGTGTGCTGCTCTGCGGCCCCATGGTGTGTGGCACGAGCCAGGCTGCCAATGACTGGTTTGACCGTCATGTGGACGCCATCAACGAACCACAACGGCCCATTCCTTCTGGCCGCATTCCCGGGCAATGGGGCCTGGTCATTGCCAATGTCTGGACTCTTTTGTCATTGGCGCTGGCGGCAACGCTTGGTGTCTGGGTGTTCGGCGCAACGGTGTTTGGCCTTGCGATTGCCTGGGCCTATTCGGCGCCGCCCTTTCGGCTGAAGGAAAATGGTTGGTGGGGCAATGCGGCTGTCGGTTTGTGTTACGAGGGATTGCCGTGGTTCACGGCGGCTGCGGCCATGGCTGTGGCATTGCCGCGCATGGAAATCATCTGGCTGGCCTTGCTCTACAGCATCGGTGCCCACGGCATCATGACGCTCAATGACTTCAAGGCCGTTGAAGGTGACAAGCTGATGGGTGTGCGGTCCTTGCCCGTGCAACTGGGCGAAGCTGCGGCGGCGCGTTTTTGCTGCTGGGTGATGGCGGTGCCGCAAGTCGTTGTCGTGGGATTGTTGTTGCTGTGGGGCAAGCCTCTGCACGGCGGCATCGTTGCTCTCTCGCTCCTGGTGCAAATCATCTGTATGCGGAGGTTATTGCGGGATCCGAAGGCCTTTGCACCCTGGTACAACGGCACAGGTGTGACGCTCTATGTTTTGGGCATGCTTGCCGCCGCCTTTGCCGTGAGGGCAATGACATGAAGGGCCTGAGCTGGTTCAACATCGTACGGCTTGGCCTGGTGCAAACGGCGCTGGGAGCCATCGTGGTGTTGACGACGTCCACCATCAACCGGGTGATGATTGTCGAGTTGTCGCTGCCTGCAGTTTTGCCGGGTGTGCTGGTGGCATGGCACTATGCGTTACAAGTGCTTCGGCCGTGCTGGGGGCATGGGTCTGACACCGGCGGTACGCGCACGCGCTGGATTGTGGGGGGCATTGCGGTTCTGGCTCTGGGCGGCTTTTTGTCAGCCGTTGCCACGTCAATTGCGGCAACGAGTCTGGTGGCGGGTGTGGTTTTGGCTGTGCTCGCGTTCACGCTGATTGGCATTGGTGTGGGCGCTGCGGGAACATCGTTATTGGTGTTTCTGGCGGAAGCTGTGGCGCCGGAACGGCGGGCTGCTGCGGCCACACTGGTGTGGATTATGATGATTGCCGGATTCATTGTGACAACGGCGATGGCCGGGCATTATCTTGATCCGTTCTCACTGAAGCGGCTCGTTGTTGTTGCGGGCTGTGTGACCGGATTGGCCTTTCTCGTGTCTGTACTTGCGGTGGCGGGAATTGAAAGCCGGGCAACGAAATTCAATTCTGAAAAGCGCGGTGGAGAAGTGCCGTTCAT
>CAXTKL010000109.1:0-8771 GCA_964244825.1 uncultured Aestuariivirga sp.
CTTTGTTTGAAGAAGCAGAAGCTGAGCGCATTGCGGAAGAGAACGCTGGCGCTTAAGCCCAACACGACCTCACCCCTCCCCAATCTTTGGGGAGGGGCCGGGGGTGGGGGCTTCACAACAACACAAACCGGTCCACATCCACCATTCCGCGATCGGTAATTTTCAAATGCGGGATTACGGGCAGCGGCAAAAACGCGACCTGCAAAAATGGTTCCTGCAATGCAGTGCCAAGCGACTTCGCTGCGGCCCGCAAGGGAATCAGCGCTTCGCGCACATCTTCAAAACTCTTGTCACTCATCAGCCCGGCGATTGGCAGCGGCAGTTCCGCCAGCACTGTTCCATCACGCACCACTACAAATCCGCCGCGCATGTTTTTCAGGTGATTGGCAGCGTATGCCATATCGTTATCAGATACGCCAACGACGCAGATATTGTGAGAGTCATGCCCGATGGTTGAAGCAATGGCTCCGTGTTTCAATCCGAAGCCATTGACGAAACCGACCGCGATATTGCCGTTGACGCCATGCCGTTCGATGACTGCAACCTTGATGCAGTCCTGCGAAAGGTCAGCGGCGACCACGCCATTCTCCGATGGCAACGTGCGGCGTAAATGTTGGGTGATGATTTTCCCGGGATTGACGCCGATGACGGACAGAGCATTGCCATCGCCCCGCGCTTGCAATTGCAGGGCCGATACAGTTTTCGATTTCACGCTGTTGAGGCCAACCGGTGCAACTGATTTTCGTGTGCTGAAAAGTGCGTCATTCACCACGCGTCCGGCGCTGAAAACCTGAGAGACGCGGCAGGTTTTCAGTGCATCAACCACCACCAGATCAGCCCGCCACCCCGGCGCCACCAGTCCGCGATCATGCAACCGAAAGGCCTTGGCACCCGATATGCAGGCGGCGCGATAAGTGGCGAGAATATCCGCCCCGCAGCGGATCGCCTCGCGGATCATGAAGTCAAGATGCCCCTCTTCCGCAATGTCGAGCGGGTTTCGATCATCCGTACACAGAGCAATAAACGGTGAATTGCGCTCTGTAATGATCGGCACCAGCGCGTGCAGGTCTTTCGACACTGATCCCTCGCGGATCAGAATGGTCATGCCCTTTGACAGTTTCTCAAGCGCTTCTTCAGCCGTCGTTGTTTCATGATCGGTGCGAATGCCCGCAGACAGATAGCCATTCAAATCCATGCCCCGCACCAGCGGCGCGTGGCCATCAATGTGGCCACCCTGAAACAGCGCCAGCTTGTCGAGGCATTCCGGGTCAAGATTCAGCACGCCTGGAAAATTCATGAATTCGGCAAGGCCAATATTTTTTGGGTGCCCCATGAATGGCTTCAAATCATCCGCCGACAATCGTGCGCCCGATGTTTCCAGATGCGTCGCAGGTACACAGCTCGACAGCTGCACCCGCAAATCCATGATCGTGTGTTCGGCGCAGTCAAAGAAATATTGCAGTCCCTCAAGACCCAGCACGTTGGCAATTTCATGTGGGTCACAAATCGCGGTGGTCACGCCATGCCGAAGCACACAGCGGTCAAACTCATGCGGCGTCACCAGTGATGACTCCACATGCAAATGCGTATCAATGAATCCGGGAACGACGATCTGGCCAGCGATGTCAATTTCGACCGCGCCGTGATAAGTCCCGCACGTCCCCACAATCCGGTCGCCGCAGACCGCAATGTCCGAGGCAATTACCTGTCCTGATACCAAATCATAGAAACTGCCGTTCTTGAGAACCAGGTCTGCAAGCTCCACACCCCTGCCCTGCGCAATGGCACGTTTCAGAAAATCCTTCATGGCAATTTCGCTCCTCGGCACGCTCTCGACCATAGGGGAAGAATGCGATACACAGCAATCATGACATCACAATACTATTCCCAAATGGGCGGCCACCCGCCACAGACTCAGCTGCTCACCGGCCGCGCCATTTTCACCGAGGCCTATGCTGTCATTCCAAAAAGCGTGATGCAGGATATCGTCACCAGTCTGTTGCCACATTGGAGCAACACGAGAGCCTGGATCATCGCGCGCCCACTTTCAGGCTTTGCTGAAACCTTCTCGCAATACATCATGGAAGTCGCCCCCGGCGGAGGAAGCGATAATCCCGAACCGGATTCGGAAGCGCAAGGCGTGTTGTTCTTCGTCAGCGGTGCCGCCTCAGTCACCATTGAGGGCAAAGCCCACGATCTCAGACCTGGCGGCTATGCCTATATTCCCTCCGGCACCAAGTGGTCCCTGAAAACCACAGGCAGCGCGCCAGCGAAATTTCACTGGGTGCGCAAGGCCTATGAATCCGTTGCTGGAATTGACAAACCCGAAGCCTTCGTCACGTCGGACTCCGTAGTGGCACCCTCGGCCATGCCCGGCACCAATGGCTCCTGGGCCACCGCGCGCTTTGCCGATCCCAACGACATCCGCCATGACATGCATGTCAACATCGTCACGTTCCAACCCGGCGGTACGATTCCCTTTGCCGAAACCCATGTTATGGAACACGGGCTTTATGTGCTCGAAGGCAAGGCGGTCTATCGCCTCAACAATGACTGGGTGGAAGTTGAAGCCGGAGATTTCATGTGGCTGCGCGCCTTCTGCCCGCAAGCCTGTTACGCAGGTGGGCCGGGGCCCTTCCGTTATCTGCTCTACAAGGACGTAAACCGTCACCCCAAGCTGAAACTGTTCCGCTGATGCTGAAACCTGAACCCCTGACAAAATCCGCCTTTGCGCCATTTGGCGATGTGGTGGAGATGGACGGTCACACACCACTGCACATCAATCAAGGTTTCGCACTGCGTTTCGACAATCTCGCCCACATCGACGTCGCAGCAGAAGGAGGACAAACAAGAGTCAGCCTCTTCACCGCCAACCCACGCCCGCAGCCCATCGTCATCGACCTGATGGAACGGCACCCGCTCGGATCGCAGCTGTTCTATCCCCTGCAAAATAGACCGTGGCTGGCGCTGGTGTGCATTGAACCCCATGATCCGAAAACCTATCGCTGCTTTTCCGCAACCGGCACCCAGGGCGTGAACTACCATCGTAATACCTGGCACTTTCCCCTGCTGGTTTTCCATCAAGAGAGCCGCTTCATCGTGGTGGATCGTACCGGCCCGGGGAATAATCTGGAGGAGGTTCAACTCCCTATGCCGATGATAATCACGTTGGAAAGTCAAGACGACCCGTTTGCGGCATTCTCGGAGTGGTCAAGCGAAGCAGACGAAAAAGCTTTTGATCACTTGTGATTCCGCATCATCCACCCCAATCCCTGCTCAGTCCCTGCCACCGGTTTGTATTCCGCGCCCACCCAGCCGTCATATCCAAGGCGGTCAATCAGCCCGAACACGTGATCATAGCTCAACTCGCCGCGATCTGGCTCTGTTCGGCCGGGAATACCTGCGCATTGAAAATGTCCGATTCGCGGAAACAGTTTTTCAATTGTGGAGCTGATTTCGCCCTCACTGCGCTGCATATGATAAATATCATATTGCAGTTTGATATAAGCATCGCCTGTTTCATCGATAGCGCGAATGGCATCTGCTGACGTGTTCAAAAGAAATCCCGGCATGTCGAAGCAATTGATCGGCTCCACCAGCAAGATTAGACCGGCTTTGCGCAATTCGGCCCCCGCGAACTGCAAATTGCACACCAATGTTTCCCACGCAAGCGCTTGTGAAACCAAATCCGGTCTGAGGCCCGCCAAGCAATTGATGAGGTGATTCCCTAGCACCTTCGCATACTCAATGGCGATTCCGACGCCGTCCTGAAATTCCCCCATCCGGTCCGGCAAGCACGCGATGCCACGCTCTCCGGCTTCCCAATTGCCGGCAGGTAAATTGAACAACACCTGTTGCAATCGGCTTTTCGCAAGAGTTTCAGCTAGTTGTGCGGCGGGGTAGTCATAGGGTTGAGAAAATTCAACACCCCGAAATCCCGCTTTCGCACTTGCAGCAAAACGGTCTAAGAAGGGATATTCCGTAAACAGGAATCCCAGGTTGGCGCAAAACTTGGGCATGGGCAAAACCTCGATACTGGAGCGCCAGACTGGCTCACACCCGATGGCAACGCAAGACTACCCGACAGGACCGTTTTGATGAACGCACACACTGAAGCTGATATTATCCGCAATCGCATTCTGCACAAACTGACCTATGCCATCGGCAAGGACCCGGTTGTGGCCAAGCGCCATGACTGGCTGCGCGCCACCATTCTGGCGTTGCGCGATACCATCATCGACCGCTGGATGGCCTCTACCCGCAAAAGTTATCAGGACCAGTCCAAACGGGTTTATTACCTCTCACTGGAATTCCTCATCGGCCGCCTGCTGCGTGACGCACTCAGCAATCTCGAACTGACGGGCGCATTTCAGGAAGCACTTGCCAATCTGAATGTCGATTTGAATTTCGTTGAAGAACTTGAGCCGGATGCCGCGTTAGGAAACGGTGGTCTGGGCCGCCTTGCCGCCTGTTTCATGGAAAGCATGGCCACACTGAACATTCCCGCCTATGGCTATGGCATCCGCTACAATCACGGCCTGTTCCGCCAGATCATCAAGGACGGCTGGCAGACCGAAGCGCCCGAGACCTGGCTCGACTATGGCAACCCGTGGGAATTTGCACGGCGTGAAGCCTCCTACCGCATTTCATATGGTGGCTATGTCACCTCCGAAACGGCCAAGGACGGCACCATTCACCACACCTGGCACCCCGGTGAAGTGTTGCATGCTACAGCCTATGACACGCCCATGGTTGGCTGGAAGGGCAACCGTGTGAATACGTTGCGCCTGTGGAGCGCCAAGGCCCTTGATCCCATCCACCTCGATGCCTTCAACAGCGGCGACTATACGGGTGCCCTGTCCAGCACCAACAAGGCTGAAATTCTCACCCGCGTGCTCTACCCTGCAGACTCAACACCTGCAGGCCAGGAACTACGCCTGCGCCAAGAGTATTTCTTCACAGCGGCCTCGCTGCAAGATATTCTGCGCCGTCACCTGCAACAATATCCGGACTTGACCAATCTGCCGGACAAGGTTGCGATTCAACTGAACGACACCCACCCCGCCATCGCTGTTGCAGAAATGATGCGGCTGCTGGTTGATATCCATAACATGACCTGGGACAAGGCCTGGGATATCACCCGCGCCGTCACTGGCTACACCAACCACACACTGCTGCCGGAAGCGCTGGAAAGTTGGCCAGTCCATCTGTTTGAAAGTGTGCTGCCGCGCCACATGCAGATTGTTTATTCGATCAATGGCAAGTTGATCGAAGAGGCGAAGAAGAAAGGCCTCGGCACCGAAGACTTCATTGCGGCCATCTCACTGATTGATGAAGCCGGTGGCCGCCGTGTGCGCATGGGGCAACTGGCCTTTGTCGGCTCCCACAGCATCAATGGGGTATCAGCCCTTCACACGGGTCTGATGAAGCAGAGTGTATTCGCCAAGCTGAATGAGCTTTACCCGGGCCGCATCAACAACAAGACCAATGGGGTCACGCCGCGGCGCTGGCTCAAGGGGGTCAACCCTGAACTCGCGCATCTGCTGAAAGTTGCCGTCGGCAAGGATATTTTCGCCGAAACAGAATTGCTCAAAGAAGCCCTTCCCCTGGCCAAGGACAGCAATTTCCAGGATGCCTTCAAACGCATCAAGCACGACAACAAGTCGGCCCTGGCAAATCTTGTCAAGGCCCGCATGAGCATTTCGCTTGACCCGGACTCCCTGTTTGATGTGCAGATCAAGCGCATCCACGAATACAAGCGGCAATTGCTGAACATCCTCGAGACAATCGCGCTCTACAACAATATGCGCGCCCACCCTGAAAAAACCTGGTCTCCCCGGGTCAAGATTTTTGCAGGCAAGGCCGCCGCCAGTTATCATATGGCCAAGCTCACCATCAAACTGATCAACGATGTGGCCCAGGTCGTGAACAACGACTCCAGCCTGCGGGGTGCCCTGCGCGTCGTGTTTATCCCGAACTACAATGTCAGCCTCGCCGAAGTCATCGTTCCTGCGGCTGACCTGTCGGAACAAATCTCCACAGCAGGCATGGAAGCCTCCGGCACCGGCAACATGAAGCTGGCGCTGAACGGTGCCCTCACCATCGGCACCATGGACGGTGCCAATGTGGAAATGCATGAACAAGTTGGCGATGAGAACATCTTCATCTTCGGTCTGCGTGCGGATGAGGTTGACGCCCGCCGCGCCAAGGGCATCAATGGCCGCGCCATCGTCGAATCCTCCCCCGCCTTGATGGGGGTCGTAAATGCGCTGTCTGCGGGCACATTCTCCCAGGGGGACCACGACCGCTACAAGCCAATTGTCGATTCCCTGATGGGCAATGACTGGTTCCTGGTGGGTTCGGACTTCGATTCCTACGCGCAAGCCCAGCAAAACGTCTCAAATCTATGGCAGACAAGAAAGCGCTGGACGGAAATGGCGATCATCAATAGCGTCAGCATGGGTTGGTTCTCGTCTGATCGCACGATCCGCGACTATGCACGTGATATCTGGAAGCTGCCTGTGAATTGAACGTCTGTCGTAACGTGACCGAAGCCTGAAATATAAGCAGGCAGGCACGAGAGTTGAGGGAGGGGACAAAAATGGCAAAACAGCCAGCTTGGACAACCGGGGCCGCAGCCATGGCTGCAATCGTGCACGGCAGCCACGGCGACCCCTTTTCGGTCCTCGGCCTGCACAAGGCGGGCAAGCAGTGGATCGCCCGCGCCTTTGTGCCCGGTGCCGACACCATTACCGTCGAAACACTCGGCGGAAAAAGCCTGGGCAAGATCGACAAGCGCCATGAGGCCGGATTTTTCGAAGGGCCTGTGACAGCGGATGGCCAGCACCCCATCCGCTTTGCCTGTTCCAACGCAGGCGGCAACTGGATTGTTACGGACGCCTATTCCTTTGGCCCCGTGCTCGGTCCCATGGATGACTATTACATTGGCGAAGGCAATCATCTGCGTCTCTACGACAAGATGGGTGCCCACCCCATGCATCATGATGGCGCCGATGGCGTACACTTCGCTGTCTGGGCGCCCAATGCCAAACGTGTCTCGGTGATCGGTGACTTTAACAGTTGGGATGGCCGGTTGCATGTCATGCGGCTGCGGATGAATACCGGAATCTGGGAAACCTTCGTGCCCGCCGCCATGATTGGCCAAGGCTATAAATTTGAAATCATCGGCCAGGGCGGCAACCGCCTGCCACTGAAAGCTGATCCCTTTGCCTATGAATCCGAACTGCGCCCCAACACGGCGTCGCGCATTTCAAACCGCAACATCGGCACGTGGAACGACCAGCCCTACATGGACGCCCGCAAGCAGGGCGATGCGCGGCGCAAGCCCATGTCGATCTATGAAGTGCATCTGGGCTCCTGGCGGCGGGGTGCTGACAATGCCATGTTCGACTATGACGGGTTGGCGCGCGAACTCGTGCCCTATGTCAAGTCCATGGGCTTCACGCATATTGAATGCCTGCCCGTCAGCGAACATCCCTATGATCCTTCCTGGGGCTATCAACCGACAGGCCTGTTCGCACCCACCTCGCGCTTCGGCAATCCTGAGGGCTTCAAGCGTTTCGTTGACGCCGCCCATGCAGCAGACATTGGCGTGATCCTGGACTGGGTGCCCGCTCACTTCCCAACCGACGAACATGGCCTGTCCAAATTCGACGGTACCGCCCTATACGAACACGCAGACCCGCGCCAGGGTTTCCATCCCGACTGGAACACGGCCATTTACAACTTCGGCCGCCGCGAAGTGTTCAGCGTGTTGCTGAACAACGCACTATTCTGGCTCGACCGCTTCCACATCGACGGTCTGCGTGTCGATGCGGTGGCGTCAATGCTTTATCTCGATTACTCCCGCAAGGCCGGAGAATGGATTCCGAACAAGGATGGTGGGCGCGAAAACCTGGAAGCCATCGCCTTCCTGCAACGCGTCAACCACGAAGCCTATGCCCAGCACCCCGGCATCGTCACCATCGCTGAAGAGTCCACAGCCTTCCCCGGCGTTTCCAAACCCACATCCATGAACGGGCTGGGGTTTGGCTTCAAATGGAACATGGGCTTCATGCATGACACCATTGAGTATTTCAAACGCGAACCCATTCACCGCAAGCACCATCACAATGAACTGACATTTGGTCTGCTCTATGCCTTCTCGGAAAACTTCGTATTGCCCCTGAGCCATGACGAGGTGGTGCATGGAAAGGGTTCGATGCTGACCAAGATGGCGGGTGATGACTGGCAGAAATTCGCCAACCTGCGCGCCTACTACGCCTTCATGTGGGCCTATCCTGGCAAGAAACTGCTGTTCATGGGTCAGGAATTTGCCCAGCGCGACGAATGGGCAGAAAGCCGCAGTCTCGACTGGCATGTGCTGGAACATGAAAGCCACAAGGGCATGCAGGATTTTGTGCGCGACCTGAACAAGGCCTATGCGTCGATCAAGGCTCTTCATGCCAGGGACTGCGAACCCGAAGGCTTTGAATGGATGAACGCCGACGACTATGAGAATTCCGTGTTTTCCTGGGCCCGGCACGATGGTGAAGGCGGGCAGATCATCGTTGCCGTGTGCAATTTCACACCCGTGCCGCGTGAGGGTTATCAGGTACCTTTCCCCAAGGGCGGACGCTGGAAGGAAGTACTGAATTCCGATGCCAAACTCTACTGGGGCTCCGGCATGGGCAACATGGGCGGCGTAGTCGCTGACGCAGGTGCCTTCATGGGTAAACCAGCTTCAGCAAGAATTACGCTGCCCCCCCTTG
>CAXTKL010000110.1:0-8724 GCA_964244825.1 uncultured Aestuariivirga sp.
GCACTGGAAAAGCGCCAGCCCGCAGCAGAGAAAAAAGGCAAACAGGGCGACAAGGACCAGAAGGAATTGGCGGACCTGATGATGCGCGCCCTTGTGCTGCTGCGCGAGGGCAAGCCCGCGCGTCTGGTGGAACGCACTCCGGATGAAGAGATGATATTCCGGGGCCTCGGCCTGCTGTCGTCAAAGCCTGTGCTTTACGTGTGCAACGTGGAGGAAGGCGCTGCCGACAAGGGCAATGAATTTTCCGAACGGGTGAAACTGTTTGCGGCGCAGGAAGGCAACAAGGCGGTGGTGGTGTCGGCAAAGATTGAGTCGGAAATCGCCATACTGCCCTTGGCGGACCAGCAGGATTATCTTGATGCCGTGGGTTTGCATGAGCCGGGACTGAACCGGGTCATTCGCGAAGGCTATGCCCTTCTTGGCTTGCTGACTTATTTTACGGTTGGCCCCAAGGAAGCGCGGGCGTGGACAATCACCAAGGGTACAAAGGCCCCGGCTGCGGCAGGTGTGATCCACACGGATTTCGAAAAGGGTTTCATCCGCTCAGAAACCATTGCCTATGCCGACTACATTGCCAACAATGGCGAGTCAGGTGCCAAGACGGCCGGCAAGTTCCGGCTCGAGGGCAAGGACTATGTTGTCGATGATGGTGATGTCATGCATTTCCGGTTCAATACTTAAGTATGAGCATTGCGGCTTGCTTTGAAGTTCTGAAAGTTGTGACTTTGGCGTGAAACACAAACTGTCCCCGGTTGCCGGCGAGGCTCTGGCCCTCGGTCCTTACACGGTCACCCGCGCGGAGCTGCTGGCCTTCGCAACGGAGTTTGATCCCCAGCCTTTCCATCTTGATGACGACGCTGCAACTTCATCCGTACTCGGAGGATTGGCGGCGAGTGGATGGCATACAGCTTCGATCCTGATGCGGCTGATCTGTGATGCGTTTTTTCTGCATGTGGATGCTTTGGGTTCTTCCGGCATTGAAGAGATGAAATGGCTGAAGCCTGTCTATGCCGAAGACATTTTGTCAGGCGAACTGTTGATCACCCAGGTGCGGCGGTCGTCCAGCAAACCTGACCGGCTGATCGTGAATTTTGACGCCTCTGTGTGGGATCAAAATAATCAAGCCAAGGCCCTCATGCGCAGCATGGTGTTCATTCGGGTCGACGCATCATGATGGGATTATACCTGGAAGAGATCATATTGAACCAGCGCATTGCGCTCGGGACCTACGGCTTCACAAGCAAAAACATGTTGGCTTATTCCCGCAAATTCGATCCGGTCGGCTTTCATGTGGACGAAGTGGCGGGCCGGGCCAGTCTCTACGGCGCCATGACCGCAGCAGGCCTGCATGTGGGCTGCGCCTGGATGGCCTGTTACATCGCTTGCAATACCCGATTGCGTGCGGAACTGTTGGCCCAGGCAAAAGTTTTGCCCGGGATTGGACCATCACCCGGTTTCAAGAATATGCGTTGGTTGAAACCTGTTTATGCTGGCGATGTGATTTCATTTTACGCCACCGCAACCCACAAACGTGCTCTTGCCAGCAGGCCCGGATGGGGCATGGTCAGCGGATTCAATGAAGGCATGAATCAGCATGGCGATCTGGTATTCTCATTTGAGAGCGCCGTATTGACGGCACGGCTAGCCGATGGCGCTGACCGGGGCTGAAGCGGCCTGTTTCATGAATTCAATGGCAAAGCCATTTTCGAGGTAGCGAACCACCCGGCCCTTCATTTTGCCGACCATCAGGAAGGTGCCGAGGGATGGCATCACGTCAGTCTTGATGCCGGCACCAGACACGGAAATATCCAGAACCTCGCAGTTGTAGCTGCGGCCATCCGGCATGGTGATGGAGGAATGCTTGTCCTTGGGTTCGAAGCGCGGGTGGCGGCGCTGGTCCGGCGCACCGTCGGCGCGTTCCATCAGATAGGTGATGCGTTGTTGCAGGCGTTCGAGGCGCGTGCCGTTGGCCGCATAGGTAACCTTGAAACCTCCGGGGATCGGGTCGCGCGAGATGACTTCAACCCGGCCCAGATCTTCAAGGTAGGCCACAATGGCCAGACCAAGGGGCGGCACATCACTGGTCATGAAGGTCGCACCTTCGAGCGTCAGATCAAGCACCTGACAGGCGTGTTCAGACATGTCCGGCAGCATGAAGCGCCCGAATACCACGCCCTTGAGGGCATCGTTCGCGGGCAGTGCTGCACCATTGAGGGCGGGCGCACTCACAGTGTGACCTCAAAAACCAAAACCATCGTGCTCCAAATTACCAATCCAGATGGATTTCATCCGTAATCCGGCACAGTAGGGGCGATTGAGTAAAGGTCAGGTTAAACAACGACGCGGGCGAACAATTTACAGGTGTATGCTTTGCTCACTCAATTCAAGCCTGCAAATCACACCTTGCCGCCGTCAATCAATCTGAAACTGCGCAACTCATGGCGCTCTGGTGGCATGGTTGTGTCCGGTTGCTGGCGCTCAAGTGGGGCCTGATGTTCGGTCCAGATGACCCGGGCTGAGACAAGTTCACGTTTCACCATCCCTGCGTGACCCAAGGTGTGGGCTGCGCGAAAGGGAAAAAAGCCGCCGATGATCTGGACGCGATGGGAATCGCGCATCTGCACAGGCAACGCGATCAACTCGGCTGCAATCACCTGGTCCCGGTCAGTGGTCAGGCGCATGCGCACAATCGCCGGCTGTAGCTGGTTAATGACCGTCAGCAGATGGCGCGACATGACATCAACTTCAAAAGCATCCCAGCCGTCCATCACGTTGTGGGCCGTCAGATTCTGGTTGAACAGGGCACACACCCGGGTTCCAGCCAGCCTGTATTTGAAGGAATTGCGCAAGAAATCCCGGTCAATCACCACCATGTCAGGCATGATCAGTTTCAGGGGTGCGAATTCAAATTCCTCGCGTGTGGGGCAGGCCCGCTCGGCCCGCAGCATTTCCCAGTGGCGGAACAGCTGGCGGCTGCCGGGGTGCAGGATTTGGCCATCATCATGGCCTTCGAGGGTTGTATCCTGCATCATGTGTGTCAGTCCTTAGTCTGTGCCAATTGGAAACGATTGATGCTAAGGGTGCAGGAGCCATGCCATTTGACACGCGAAATTCGCCGCTTCCGCCCCCACAACCTGTGCTGAATGTTCCGCCCGTGGTTTTGGGCGTTGTTGCGGTTCTGGTGGCGGTGCACACGCTGTTTTGGGCTTTGGGGCAGGATTGGCAGGTCTGGTCGGTTTATGCCCTATCGTTCATTCCGGTACGCCTGGGGGGTGGCCCCGCGATTCCCTATCCGCAAGGTGCGCAACTGTGGAGTTTCTTCACCTATGCGTTGCTGCATGCGGACTGGTTTCATCTTGGTTCAAACTGCGTTTGGCTGCTGATTTTTTCAACGCCGCTGGCCCGGCGGCTGGGGGCGTGGCGTTATCTTCTGCTATTGGCAGGCTCGGCTGCGACGGGTGCGGTGGCTATGGTGCTCACCCATTGGGGTCAGTTTCTGGTCATTGTCGGGGCGTCGGCTTCGGTGTCAGCGACTTTGGCGGCCGCAATTCCTGTGATTTTCGCACCGGGATTTCGCATGGGTGCATCGCACCTTGTGGATTATGACCGCTTGCACGTTCTGACACCCCTTCAGCTTTTACGTAATGGCAAGGCTTTGGTTTTTGCTGCCGTTTTTCTGGCCATGACCTTGTTTACGGGAGCCACGATGGCGCTCACGGGAACAGCCTTTCTGGAGGAGCGCAACATTGCGTGGGAAGCCCATCTCGGTGGATTTATTGCCGGGATCATCTTGTTTTACCTTTTGGACAAAAAGCCGTTCCGCAATTGACGAAAGCGTGTTAGTTTTTCCAAATTCTCGCTGTTGAAGGAGAGGCTGACATGGCCGTTGCACATATTCTGAGCGTCAAGGGCCGCAACGTGTTTACGGTTCGCCCCACCGACACGGTGAATGCCGTCGCCAAAATACTCGGTGAAAAACGCATCGGGGCGATTGTGGTGACAGACGAACAAGGCCGCATCGCAGGCATCGTATCTGAACGGGATGTGGTCCGACATATTGCGTCGGAAGGCGCTGCGGTGCTGACAAAGCCTGCTTCGTCGATCATGACCAGCAATGTGTTGACCTGTCAGGATGGCGACAGTGAGCAGGAACTCATGGCCATGATGACCGCAAAACGCATCCGGCATTTGCCCGTTGTCACCCATGGAAAACTCAACGGCATGATTTCGATTGGCGATGTGGTGAAGTTCCGCATTGAGGAAATCGAGCGGGAAGCCGAAAACATGAAGGCCTATATTGCCGGAGCGGCTTAATTCGCGATATCAATCAAACAAAAGGGTTTTGCCGCTAATACTGCGATAAAAGCAGCTCCTCCGCCCGGTGTGACAGGCATTTCCCCGGCCCTGAGCTTGCACGCGAATGAGCAGACAATCCTGGTCGCAATCCACGCGCAAGTCGACAACCTTGAAGGTTTCACCCGACGTTTCGCCCTTCTTCCAGAGCTTGGCGCGGGACCGGCTCCAGAAATGTATGAAGCCGGTATCACGTGTTTTGGCGAAAGCCTCGGCGTTCATATAGGCGAACATCAATACGGTGTTATCGTTTGCATCAGCAATGATCGCACCGAGCAAGCCGTTCTCATCATATTTCAGTTTGAGCTCTGTGGTTTCGTCAATCGGCATGACGTTCCACATAAACCGAAATCATCAGATGGTAAACGGCTCGCGCGGGGCTCGCACCTGTTCCATGAAACGGGCTTGCAACAACGGGTTGGACTTGAACTCACCGTTGAACTGTGTAGTCACCGTTGCCACACCGGATTTCTGCACGCCGCGCATGGACATGCAGGTGTGAACCGCTTCCAGCATGACGGCCACACCCCGCGCCCCGAGGTTCTCGAAAATCGCTTCGGCGATTTGCGCGGTCATAGTCTCCTGGGTTTGTAAACGCTTGGCAAATGTATCGACCACCCGGGCGATTTTCGAAATGCCGACAACGCCGCCATTCGGCAGATAGGCCACATGGGCACGCCCGAAAAACGGGGCCACATGGTGTTCGCAATGGGATGTGAAGGAAATGTCGCGCAGCAGTACCATGTCATCATAGCCGCTGACATCTTCGAACACGCGGTCGAGAATTTCGCCTGGATTTTCCGCATAGCCTGCGAAATATTCCTTGTACGCCTTGGCCACGCGGCGCGGCGTGTCGAGCAGGCCCTCACGTGTTGGATCATCGCCTGCCCAGGCGAGAAGAGTACGTACCGCAGCTTCGGCCTGGTCCTGTGTTGGTTTGTCCATGGACAAAGCAGGAGGCGATTTCAGCACTTTAAGGTCCATGGGATATTCCACCTTGCGTCTATTGTTTCCGGTAGCCCACACTACGGCTCCGTGCCGCCCATGGATCAGGGGAGCAGTCCCTTTCAGAAAGCATTCCCGCTTCCTATATCCTGGTCTATGATGACCAAAAAATGACGCTCCGCGCCGAGGGATATGAGCATGATCAACGATGTTTACAACAAAAAGATTCTGACTCTGGCCGCCGATATTCCCATGCTGCGACGGCTTGAAGCACCCGACGCGACCGCCGTGGCCCATTCAAAGCTCTGCGGATCGAAAGTGACGGTGGACGTGAAAATGCATGATGGCGTGGTGACGGATTTCGGCCACGACGTGAAAGCCTGTGCACTTGGGCAGGCGAGTTCGTCCATCATGGCGCGCCATGTGGTGGGATCAACGCCAGCGGAAATGAAAGATGTGCGCGACCAGATGTACAGGATGTTGAAGGAGGAGGGTGCTCCACCGGCAGGCAAGTGGGCCGATTGCGAAGCCTTGCTGCCCGTTCGCGATTACAAGGCGCGGCATGCTTCAACATTGCTGACGTTCGACGCGGTTGTCGATGCGATCAGTCAGATAGAAGCCAGACAGGGGGTTGCGGCATGAGTGAAAAGCGGCCCTCGACTGTTGTTGTCAGTACATTGCCGCTGAAAACCGGTTCAGCTTATCCACCGCCCCATAATCAGGAGGTCTTGGGACGTTCGCGCTGGGCTGGCCTCGGCGATTTGTTTGGCCTCGACCAATTCGGCGTCAATGTGGTGACACTGCTGCCCGGCGCCTGGTCATCGCACCGCCACTGGCACGCACAGGAAGACGAATTTGTCTACATGCTGGAAGGTGAAGTGACACTCGTCGACGATGCTGGCGACCATGTGATGACGCCTGGCATGTGCGCTGGCTTCAAGGCCGGTAATGGCAACGGTCACCATTTGAAAAATGTGAGCGATAAGCCCGCAGTTTATCTGGAAATGGGCTCGCGCAAAACTGTTGAGAGCGTGACTTACAGCGATATCGACATGATGGCCGCAAAAAATGGTGGACCGTGGAAATATGTGAAGAAGGACGGGAATGATTTTTAGACCGGCACCGTCTCATCAAATGTCGGTGCCAAAATCACATATCCCAGCACACTTCCGGTGAGGCCAAACAACAGTGGCCAGAAAAAGCCAAATCCAGCATAGATCATCAATGCTGAGAGTCCGCACGTAAGTCCAGTCCCCGTGTCCCAACCGCCCTCCGCAATCACATGAAACCGGAGCGGACATTCTGATTTTCGCGACAGGCCATACATGACAGCATTGGTTGAGGTCGCATAGATTGGCCATGCAACAGCAGCCACGGCATTGGCGATGACGGCACTCCACACCTGACTGTAGCCACAGGCACGGGCGATCACTGCGAGCGAGAGAACAGAAATCCCGATTTGCAATGCGCGTTTGCCCTTGCCCAGGTCAATCGACTTGCCCACAAACAGGCCCATGATCGCGCCCACCATGCCGGCAATAGCGAGTGTGCCGCCGAAAGAAGCGTAATTTTGGCCGAGTGTGATAAAGAGCGCGATCAGCCACGTGAAATGAAATGCACCGGCGCGAAGCCCATCCGCGAACATGGCGCGCCAGGCCAATGAGCGGGTCGCCTGTGGAATTGTAGCATGCTGCTTGATGCTTAAGTTGGGTGCGAACAGCAATGGAATAGCTGATGCAGCCATGGCCAATCCCACCACCGAAAAGGTGAACAATGGGGAAAAATACGTCAGCATCAAGCCACTGCAAATGGGTGCAATGATGCCGATAAATTGCCCGACAAACTCAAGCCCACTCACCTGCACGCCGCGATTTTCACTATCTCCGATCAGCGTCACATAGGCGTGGTACGTCGTCCAATAGAAACTGCTGCTGATGGCAAGCGTCAGGAGATAGAGTGCCAGCAGGGGTCCGACCTCAACAACTTGCGACAAGAGCGGGTAGGTTATGCCCTCGAGTAGGATTCCGCACACCAGCGCATTGCGCAGCCCAATGCGCTTGGCCAGCGGCATGACTCCACGGCGAAAGATCACGCGGCTTGCAAACAGAAGTCCTATTGAGCAAAGCACAATCGGCACTGCTATGCCCGCCTTCAGCATGTAAACAAAGGCAAAGCTCTCGCCGCCATAGGCAGCGAAAGACTGAAATGCGCCGTGAACGTAAATCAGATTGAACGTCTTGTTCTTGAAGAATCCCATACCGCGATGCACTAACCTGTTTCGCAGCAAACCCCAAATCCTGTGCTTGACAGGGCAGGGGGGCCGCTCTAATCACCGCCCAACATTTAGCGGAAGTAGCTCAGTTGGTTAGAGCGCCGCCCTGTCACGGCGGAGGTCGCGGGTTCGAGCCCCGTCTTTCGCGCCAAATGTTGCAAAATGAGGCCGCCTTTTGGGGCGGCTTTTTTGGTTTATTGCTCAGCTTCGATCTGGTTGATGGCAGTCATCAGACCGAGCTCTGGATTGGCGGCACAAGCTTCACCAATGGCTTTGCCGGTGGCTTCGAATGAGTCCGTGTCCATGGTGGTGTCACCAGACTTGCCTCCATAATAGCCATGCAGCCAAATCATGATGTAGCTGCCCTCTGACTCCGTCATTTTGGCGATATCTGAACATTTGATGGTGGAGAGATCGATGACTTCTGCCTGTGCCGTGGCACTGACGGCGAGCAGTATTCCGGCGGCCATCGCAATTTTCTTAAGCATTTTAGCGTCTCTTTGTTTTGATCGCCCCGATCAAAACCGAATATGCGCCAATGCCGCTTAAAAACAAGCCGATTCCTACGGCGCCTGCGCGCGTCCCTGCGGCCTTTTGCGTCCGGCGCATTGCAACAATAGTGCCTGAAAAGCTTGTAACCTCAGGGCCGCTGCACTAGAACGCAAGCGATATTGGGGCGCTTCGGATGGCGCCCTTGCGAGGGCACATGACTGGACTTTTGAGCGACTATCTGCCGATCGTCATCTTTATGGGGGTGGCGGGTTTTATCGCGATCGCGCTGATGGTGGCACCGCTTCTGGTTGTCGTGCAATCGCCAGACCCCGAAAAGCTCTCCGCATATGAGTGCGGCTTCGAAGCTTTTGACGACGCCCGCATGAAATTTGACGTGCGGTTTTATCTGGTTTCGATCCTCTTCATCATCTTCGATCTCGAAGTTGCCTTCCTGTTTCCCTGGGCCATTTCGCTTGGAAAAATCGGCATTTTCGGCTTCTGGTCCATGATGATTTTCTTGGGCCTTCTCACCATCGGCTTCATTTACGAATGGCGCAAAGGAGCACTGGAATGGGATTGATCGAAACAGCGACGCCAATTCAGCGCGAATATTACACCGAGATCAACGCTGAACTCGCCGACAAGGGCTTCCTCGTTACCTC
>CAXTKL010000111.1:0-6425 GCA_964244825.1 uncultured Aestuariivirga sp.
GTCCGCCGGCTGCTGGCTGAATGAAGCCGAAGCCTTTTTGGCCGTTGAACCACTTAACTGTACCTGAGGGCATCCTTGGAATCCTTTTCGAGATGCTATTGTCTTAACTCACCCACGCCCGAAGTTGGACGCAAGAAAGCTGCCTATCGATGTTCTGGTAGAGAGTAGGCTATGACACTCGCAGTCTTGAAAGTGTGGAGCCGAGCCCGATCGGCCGAAAACACGATCAGCAAGACATAATGTGAATTCGCAAAAAACGCAAGTGGCCCTGAAGCACCCATGAAACTGGACCTTGCGATGCGGCTTGAATTTCAGGGCCAAACGGTTCATTGCTCCCCCCAAGAACGCCCAGGAGACTCAATGGCCAAAGAAGAACTGCTCGAATTTGAAGGTTACGTGTCGGAATTGCTGCCCAATGCCATGTTCCGCGTGAAGCTGGAACACAATGCCCACGAGATCATCGCCCATACCTCCGGCAAGATGCGCAAGAACCGCATCCGCGTTTTGGCCGGCGACAAGGTCATGGTTGAAATGACGCCCTATGACTTGACCAAGGGCCGCATCAACTATCGCTTCAAATAATCCTGATGGCTGAGCCTGCTGCTCCCAAGTTCGTGCTGGCCAGCGCTTCACCGCGCCGGCTGCAACTGCTGGACCAGGTGGGGTTGAAACCTGACCTGCTGAACCCCACGGATATTGACGAAACACCCAGGCGCCGGGAAACCCCGCGCCGCCTGGCCTTGCGCCTGGCTGAGGAAAAAGCCAAGGCCGCCATGCATGCGCCGCTGGTGCGCGCCCTTGGCCCCCGCACCATCATCCTGGCGGCTGATACGGTCGTCGGCCTTGGCCGCCGTGTGCTTCCAAAAGCCGATGCACCGGATGTGGCGCTGGATTGTCTGCGCCTGCTCTCAGGCCGCTCCCACTGGGTCTATTCCGCCGTCGCCGTTGTTTCCCCGTCCGGCAGCGTGACCACAAGGTGCAGTGAAACCAAGGTGCGTTTCAAGCGTCTGTCCCGGGAGGATATGGAGAGCTATCTCAAATCCGAGGAATGGCGTGGCAAGGCCGGGGGCTATGCCATTCAGGGCCGCGCCGCCGTGTTTGTGCGTTATCTGGCGGGCAGCCACTCCGGCGTTGTGGGCCTGCCCCTGCATGAAAGCCTCACCCTGCTGGAAGGTGCGGGCTATCCCATTCACAAGGTCTGGGCACTCGCCCCGGTGGCGCTGTTCTGATGGCCGAGCCTGTGGTGTTCAAGCCGCGACGGCCCTGCCCCATCTGCAAAAAACCATCGCAGGTGAAATTCCATCCCTTCTGCTCCAACCGCTGTGCGCAGGTTGACCTGGGCCGCTGGCTGGGTGGCACCTATGCGATACCCGTGGCCGAAGGGGATGACCGCCCGGATGGCGGCGGCGACGAAGGTTAGCCCGCAACCATATGCTGCACAGTGTAAGCCGTTGGCACCAGCATCACGGCAAGCCACAGCAGCGCTGATCCCAACTTGTTTTTCCTGTCGGGCCAGATGCGTTCAAAGAGGGCGGCGGGCACGCCAGTCAGCAAGAGATGCAGCAGCGTCATGATCGCAGCGCTCAGCACAAGCATCAACATCAGCGGTGCGGGCAGGAATGACGGATACCAGATGCCTTGCAGGGCAAAGATCACAAAGGTCTTGGGTGAGCAAATCCCATTGAACACCGCGAGTGCTGCCACGGCACCATAGACGACAGCACGCCAGATCACGCGGGCACCGCTGGCAGCAGACCATAGGCACCCATGACCATGTAGAACACGACGCGCAAAAACAGAAGCCAGACTATCGCCAGAATGCCGTGGCACCATGCGGGCCATAGCGCCGGAGTGACCGCCGTGACTGCCGTGCAAATGGGTGTAGTGACGTAATCCAGAACAGTCGCTACGGGTTGTTTGCGTAGCAGTACTGTGCGCAGCAACACACAGCCTGCCAATACCGCGAGGCCTTGAAATACAATTGCGAACAGCAGCGCGTGAATCATGGCCTATGTCTTACGTCATTATCGGGAACCACCAAAGTTATCTCGCGCTTGTGCGGACGAGCGCCTATGATGCCTTCAAGACCGTTCAATCTGGTCGCAAAAAAAGAATGGGAGCACACAATGACTGCAACAATAGCCGCGCCCGCGCGCGGCACGGGCATGACGAAAGACGAGAAATTCGTCATTCTCGCCTCCTCCACAGGTACCGTGTTCGAGTGGTATGATTTCTATCTCTACGCCACACTGACACCGTTTTTCGCCGCGTTTTTCTTTCCCGCCGGCAATGATACATGGGCCCTGCTGGGTGCATTGGGTGCCTATGCCGCTGGCTTCCTCGTGCGCCCCTTCGGTGCCCTGTTCTTTGGCCGCCTTGGCGATCTCGTCGGCCGCAAATATACGTTCCTCGTCACCATCATGGTGATGGGCCTGTCCACCTTTCTCGTGGGCTGTCTGCCGTCCTATGCGCAGATCGGAGCTTTGGCACCGGTGCTGCTGCTGATCATCCGTCTCACCCAGGGTCTGGCTCTTGGTGGTGAGTATGGCGGTGCTGCAACCTATGTGGCCGAGCATGCCCGAAACGGCCAGCGCGGCTACGCCACAAGTTGGATCCAGACCACCGCCACGATCGGCTTCTTCATGTCGTTGCTGGTCATCGGCGGATTGCGCTGGTTTTCTGATCCGGCCTGGTTCAAGGACGGCACGGGCGGCATCATCGCCGGCTGGCGCATTCCGTTTCTGGCCTCCATTGTGTTGCTCGCGTTTTCTGTCTGGATTCGTCTGAAGCTGAATGAATCTCCGGTGTTCCAGAAAATGAAATCCGAAGGCCGGGGGTCGGCGACACCCATTCGGGATTCCTTCCTCAAATATCCCAACAACAAATATGCCCTGTTGGCGCTTCTGGGCGCAACGATGGGCCAAGGCGTTGTCTGGTACACCGCGCAATTCTATGCGCTGTTCTTCATCAATGGCCCGCTGAAGGCCGATTGGTGGGTGGGCTACACCATTGTGGGTGTTGCCGTTCTGCTGGCCACGCCTTTGTTCGTGTTCTTTGGCCGCCTCTCTGACAGGATCGGCCGTCTGAAGATCATTCTCGCAGGCTGCGCACTGGCAGCCCTATGCTACTTGCCTGCTACCGGCGTGTCGCTGTTCCACATGCTGTCGCGCGCCGTCAATCCCGAACTTGCAGCCTTCAATGACGCCAGCATCTCCAAGCTGATTGTCACCGCAGATCCGGCGCAATGCCATTTCACCATCTTTCCTGTGAAGGGCTGGACCACGGAAGGCGATTGCGACAAGGCAAAAGCCATTCTCACCTCCAACGGCATTGCCTTCACGTCTGCCTATGCAGCAGCGGGATCAAAAGTCAGTCTGAACAATGGCACAACGACTGTCGAAGGTGTCAACCCCTTTGCTTGGCAGAAGGCCTTGGCCGAGGCGGGTTACCCCCACTTCAAGCCGGTGGAATCTGATGTGACGTTGACCAAGGAACAGACCGATGCGGTTGTAAAGGCGCAGGCCGACAAGCTTCCCGCAGACGCCGCAAAAGTGATCAACGACGTGCGCAAGGCAGCAGACGAAAAGGCCAAGCCATTGGCGGCAACCAACAGCATTGCTGCGCCGGTTGTTGCCGCTGACGGGACGTCGACCGTGCATGTGAACGAAATTGTGACCTCGACGGCCAAAGCCCTCAGCATGGCACAATATGTGAAGGCAATCCTGATCGTTTTCGTCATGATGTTGTTCACCACCATGGTCTACGGGCCGATCGCCGCTTTCCTGGTGGAAATGTTTCCGTCAAACGTGCGCTACACGTCAATGTCACTGCCCTATCACATCGGCAATGGCTGGTTCGGCGGCATGCTGCCACTGTTTGCCACGGCCTACGTCGCCTACACCGGCAATGTCTTCGCCGGGCTCTGGTATCCAGTGGTATTTGCGGCCATCACGGTGGTGGTAGGCTTCCTGTTCCTCAAGGAAACCAAAGACGTCGATATCGCCAAAACCTGACCAATAACTGATACAGTCACCCCGGTCGCAAGGCCGGGGTTTTTGTTGGCGCGATGACTGGACAATCACGAACGTCTTGCTTATAGAACCGCGTCATGTGCCCAGATAGCTCAGTTGGTAGAGCAGCGGATTGAAAATCCGCGTGTCGCTGGTTCGATTCCGGCTCTGGGCACCATTTTTATATTCAACCCTTTCGATTTCCGGAGGCATTGAAATATTCAGTGGCCCGTCGTATCGGCGGCTCTGCTGGCCTCGAACAGGAACCAGTTGCGACGCTCTGTCTCGTCGATGTAGATTTCAAGAAGACTTGCTGTGGCGACGTCGTCCTGATCATCACAAATCTTGTGGGCCTTGCGCATTGCTGCTGCCATGCCTTTGTTGTCTTCCAACAGCTCCGACAACATATCGAGTGGCTTGACCCCCACAGTGTTATTGTCCTTGATGGTTTGAAGTTGAGAAATATGCCCGATCGAACGCAGTGTCACTGCACCAAGCTTGCGCACACGTTCGGCCAAGGGATCAATCGCCGCAAATATCTGGTCAGCCTGCTCATCGAGCATGAGATGATAATCCCGGAAATGTGGTCCGCTGATATGCCAGTGAAAATTCTTGGTCTTCAGATAAAGTGCGAATGCATCGGCAATCAATTCGTTCAATGCTGTCGCAATCTTGGCAACGCCTTGGGTTTCGAGATCGGTTGGTGTCTGCAGGTCGGCAGTTGGGTGGTGCGATGATTTCATATCCGTGTTCCCCATGACGTCAATACTTTATCGTATCCGCAAGGTTGAATTGCCCAGTCGGGAAATGGTTCCATCAACTGTGCACTTCTGAACGTTTTAAGTTTCTCGCAGCCGGGAACAGGGTGTTCGTTAAAAAAGTCTACGCTATTATCGGCAAGGTTTATTTCAAGCCAATTGCTGCAAGAGATTCGCTGCGAATTGCGTCGAGGACCTGGCGCTGAAGCAATTGAAACTCCGGCGATGAAATCACATCATAACGGCGTGGCCTTTCGAGATTGACCGTTATGATGGATTTGATGCGGCCCGGGCGGTTGGTCATGATGGCGACGCGGTCTGACAGATAAACCGCCTCCGCCACGTCGTGGGTGACGAACAACACAGTGAGGCGGTGCTTTTCCCAAATGCCGGTGAGAAGTTCCTGCATGTGGTGGCGGGTGAGCGCGTCAAGGGCACCGAAGGGTTCGTCCATCAACAACATTCTGGGCCGGTAGCTGAGGGCGCGGGCGATGGCAACCCGCTGTTTCATGCCGCCGGAGAGTTCGGCAGGGAAAGCATTTTCGAAACCATCAAGACTGACAAGATGCAGATGATCCCTGGCAATGTCTGTGGCCTCACGGCCGGATTTTCCTGCGGCCTTCAAGGCGAACTCGACGTTCTGTTGCACGTTGAGCCACGGCAGCAAGGTGTAGCTTTGAAACACCACGCCGCGATCAAGACCCGGTGCCGTGACGGTTTCACCATCAATTGCGATGCTGCCCGCATCATGGCTTTCGAGCCCTGCCGCAATCGACAGCAAGGTGGACTTGCCACAGCCGGAGGTGCCGACGAGGGCCACAAATTCATTGTCGCCAATGGACATATCTACGCCATCGAGCGCAACGGTGGTGCCGCGATCCGTCACAAAGCTTTTGCGAAGATTGCTGATTACCAGTTTTGGCTTCAACATCAGCGGACCTCAAGATACCGGAACAGGCGGCGGCCGGCATATTTCATGCCCTGGTCCGTTGCCAATCCAAGCATGCCAAGGATCAACAGATAGCCAAAAATCAGATCGGTCTGGAAAAATCGTTGCGCCGTGGTGATGCGATAGCCAAGACCGGATGTGGCCGCGACGAGTTCCGCCACGACCAGCCAGGTCCAGGCCCAGCCCAGACTGATGCGCAGTGAATCCCAAATGGCGGGCAAAGCCGAGGGCAGGACGATGTGGCTGAGAATGCGCCACTCGGGCATTTGCAAAGTGCGGCCCAGATTGATGAAATCGCGGGGCACGGCCTTGACGTTGTCCATGACCAGCAGGACTTGTTGAAAGAAGGTGCCGATGAAAATGATAAGGAATTTCTGTATGTCGCCAGTGCCTGACCATAAAATGGTGAGTGGCACGAAGGCGACCACCGGCATATAACGAATGAAGTCGACAAAGGGTTCGATGGCAGCTTCCCATGCGCGATAGCTGCCGATGAGAATGCCGATGGGCAATGCGACGGCTGTCGAGATGAGAAAACCCACGGTGATGCGATAGATGCTGATGCCCATGTCGGCCAAAAGTTTGCCGCTGGCCCATAATTCGCCGAGCCGGTGAAAGACTTGCGCTGGTGACGGCAGGAACAGCGGCTTGATGAAACCGCCAAGTGTCGCCAGAAACCACACCAAGGCAAGTGCAAGGAACACACCA
>CAXTKL010000111.1:6525-8673 GCA_964244825.1 uncultured Aestuariivirga sp.
GAATAATAGACCACGCCATCAAAGGCGGTGGCGAGTTCGTCGGGCTTGGCACCTACGGCTTCGGAGATGATGGCACGGCCACCCGTGGTATCGGCGCGGTAATCGGCCAAGGCCATGTCCCATGCTTTCAGCAGTGCCACAACCTGGCCTGGTTTATCCTTCAGAAACTCTTCGCGCACCACAAAGACATCGGAGATCAGGCCCGGATTTTCGCCCGCGCTGTAAATCATCTTGACGGCCTTGTTCTGTTGCAGGGCCAGTGTGAGATAGGGTTCATAGGTCACGGCCACGGGAACGCGTCCCGCGATCAGGGCCGAGCCCGCATCGGCGGCGGGCATGGGGACTTTTTCGATGTCCGCAATGGTCATGCCATTTTGCGACAGGGCATAATTCAAGAGAATATCGCTGGTGGTGCCTTCTTCATAGGCCACCTGTTTGCCCTTGAGACCCTTGATGTCCGTGACCGAGCCATCCGACAACATGGCATCGGCGGTTCTCGACACATCAAGCAAGGCCACGATCTTGATGGGCAGTCCTGCTGCGATGAAATTCATGGCGGTGTGGGTGGCAATGTTGCCGCATTGCAACTGGCCGGCGGCCAGCGCGGCGTTGATATCGGCATCGGTGTTGAAGTTGATAATCTCGACTGTGCCGAGACCGGCCTTGGCAAAGAGTGCCTTTTTCGCAGCGATGTGCCACTGGCCATAGCCCAGCCATGGCTCAATGCCCATTTTGATGTCGCCTGTTTCCGGTGCCATGGGAATGTCATCAGCATGGGCTGCCGTGGGCATGAGCGTGGACAAGGTCAGTGCAGCACCGGCTTTCAGCACTTTGCGGCGTGTTGGCACGTGGGTCATGGCGTTCCTCTTGTTGTTTATGGTTTGGGTTTCAAAATGCTGTCGCGTATCTCAGACACGGCATTGGCATGGCCGTCAAAGCCTTCATAGCTGGCAAAGGTGCGGGCATGGCCGGCCAGTTCCGGATAGCCCTTCGACGTGACGTAGGCGATGGAGGTGCGCTTCATGAAATCAAAAACGGAAATGGGAGACGCCGTGCGGGCCCAGCCGCTCGTGGGCAACACGTGGCTGGGACCGAGTACGAAATTGCCAAGGGTTGTCGGTGTGTGTTCACCCAGGAGTATTTCACCTGCGTGATCAAGTCTGCCCAAATATTGGAATGGTTCCTTCGCCAGAACTTCGAGATGTTCCGGGGCATAGTCATTGCAGAAGGCAATGGCGTCGTCCTCATCGCGTGCCAGAACAATGCCGCCAATGGATCCGCCCAATACTGTTGCAGAAAAGCCGGCGCGTTGTTCGCTCATCTTGGACCAGTAGTGCGGAATGGCGGCCAGCGCTTCTTCGGCCACCCGCCTGCTCCAGGTCACGAGATAGGCTGAACTGTCCGGTCCGTGCTCCGACTCGATCAACAGGTCAAGGGCTGCAAGTCGGCCGTCGATCGTGTCATCGGCGAGGATGATGAGTTCGCTCGGACCCGCAGGCGTGCCCGTGTCGATGATGTGGGATAATTGCCGTTTGGCGGCGGCCACCCAGGGGCTGCCCGGTCCAACGACCTTGGCCACCTTCGGCACTGTCTCCGTGCCAAAAGCCACGGCGGCAATGCCTTGTGCGCCACCGGCCTTGAAAACCTTCGACACGCCCGCCATACGGGCCGCCACCAGCGTCGCGTCGTCAATGCTGCCGTCTGGCCCCGGTGGTGTGATGATGATCAGGTCTTTGACGCCTGCCACCCGGGCAGGGATGGCCGTCATCAAAACGACAGACGGGAATGCGCCCTTGCCACGCGGCACATAACAGGCAGCAGACGGAATGGCGCGGGTGCGATCTCCCGCAAAGGCACCGGGGCGGATTTCATGCAGCCACATTTCCTCCGGCATCTGATCCTTGTGAAACCGGCGGATTGATTCTGCGGCAAATTCCATGGCCTCACGCACCTTTGGCTCAAGTCGCTTTTCTGCCCGGGCAAAGTCTTCTTCCGTCGCTGCCAGTTCACCTGCCTTCACCGGGGCTTTGTCAAAATCGCGGGCAAAGCGGGCCAGTGCCTCGTCGCCTTCGCTGCGCACGGCAGCAATGATATCGCGCACTTTTGCTGCATAGCCAGAAAGATCGGTTTCCGTCCGTTGCAACAGGC
>CAXTKL010000112.1:0-8667 GCA_964244825.1 uncultured Aestuariivirga sp.
CTACCCCGCCACTGGCAAAAAGAAGAACGCAATGGCCAGCAGCAGATACACGCCCAGCAACATGGCCCCTTCGAGCCAGTTCGACTCGCCATCACGTGATACGCTGGCGGTGATCAGTGTGGCTCCTACCAGGGCTGCCAGTTCCAGTGGGCGGTGGATGACGAGGTCCATGGGTTTGCCGATGAGATAGGACGCGATCACCAGGATGGGTGCCACCAGCAATGCAATCTGGATGGTGGCACCCAGTGCGATCTGGATGCTGATGTCGAGCTTGTTTTTCAGGGCGAAGGCACTGGCGGCATGTTCTGCTGCGTTTCCGACGATGGGAATGATGATCAGCCCTGCGAAAACTTCCGACAGGCCAAGACCCTTGCTGAACCCTTCCAGCGATCCCACCAGGGTTTCCGACAGCCATGCCACCACCAGCGTACAGATGACCAGAGTGGCCATGGAACGGCCTGCGGACCATGACGGCGCGTCGTGAATATCGTCACTGGTCGAAATCAGGTCCTTGCTGGTGACAAGGCTGAAAATCAGGTTGCAGATGTAAAGCCCGATCAGCACAAAGCTGGCGGCGAGTGCAAAATGCCCGTCGCTGATTTGCGCCTGCGCCGATGAAATGCCGTCGTCCCGCTCGGTGAAATCAAACAGGGCTGGTACGATGAAGGCAATCATCACGATTAACAGCAGGCTGGCCAATGCGCCGGCAATATCCTTGTTGAAGGTTTGCTTCCTGTATTTGAGACCACCCAGAAAAAACGCCATGCCGAGGACCAGCAACATATTGCCGATCATCGAACCGGTGATCGAAGCTTTCACCACGTCGGTCTTGCCGGCCCGCAGGGCGAAGAAGGCAATGATCAATTCCGTGGCGTTGCCGAAGGTGGCGTTGAGCAGGCCGCCAATGGTGGGACCAGCGACAACCGCCAGGTTTTCCGTGGCCTCGCCCATCATGGCGGCTATGGGCACGATGGCCAGGGCTGCTGCGATGAACACCAGCGCGTCGCTGGCGTGCAGATAAAATTCAAGCACCAGTGTTATGGGAATGAAAACCAGAAGCCATTTGAGCATGAGCGACAGTAGCCCGGTGAAAGCTGTGGCTGCAAGCGGCGAACACCGGATTTGCACAAATTACGCGACACGATTATCTAGCGGGGATGCGCATCCTCGTTCTCCACGCCCACCCCCGGCCCTCCACCTCAATTGTGCAACGGGCGTTGAGTGCCGAAGCAAGGTCGATCAAAGGTGTGACATTTCACGATCTTTACGCTGAATATCCGGATTTCGGCATCGACGCCGCCCGCGAACAGGAGTTGTTGCTGGCCCATGATGTGATCGTGCTGCAGCATCCATTCTATTGGTATTCTTCACCCGCCATCCTCAAGGAATGGCAAGATATTGTGCTGGATTTCGGCTGGGCCTATGGGCCGGGCGGCAACAAGTTACACGGCAAGTTCATGATGCAGGCCATTTCCACCGGGGGTGCCGAAGCATTCTATCATGCCAAGGGGCGCAACCGTTTCAGCATTGACGCGTTGCTGCGGCCCTTCAACCAGACGGCCTATCTCTGTGGCATGGGCTATATCAAACCCTTCATCGTCTACGAGGGTCGCCGCATTTCCGACGATGTGCTGGAGGGCCATGCGCGGCGTTACCGGGAATTGCTGGCGGGTCTTGCCAGTGATGTGGTGAAGCCCGACCGCTATTTGAGTGAGGGCTTTACCCTGCCAGCCAATTTCAAGGCGGGTGCCACGTCATGAGCAGCTTGCTTTTCGGTGCCCTGATCTATCTTGCCGCTGTTGTCATTTCGGCCCCCATTGCCACGCGGTTGGGGCTGGGATCCGTATTGGGATTTCTGATTGCCGGGGCCATCATCGGTCCGTCGGTTCTAAATGTTGCAGGCGAGTCCGGCGACGTCATGCATTTCGCTGAATTCGGTGTCATCGTCATGTTGTTTCTGGTGGGGCTTGAACTTGAACTGTCGCGGTTGTGGTCCCTGCGCAAACAGATTTTCGGGCTTGGCCTGTTGCAGGTGGTGGTGGTGGCCGCCGTGCTGGCGGCTGCGGCTCTGGCCTATAGCGGCAGTTGGCGCGACAGTCTGGCCATCGGTCTCATACTCGCGCTTTCGTCCACGGCAATCGTTCTGCAGACCATGCAGGAAAAAGGCATTCTGAAAACACCTGTCGGCCAGTCGATTTTTTCCGTGCTGCTGTTCCAGGATATTGCAGTCATTCCCATCCTGGCGCTGTTGCCTCTGCTTGCCGTGACCGTTGCAACCAATGATGCGGCCCACGGTACGACGCTGATTGCGGGTCTACCCGTGTGGCTGCAAACCTTGATTACGCTTGCCGTCGTCGCCAGCATTTTGCTGGCCGGGCGTTTTCTCATGCGCCCGCTGTTCCGCATTGTGGCGGATACCAATGCGCGGGAAATTTTCGTCGGCTTTGCGCTGTTGCTGGTGGTGGGTATCACGCTGTTGATGGGCCTGGTTGGTCTGTCACCAGCGCTGGGTACATTCCTTGCAGGCGTCGTATTGGCTGATAGTGAATACCGGCATGAACTGGAAATGGACTTGCAGCCTTTCAAGGGTCTGCTGCTGGCCACCTTTTTCATCGCTGTGGGTGCGGGTATGGATTTTTCCCTGTTCAAGTCCCAACCGCTGCTTTTGGCAGTGGGGTTGGTGGCATTTATCCTGATCAAACTTGTGGTGCAGTTTGGTCTGGCAAAACTCTTTGGCATGACCGCACCGGACCAGAGCCGCTTTTCCTTTGCACTGGCACAGGGATCAGAATTCGGTTTTGTGCTGATCTCGTTTTGTGTGGGCCTGGGTCTGCTCTCCGGGCAATGGCCCGGGCTGCTTACTGCCATCATCGCACTGTCCATGGCGGCGGCACCGCTGTTGATAATGCTTGACGAAAAGCTCCTGCAGCCGCGCTTTGCCGACGGTGATTTCAAACGCGATGCCGATGTTATCACCCATGATGGTGTGCAGGCCATCATTGCTGGCCATGGGCGATTTGGCATGACCATCGGCCGCGTATTGAATGCCCAGGGTCACCGCACCACGGTGCTCGATATTGACTCATCGCAGGTTGATGCCCTGCGCAAATTCGGATTCAAGGTCTTCTATGGCGATGCGTTGCGCATGGACTTGTTGGAGGCAGCCGGTGCCAAAGAAGCCAGCCTCTTGGTGATTGCACTTGATGATCGTGATAAGATCACTGAATTGGTCAAGATCGCCAGACACAACTACCCAAATCTCACCCTGCACGTGCGCGTGTATGACAGGGCGCACGCCTATGAGGTGATGAAAGAGGGTGTGGACAATGTGTATCGCGAAGTCTTTGGTTCTTCCATGGATCTCGCCAAGGACGCATTGATCACCCTTGGAAAACATCCTCATGAGGCCCAACGTGCCATTCGCTATTTTCGCACATTTGATGAGCGCATGCTGCGCAAATCCGCCCAGCATGCCGATGACCAGAACAAGCTCATTGACCTTGCCAAACAGTCCCGGGCTGAAATTGCCCGGGTTTTTGCCCTCGACCGGGGCGAGGAAAAGCCCAAGGGTGACACAGCCTGGCATGATGAAGATGGAGAACGCAAGTGACGGAACCCCAATCCAACCTGCATGACGTGCAGATTGATCCACGCAATCTCAACATCCTCATTTCCGTCAACGGAAAGCTTGTGCCCCGGGCGGAAGCCATGGTGTCGGTATTCGATTCAGGCTTCATATTGGGTGACGGCGTGTGGGAAGGGCTGCGGCTTGTCAACGGTGGCGTTCCGTTTTTGCATGAGCATATTGAACGGCTCTATGAAGGTGCCAAAGCCATTTTCATGAATATTGGCCTGACGCCCGATGAACTGGTTGCACGCCTGTTTGATTGCGTGGATGCCAACAGCATGACCGATGGCGTGCATATCCGTCTGATGATAACACGCGGCGTCAAGTCCACACCCTATCAGGACCCGCGTGTGACGATTGGCAAGGCCACCATCGTGATCATTCCCGAATACAAGACGCCGAACCCACAGAAATTCCACGACGGATTGGTGTTGCACACGGTACATGTGAGGCGTGGTGCGCCGGATGTGCAGGACCAGAAGCTCAATTCCCATTCCAAACTCAACTGCATCACCGCCTGCATCCAGGCCGCCAATGCGGGGGCCGATGAAGCGTTGATGCTGGACCCCCATGGTTTCGTCGCCACCTGCAACTCCACACATTTCTTTATCGTCAGGCGCGGCGAGTTATGGACGTCGTCAGGTCAGTACTGCATCCCCGGCATTACACGTGCTGCCATTTTGCGTGTTGCGAAATCCTTGGGCATTCCAACTTTCGAAAAACAATTCTCCCTCTACGATGTCTATGGCGCTGACGAGGCCTTCGTCACAGGCACATTCGCAGGATTGATACCAGTGCGCGTCATCGACGGCAGGCCCGTGCGACATCCCTTGTTGACGGAGGAGTGGAAGGGGGCAGGGCACGTGTCGCTCAAACTTTCAGAAGGCTACAAAGCCCTTGCAAACAACAACGCGCAACGCGCACTCTGATGCTGTGGTCTTTTCTTCTCGCCTCCACTTTAATTGAACTCACCCCTGGCCCCAACATGACGTGGCTTGCTGTGTTGGGCGCAGCACGCGGGCGCAAAATTGCCTTGGCTGCTGTAGCTGGCATATGCCTTGGCCTCGCCATTGCGGGCCTCGTAGCGGGCATTGGTCTCACCGCTGTGCTCACTCAATGGCCTGTGCTGTTTCAGGCCCTGCGCTGGATCGGCACACTCTACTTATTCTACCTCGCTTGGGAAGCCTGGACAACGGCAGAGGACCAAGACAAGCCAACTGACGGCGGTGTCGCAAAGGCATTTGAGCAAGGCTTGATCAGCAACATCCTCAACCCAAAAGCCTACCTGTTTTACGCAGCCGTGCTGCCGCAATTCATTTCCGGCGAATTGTCAGTCTTCACCGAAGTGTCCATGCTCACAGCAATCTATGTCGCGGTGGCCACTACAATTCATGCAGCAATTGCCATACTCTCTGGCTCACTTGCCAACTTTCTCGACACCTCACCCAAAGCCGTCACCATCCGAAAATCACTCGCCATTCTTATCGCAATCGCAGCCGTCTGGTTCTTTTATTCCACGCAGTTGCGGTAATATCGGACGGAAAAGGCCACTGGGCGGCGATTGAAGAAATGCTGAACCTGTGGTACAGTCCAATCCATGATTGACGTTGCCGACCCGATGATCTGGCTGCCGTTGAAGAAGGCTTGCGCCGGGCTGACGCTGGTATTTTTGCTTCCGAGGAAGAAGTTGAGGCTTTGTTCAAACGTTTTCGCTCATGCGAATAAAGTATATCCAGCAAGCAATTGCTGACATGGCCGCAATAGCTGATTTCTTAGAAGTTGAAAATTCCTTTGTATTGCCTAAAATCCGTTCTGATATCGAAGCAAAAATTGCATTGATCAAAGCATATCCCGAAGCCAGCCCACAGGAATCTGACAAGTCACTCAGGAAGGCAATCACAAGACGATATCGCTATATATCCACTATCGCCTTATGTATGAAATCAATGAGCTACATATAATTGCCGTAAGGCATTTCAGACAAAAGCGAAAATTCCAAGACAAATGAAAGTCCGCCATGCCAACCCTTGCCATGTGGTCCGGGCCACGCAACATCTCAACCGCCATGATGTATGCTTTTGCCAACCGTGCCGACTGCGAGGCATGGGATGAGCCGTTCTATGGCTTCTCCCTCAAGCACAAGGGCAATGACCACCCGATGCGGGACGAGATCATGGCGTCGATGGAAACCGATTGGGACAAGCTGGTGTTGAAATGCACAACGCCATCGCCGAAACCCCTGCTGTATCAGAAACACATGACCCACCACATGCTGGCGGGATATGACCGTTCATTCATCCCCTTACTGACAAATGCGTTTTTGATCCGCGATCCGTCGCGCGTTTTGGCGAGCTACACGCAGAAATGGGCCGATGTGGATTTGCAGGCCATTGGCTGTGTCGAGCAAGCCGAGATTTTCGACATGGTGGCGCAAAAGCTTGGGCACGCCCCACCGGTTGTTGACTCCGATGATGTGCTGGCCAATCCAAAGCTTGTGTTGTCGAGCCTCTGCACAGCGTGCGGCATCGCCTTCGATGACGCCATGTTGCACTGGCAAAAGGGGCCGAAAACCTGCGACGGCCTGTGGGCATCGCATTGGTACAATGCAGCGTGGCAATCGACGGGTTTCAGCTTGGCACCGCAGAAAGCCATTGCACTTGCATCTCAACTTCAGCGCATTGCCGATCAGGCCCAACCCTATTATGATCGTCTCAAAGCCCATGCCATTCGCGCCTGAGGGGAGAAGCCCGCCATGATCTACGCCATCATCATCGCAGCCATTGCCGCATTCCTGTTCTACGTTGCACGCAAGCCGGACTCCTTCGCCTTGCAACGCCAGATCGACATCAACGCCCTTCCCGCCGATATCTATCCCTGGATCAACAATCTCAAAAACATGAATCAATGGAACCCCTGGTCAACCCAGGACGCGAAATCTGTCATCGCCTACGAAGGCCCGGAAGAAGGCCCGGGTGCAGCCTATACATGGGCGGGCGGCAAAATGGGTCAGGGCAAATTCCAGATTGTTGATACGACATCACCATCCACGATCAACTGCCGCCTGTTGATGATCAAACCCATGGCTGCCGATAATGCCGTGACGTTCAGTCTCACACCCTCGAACGGACCCACAACGGTGCTCTGGCGCATGTCTGGCAAGAATGGCTTCCTGAACAAACTCATGCACACGGTCATGGACATGGACAAGATGGTGGGCCGGGATTTTGACAAGGGTCTGGCCAGTCTGAAATCCCTGGTCGAGCAGAGAAAACTGCATTGACCTTTAAACGCGCCGCAATCTACAGCGTATTGATCTGTTGGAGTATTGTCTGCATTTTCCCGCTGTACTGGGTTTTCATCGCTGCCCTCAAAGATGAAAACGCCATTATCCACGGTCCACGCTACTTGCCCTTCGTGGATTTTGCGCCTTCATCTGAAGCGTGGCGCTTTATATTGTTCGACAGCAGCGAAAACCTCCTTATTCCGCTTTTCAATTCTTTGATCATCAGCAGCGTGGCAACGTTTATTGTCATCGCAAGCACGTGCCTTCTGCTCTACGCCATCACGCGTCTCGAAAACGCGCAGTCATGGCTTCTCCCGGCGCTTTTGGCCAGCCGCATCTTGCCGCCTGCGGCTCTTGTGATTGCGCTATATTTCATGGCGCAGAAATCCGGATTGCTGGACAGCCGCACAGCCCTGATCATCGCTTACAGTGCCATCAACCTGCCTGTTGCCGTATGGCTGTTGCTGCCTGCGTTCGGCAAACGCGCCACCGAGCAGGAAGAGGCAGCTCTACTCGAGGGCGTTGACCACTTCCATATTCTCTATGATATTCTGTTGCCCATGCTGCTGCGCAGCCTGATGGCCGTTGCGCTCATCATCTTCGTGCTGTGCTGGAATGAATATCTCTTTGCTGCGATCCTGACCACGGATCATGCATCCACCTTGACACCCTGGATGGTGGGGCAACTTTCACTCAAGGAAGCGCAGGTTGGCGGCGAACCGGAAGAATGGGCGCATCTCTCGGCTGCCACCGTGTTGATGGTCACCCCGCTCCTGCTGTTCTCAGGCGTCGCCATGCGCGTGCTCTCGGGGCGCAGTCCCGCCAGATAAGAGACCGGATCACTCCGGCCTTCAATTCTCAACGCGAGATCGCTTGCCCGATCATGGCACCCGGAGGCGGTGGGGCGGGAAGCGGTTTCAAAGACCCACCTTCCTTCTCGACCAGCATTTCAACTTTGCGCAGTTCAGATTCTTCGTCGCGCACGCGTTCCATGATGCTTTCATGCTGGTCGCGCAGTTCGCCTACGGACTTCAACAGATTTTCGAGCCGGACCCGGGACGATTTTGCCGCCATCGAATAGTTCACGTGCTTCACATCGGTAATGCCGGTGCGCTGTTCCTCAAACTTGATGTGCTGTTCGAGGTCATCATGCTTGCGCATCAGATCCTGAATCATCATGTCAATGTCTGCTGCCTGGCGCCGCACATCATCGGTGCGGAAACGGTGAAGCCGCAGAAGACTGTCTCTGGAACGCATGATACCCTCACTTTACTCAACTCACTGGTGCCGACACAAGATTTGCAACCTTACATGAGTCTATCCACGATTCAGCGAATCAACTAGCAAGGGCTTTCGGGGCGGCCTTCGTGTCTTATGATGAACAAACACATTTAAGACGCGGTAAACCGGAGGCAGAAGACGTGAAATTCAGGTTTCAAGTCAGAGGTTGCAAAACAAGCCCCACATCTTGTGCGCATTACGAATTCGCCACCAGATATAGTATGTCAGTAGCGCGGAACGGCGATAACGGGCTTAGGTTTTGTTAACCTTTATCAGTCTATCTTAAAGAACAGAGTTAACGCTTCGTAGTTGCTGCTGCCCGTTTGGCGGCGCGATGAGATGGCCAGGATTCCGGAAGCGACACCGGGATCGATGAACAAGGGGATAAGCATGCGGGTATTGCTGATTGAGGACGACACGGCCACAGCTCAGTCGATTGAGTTGATGCTGAAGTCCGAA
This sequence comes from uncultured Aestuariivirga sp., assembly GCA_964244825.1. Lineage (GTDB taxonomy): Bacteria > Pseudomonadota > Alphaproteobacteria > Rhizobiales > Aestuariivirgaceae > Aestuariivirga. Next base: position 8,652 of record CAXTKL010000112.1, read on the forward strand.
GGCTTCAACGTCTATA
>CAXTKL010000113.1:0-8596 GCA_964244825.1 uncultured Aestuariivirga sp.
GCCTCCTTGGCGTGGTCGCCATGGGCGTGCGTGATGAGCATTGCGGTGGCACCTGTCAGGGCTGCCGCTCGATCATGACCCTTGAACAGCGGGTTACCTTCCAGCCACGGGTCAAGCAGCAAGACCTGATCCGCAATTTCAATGCGCCAGCTCGCGTGGCCCAGCCATGTCAGTTTCATGTCACACTCTCCTCTTCCTTCGCCGCCGATGTTGATGTACGCACCTCATTCCAAATTCCGCTTCACCGCAACCCCCGCCCAGGAGTTTTACATGCCCGCATTCCGCAGCCTTGATGATGTTGTTGTCCATGGCAAGACAGTTGTCATCCGGCTTGATCTCAATGTGCCGATCAAAGACGGTGTGGTGACGGATTCCACCCGCATTGACCGCGTTATTCCCACCCTGAAGGAGTTGATCAACAAGGGTGCCGCCGTGATTATCCTGGCCCACTTTGACCGGCCCAAGGGCAAGGTCATTCCTGAGATGTCGTTGAAGCCGGTGGCACCTGCCTTGCAAAAGGCACTCGGCCACAAGGTCAAATTTGTCTTCACGGACTGGCAGACCGCACCTGATGTTCACGCCAAACCCGGCGAGGTGATCCTGATGGAAAACACACGCTATCACGCGGGCGAGGAAAAGAACGACCAGGCCTTTGCCAAAATGTTGGGCGGGCTTGGCGATATATTCGTCAATGATGCCTTCTCTGCCGCACACCGTGCCCACTCATCGACGGAGGGCATTGCCCATGTCATCCCGGCCTATGCGGGCCGCGCCATGCAGGCAGAACTGTCAGCACTGGCGGCAGCTTTGGAAACGCCCAAAAAGCCGGTGATCGCGGTTGTCGGTGGTGCCAAGGTGTCATCGAAACTCGATCTTCTGGGCAATCTTGTGAAGAAAGTCGAAGCCCTCGTCATTGGCGGAGCGATGGCCAATACATTTCTGTATGCGCAGGGTTTGGGTGTGGGCAAATCCCTGCATGAACCTGATCTGGCGGATACGGCGCGGGGCATTCTCGAAACCGCAGCCAAGGCCAATTGCGCCATTATTCTTCCGATTGATGCCATCGTTGCCAAAGAATTCAAGGCCGGTGCCGCGAGCCATGACTACGGCGTGGACGCCATACCCGCTGATGGCATGATGCTGGACGTCGGCCCCATGTCGGTCGAAAAGGTCAAGGCCGCCATTGACGGTTGTCACACCCTGCTGTGGAATGGCCCCTTCGGTGCCTTTGAAATCGAGCCCTTCGACGCCGCGACAAACGCCGTGGCCCAATATGCCGCCAAACGCACCAAGGCCGGAAAACTGATCACGGTGGCAGGCGGCGGCGACACAGTGTCAGCCCTCAACCATGCGGGAGCGGCAGACGATTTTACGTATATCTCGACGGCGGGCGGGGCGTTTCTGGAATGGCTGGAGGGGAAAGAGCTGCCAGGGGTGAAAGCGCTGGAGGTGTAGGCGTTATTCGTCAAAGAAGCCCACGTTCTCCACATCGATCGATCCGTGAAGTACGCGGGAAATGCCAATTTCTCCATCCCTTAACGTGTAGTAGATGACGTGACGTTTGTGTACAAAGCTCCTGATTTTTGCGCTCAGTTCAGTCCTCAACCGGCCCATTTCTGGAAATTGCGCAAGTTTTTCAAATTTTGAAAACACGCCATGAATGTAAAGCTCAGCTTGTTGTTCATCCCACCGCTCGTGCGTGAACCAATAGATGTTTTGCAAGTCCGCATCCGCGTCTCTGGAAAGCACATAACCTGTTACTTCACCGCTCGCGACGCCTTGGCCCGCGTGATCACTCCACTCGCAGTGGTCCGAACAACATGGCCTCGCGCGAGTGAGTCCACACCCAAATTCACTTCGCGCCTCAGCACCTCAAGTTTGAGAAGGCGCTCCTGCTGCAGCCGCAAAGCATCACGCACAACTTCGCTGGCATTATTGAATTGGCCCGAACCGACTTGCTTATTTACATAATTTTCCCAGATTTTGCCTAAAGACACATTCATCGCACACGTCCTTTATAACAATAGATGCTATTAGATAGCAATTGCAATGTACAAGTTCAAGTTATTCGAATGCCAGCCCCGCGAAAGAACGGGTTGATCGACGTCTGCGCCTGCGGGTAAACCCGCGCCATGACGGCCACTGCAATCCCCCAGCGCATCACCACCAGCATCTACGGCATTCTCTTCGCCGCCGCTGGCTGTCACCTCATCAACGACAGCATGCAGGCGATCATGCTGGCGTCTTATCCACTTCTGCGCGAAAGCTATGCGCTCACGTTTACGCAAGTCGGTCTGATGACCTTTGCCTTTCAGATTACGGGATCGCTGCTGCAGCCCTTCATCGGCTTTGCCACCGACAAAACACCCTGGCCCGCGATATTGCCGCTCGCTCCCTGCTTCACGCTGGTTGGCTTTCTGCTGCTGGCGCTGGCGCCGAACTATCCGCTGCTGCTTGCAGCTGCGGTTGCCATTGGTATTGGTTCAGCCATGTTTCACCCGGATGCATCGCGCGTGTCGCGACTTGCGTCCGGCGGTCGCTATGGCATGGCGCAGTCCCTGTTTCAGGTGGGTGGGAATGTGGGCACGTCATTTGGTCCCTTGCTGGCCGCCTGGTTCATCATTCCGCATGGGCAGAAAACCATCCTGTGGTTTGCGCTGCTGGCAATCCTGTCCATCTCCATCCTGTCAGTGGTCGCGAAATGGTTCGGGAACCACATCACAGCATCGGCCACGGTCGTCAAGCCCGCCGTGACCAGTGCCGTGGACCAGCACACCATTGTTCTGAGCATTGGCATTCTTGCGGCGCTGATGTTTTCCAAATTTGTCTATATGGCCAGCATGCATTCCTTTTACGCCTTTTACCTGATGGACAAGTTCGGCATGACGGCGCAACGGGCACAGATCGACCTGTTCATCCTGCTGGGCTCCGTGGCCCTGGGCACATTCATCGGCGGACCCATCGGTGATCGCATTGGCCGCAAGACGGTGATCTGGTTTTCAATCCTCGGCACCCTGCCCTTTTCGCTGGCTTTGCCTTACGCCAACGCATTCTGGTCCGTGGCGCTCACCGTTCCGATTGGCTTGATCCTGTCATCCGCCTTCCCTGCCATGGTGGTCTATGCACAGGAACTGCTGCCGGGCCGCGTCGGCATGATCTCCGGATTGTTCTTCGGGCTCGCCTTCGGCCTTGGCGGGATCGGTGCCGCCATGATGGGGGCCCTCGCAGACGCCACTTCCATCACCACTGTGTTTCACTACGCCTCCTTCCTGCCTGTGCTGGGATTGCTGGCATTTTTCCTGCCGAACCGGGAACGCTTGCACGGCCAGCGCTGAATTGCCATTCGACAAAGCAGGTCAGGCTTTGATAGAGGCAGTGTCATGACACCCCGCCTGTTCCTGGTGGCACCCGAAGCCATTTCTGAAACGCTGCTGATTGCGTGCGCCACCGCCGCCTGCGCTGCGGGCGATTGTGCGACCGTTCTGGTGTCAGCAGGCATTTCGCAACAAGCAGTGGCTGCTCTACAGGCGTTGAACCTTGCAGTGATCCTGCATGATGCTGAACCAACCAAGATACTGGACCTCAAGGCTGATGGCTTGCAGCTCTCAACACTTGCCGAATTTGCGGCTGCGCGGGCCATGCTCAAACACGAAGTGCTGGGCTTCAACGCTGCCGCCTCCCGCCATGACGCCATGGAAGCGAGTGAGGCAGGAGCCGACTACATTGCCTTTACACCGTCGAAGCAATACGCGGGCATTCCCATCATCGGCTGGTGGCAGGAGGTGACGGATGTGCCTGCGGTGGCCTTCGACCCGGTGAGCGACGCCACACTGCGTCCACAGAATCCGGACTTCATACGTCCTTCTGATGACATGTGGGCTGACACCGAGGCAGCTACCCGTGTCGTCAAGGATTTGGTGGCGCAATGGACCGCATGAAAAACATTCTCCTCACGGCAGCATTTTTGGCATGTGCAACACCCGCATTCGCACAAGTGACATTCGAAGAGGCCGTTTCGCTGTTTGAAGACAAGAGCTATGCAGAGGCGCGCGCCATTGCCGAGCCGCTGGCCGCCGATGACCCGCGTGCCATGGCCATGATGGGCGCCATTTTGCAAAAGGGCCTGGGTGCTCCGGTTGACATGAAGGCTGCAAAGTTCTGGTTCAGCAAGGCGGCCGAAAAAGGCCATCCCGGTGCACAGTTCTCATTGGCCATGATGTTGCTCGACAATTCGCTTGGTGAGCCTGATCCCGAAGCCGCTGCCGTCTGGCTGGAAAAAGGAGCCATCGGCGGCAATGTCCAGGCGCAATACAATCTGGCCCTGGTCTACGCCGGGCGCTATGGCACCGATCCAAACTGGTCCAAGGCAGCCGCATGGTTTCGCAAGGCCGCTGATCAACAATTGCCCGAGGCCCAATACAATCTGGGTCTGCTTTATCTTGACGGGCATGGTCTGGACAAGGACGCCGTGGCGGCCGCCGACTGGTTGTCACGTGCAGCCAGCAAGGGCATGCCTGAGGCAGCGCTCGAATATGGTGTGCTTGTCATGCGTGGTGAAGGTGTACAGCGTGATGAAGCCATCGGCATCAAATGGCTGCTCTACGCCGCAAATCGCGGCCACCCCGTGGCGCAGAACCGCCTGGCGCGGATTTATGCAGCAGGCCTGGGCGTGAAAGCCGACGTCGTGGAAGCCGCAAAATGGAACCTGATCGCCAGCAAGGGCGGGCGGCCCGATGTGACGCTGGATGACATGATGAAGAAGCTGACGGCTGAACAAAAGAAGCAGGCCGAGCAGCAGGCAGCCGAGTTTGTGCCTGCTGAGGCGGCGACAGCGAACTGAGTTTGCCGCCGCACTGGCAATTCACCACCAGCCTTGCTAAGCGGCTGCTTCATTTCAAGGAACACGCCCGTGACCGCAACTCCCGCCATGACCATCATGATCGCCGCCGTGCGCAAAGCCGCCCGTGGCGTGCAGCGCGACTTTGGTGAAATCGGCAGCCTGCAAGTGTCCATGAAGGGGCCGGGAGACTTTGTCACAGCGTCCGACAAGCGGGCCGAAAAAGTTCTGCGCATGGAGCTGTCCAAGGCCAGGCCCACCTATGGTATTCTGGGCGAAGAGGAGGGCGAAACGCCGGGCAAGGACCCCGACAACCGTTTCATCATCGACCCCATCGACGGCACCTCGAACTTCATGCACGGCCTGCCCTTTTTTGCCGTGACAATTGCGCTGGAACGCAAGGGGGAGATTGTTGCAGGCGTCACCTACAATCCGATCAGCGATGAGCTGTTCCATTCGGAAAAAGGCCAGGGCGCCTTCATGAACAACAAGCGCATGCGGGTGGCCCAACGCACACAATTGCATGAAGCGGTGGTGACCACCAACATTCCCCACATGGGCCAGAAAAACCATGTGGTTCACCGTAACGAAATCGCCGTGTTGCAGGCCCGCACGACGGGTATTCGGGCGCTCGGCTCCACGGCCCTCGAACTGGCCTATGTTGCAGCGGGCCGCATCGACGCAGCCTGGTGCCATGACCTCAACGCCTGGGACATGGCGGCGGGCCTGTTGTTCGTGCGCGAAGCGGGTGGCTTTGTGTCAAAGCTTGATGGCGAGGGCGATCCCTTGCATTCCAAAGGCTACCTCGCAACCAACGCAGATCTGTTGCCGCTAATGCGCACAGCGCTGGCGGATGCGAAGAAGCTGTAGAGTATCACGTTTAGCGCACCCTTCGAGGCTCGCAAGCGCTCGAACGTCGGGGTGAGGTCCTATGATTCCCCTCATCCTGAGGCGCATCGCCCACTTGCGATGCCTCGAAGGATGCGCTGCAATTATCCAACAAAAAAGCCGCGAACAAGTCGCGGCTTTCTCAAAACCTGGCCTGCAACGACTTAACGCGGTGCGCCAGCTCCGGCACCTGTGCCGCCACCCATGCCGGGACGGCGGGGTTTTTCGATTTTCTTCGGCATCGGCAGAAGGCCTTCGCGCTGCATTTTCTTGCGGGCGAGTTTGCGGGCGCGGCTGACGGCTTCGGCTTTTTCGCGGGCCTTCTTGATCGACGGCTTTTCGAAAGCGTCCTTCATTTTCAATTCACGGAAAATGCCTTCACGCTGCATTTTCTTTTTCAGAACCTTCAAGGCCTGATCTACATTGTTGTCCCGGACGACGACTTGCAAGTGGCTTACCTCACACAAAAGGGATGAACGAAAGGCCAGAAGTTACCCGATGGCCCGAAATTTGGCGGCGTCGATAACACACGGAATTAAACCTGTCGAGGGTGAATCCGGTTGATATGCCCCATTTTCCGTCCGGGACGCGCCTGCGCCTTGCCATAGAGGTGGAGCGATGCGCCAGGCTCCGCTGCCAGTGCGGCCCAGGCTTCAACATCTTCGCCCAGAAGATTGGTCATCATCGCATCAGAATGCCGCCGCGTGGACCCCAGAGGCCAGCCCGCTACGGCACGGATATGTTGTTCAAATTGCGAGACCGCACAGGCATTTTGCGTCCAGTGACCGGAATTGTGCACCCGCGGCGCAATCTCGTTCACATAAAGCACATCGTGGCCAACAAAGAACTCAACCCCCATCACGCCAACATAATCAAGCGCTTCCGCCATGCGCTGGGCCACGAACACGGCTTCGGCTTCCAGTTCTGGCGCAATGCGGGCGGGCACAGTTGAGGTATGGAGAATCTGGTTGCGGTGCAGGTTTTCCGTCACATCAAAGCAGGCCATTTTGCCATCAACTGCGCGGGCCACCAACACTGACACCTCACAAACGAAGGTCACGAGGCCCTCATAAACCGAGACCGCCCCCTGGATGGCGGCCCAGGCAGTCGCCGCATCTGCTGGTGTGGTGATCTTCGCCTGGCCCTTGCCATCATATCCCATGCGGGTGGTTTTCAGAATGCCGGGCGTGCCAAGCTGGCTGATTCTGGCGGTTAATTCTTCAAGCGACGTCACGCCGCCGAAATTGGCGGTCATGGCACCCAGGCTTTTGGCCAGCCATTTCTCTTCAATCCGGTCCTGCGCCACGGCCAAGGCCTTGGATCCCGGACGCACCGGCACCAATTGTTCCAGAAACTGTACCGTCGTGACTGGCACATTTTCAAACTCATAGGTCACCACATCCACAGCCTTGGCGAAGCTCTTCAGCGCGGCCTGATCGTCATAGTCCGCGACCGTATGATCAGCCGACACCTGAAACGCCGGACTGTCTTTTTCCGGCGCATAGATGTGACATTTCAACCCCAGTGGTGCAGCCGCCAGTGCCAGCATGCGGGCCAGTTGACCGCCGCCTAGAATGCCTATGGACGAACCGGGCGGCAGGGCCGTCGCAGAACTCATGCCTCATCCTTCGGAACCAGAGCGACCGCATTGGTCTGCTTCAGCCGCCAGGCTGCCAGACGCAAAGCCAGCGCCTCATCCGATATTGCCAACACCGCAGCCGCCAGCAGCCCCGCATTCATAGCCCCGGCTTTGCCGATGGCCAGTGTGCCCACGGGAACACCGCCCGGCATTTGCACGATTGACAACAGCGAATCCTGCCCGGACAAGGCCTTGGATTCCACCGGCACGCCAAACACCGGTAGTGCCGTCAGGGCCGCCACCATGCCTGGCAAATGCGCAGCCCCCCCAGCACCCGCAATGATGACCTTGAAACCAGACGCCTTGGCACCTTTCGCAAACTCATACAGCCGGTCCGGTGTGCGATGGGCTGAGACAATGCGGATGTCGTGCGCCACCTCCAGAACCTCCAGTACATCGGCTGCATGTTTCATGGTGCTCCAGTCCGACTGGCTCCCCATGATGATGGCGACGGGTGCGGTCATGTGCGTTCCTGGCGTTTTGAATTCTGTGACAGTTTGCATTATTAAAAATCGTTTGGTCCAGACTTGATTTGGGGTCAAGTATGCCGGATAATTTTCGTGGTTTATCGTCTCCCAAACGCAAATCGTCTAAACTGCCTTCGCTAGCCGATCTCGGCACACAGCTAGGGTCGCTTCCATACTGCGCTTCCACCAGACCAAGCTGGAGAAGATTTCCACTTCTACAGCACCTTGATAACCTGCTAACTCAACTGCACCGCGAATGGCCTTCACGTCAATCACACCGTCTCCCATCATGCCACGGTCGTTCAGCACATCGGTCGTAGGTACCAGCCAGTCACACACGTGGAAGGCTAATATGCGTTTGGCTGCCCTTGCGATATCCCGCATCACATTGGGGTCCCACCACACATGGTAACAATCAATTGCTACGCCCAGGCAGGGATCAGCAATGTCATCGCACCAGTCGAGTGCTTCGGACAACAGCGTAAGGCAGCTTCGATCCGCAGCATATACGGGATGCAAAGGCTCTAACGCAATGTTCACGCCCACGGATTTTCCATAGGTGGCGAGTTCCGCGCATGCGTCTTTTACTTGTCGTCGTGCAGCATTTAAATTCCTTGAGCCAGCAGGCAGGCCGCCAACCACCATGACAAAACACGGTGCACCCAGCGTGGCCGCATCATCCAGAGCACGCTTGTTCGCATCAATGTTGCTGCGAAAACTCTTTACGTCAGCAGCAGGAATGTATGTGCTGCGGCAATAGCCACT
>CAXTKL010000114.1:0-3492 GCA_964244825.1 uncultured Aestuariivirga sp.
GGCGATGATTTCTGGATGGCGCTGGCCTATTCGGGCTTCATGCTGAACCTGTTCAACATGCTCCCCATCTCACCGCTGGATGGTGGCCGCATCACGCAGGTGCTGTCGCCACGCATCTGGCTTCTGGGTGCGCCGCTGCTGGCGGCGCTGTTCTTCTACCGCCCCAGCCCCATGCTGGTGCTGATCGGCATCATGTGCATTCCGAGCCTGTTGGCAGCCTGGCGCTATGATCCCAACGCGCCCGAGGCCCTCGCTTACCGGGATATGCCGGACAGAACACGTTATGAATATGCGCTGATGTACTTCGGCCTGACAGCGTTTCTGGCGATCATGACCTATGAGTCGCATTTGCTGCTGCGGCACGGGTCGATGTAGCGTTACGCGCCGTTGAAACGTTCGCCCGTGAAGGGATTCAGAGTGGGGACACCACAGGCGATGAAGGGTGCAACATCGCGCGTTACAATGGTTGAATTCGTGGTCTGACATAGAGCAGCGATCAAGAAATCAACAGGCGGTGCAAAAATTTGCCTCGCGTTTGCGTCTTGCAGGTTGCGAAGCCAGTTCGTCAACGTAACTTCGGTCACGTCAAATACCTTGCCGTCAAACATCGACAGCACAATATCGTCATGCCAATCTTGCAGACGTTGTTTCTGCTGAAGGTCGGGCTGCAAGGCGATGCCCAACTGAATTTCGGCAAGGCACACGCGCGACGTCCAAATTGAATTGGCGTCCTGTTTCGCAATCCAATCCAAAACAGACTTGTTTGGCTGTGGTCTTCGCAGTTCGGAGATAATGTTGGTATCGAGCACCCATATCATTCGAGATCGATATCCCGCATCGGACCACTATCTCTTGGCCGATCGGGAATTTCAAAGTCAGGTACAGGGCAGGCCTGCATGGCACGGATCAAATCCAGCCCCGTTCCTGTGGGTTCATACTTGCCAGCAATGAGACGTTGTTTCGGGGGGACTGCGGTTACAATAACAGTTGGCTGACCATGTACTGTCACAATTTGCGGGCCTTCAGACTGCGCCAGCCGAACAACCTCACTGAACTTCGCCTTGGCTTCCTGCAGGGGCCAGGTTTTTGAGTGGTGGTTCATAGATCGCACCTCCAATTCTGACTAGTCAGACTAGTCAGAATTACCTGGTTTGTCAAAGTCAGGTCTTGCTGCGCCGTTGCCCCAGCAAATTCTCCGTCGCAAACGCCTCTTCCAATTGCGCTTCTGTCATCAGCCCTTCCGCCAGCACCACTTCACGGACTGAGCGGCGGGACTTCAGTGCTTCTTTGGCAACCCGGCTTGCTACGGCGTAACCGACATAGGGGTTTATCGCAGTGACGGCGACCAGCGAATGATTGAGCAAGTCCTGACAGCGCTCACGGTCCGCTTCAATGCCGACAATGCACTTCTCCCGCAGCACCTTCATCCCGCGCGTGAGCATGCGCATGGATTGCAGGATGTTGAAGACGATCACGGGCTCGAAGGCGTTGAGTTGCAGCTGGCCTGCTTCGGCAGCCATCGTGACCGTGAGATCGTTGCCGATAACCTGAAAGGCAATCTGGTTGATGACTTCGGGCATCACCGGATTGACCTTGCCCGGCATGATGGACGAACCCGCCTGCACGGCGGGCAAACGGATTTCGCCAAGGCCTGCGCGCGGCCCGCTGTTGAGCAGGCGCAGGTCGTTGCAGATTTTCGAGAGCTTGACCGCGATGCGTTTCAACACGCCGGAGAAGGTGATGAAAGCCCCCATGTCGGATGTGGCCTCGATGAGATCGCCTGCGGCCAGCAGTCTTTCGCCTGAAATGGCAGCAAGATGTTTGATGGCGCAATCGCCATAGCCCTCGGGCGTATTGATGCCGGTGCCGATGGCGGTGCCGCCCAGATTGATTTCGCGCAAGAGATTGCCGACTTCGCGCAGACGGTCGATGTCTTCGCCAATGGTGGTGGCGAAGCCTCGGAATTCATGGCCCAGGCGCATGGGTACGGCGTCCATCAATTGCGTGCGGCCCACCTTGATGATGTCGTGGAATTCCTCGGCCTTCACCAGCAGCGCCGCCTTCAACGCCTCCTGCTCGGCCACCAGGGCTGGCACACAGCGGATCATCGTCAGGCGAACTGCGGTCGGGTAAACGTCGTTGGTGGATTGCGAGAGATTGACGTGATCATTGGGGTGTATCGTCTTGTAATCACCTGCGGGTCGTTGCAATTCGCGCAAGGCCAGATTGGCAACCACTTCATTCGCATTCATGTTGGTGGACGTGCCAGCGCCACCTTGAATCATGTCAACGATGAAATTGCCATGCCCTTCGCCCACAATCATGCGGTCACAGGCCCGGGCAATGGCCCCGCCGATGCGCATGTCGAGTACGCCCAACTCCATGTTGGCAAGAGCGGCGGCCTTCTTGGTCATGGCCAGGGATTGCACAAGTTCAGGAAAGTCTTTCAACTCTACGCCGGTGATCGGGAAGTTCTCGACAGCCCGTGCGGAGTGGATGCCGTAGTCCGCACTCTCCGGTAAGGTGAGGCTGCCAATGGAGTCGGTTTCGATGCGGGTGCGCGCCATGGGCTATCCTTATTTGAACCAGCCCGGAGGTGGACCACTCAGGGACTCAACGGTGTCGCGGTCAAAATGGCCGCGCAGACAGCCAATTGTATATGGAAAGTCATCGGTTGTGACATAATGGTACATGGTCACGAGCTTGCCGTCCCACATGATAGCACTTATCATACCATGGCATACGTCGAGGTCTTTGCTGTCGTATCTTTTGCCGTTCGCATTCACAGCGTTGAAGATGCCGAAGCCATCAATGGCATAGCCCACAAGGCCCCGCCTGGACGCGCAGGGGCTGAGGCTGTGATAGTGATAGACCCCGCCAGGTTGCGGGTGCCCGTCGCACGAATCTTGAATCTCATGCGCCACCGCATCACGGCCCGGTGCATCGATGGCGCTGAACAAGGGAATGCCTGACAGCAGAACGCCGACGGCACCCGGCGCGCAATGGGCCTCCGTTTCTAATCGAGGGTTGGCAGGAACTGAAAAGGTGAGTTTCTGTGCAGCAATGCTGTTTGGGTTTGGATCGTAAATGTAGGCTTCCGTATCCGCCGGTACCGGGTAAACGCCTGTGCCATGGGGCGGCAAGCCGTTTCCTGTGAAGATGCGCTGGCCATTTTCAATTTTGATCCTGAAGCTTGATGGCCATTTCACGTCTCCAGGAACGTGCGGTTTGGCGGTCTTGTCGAAAGTGCCTGAAGTAAAATCAATCCAGGGTCCGGCAAGCCTGGCACCGCCACTGTGAGGGTCGATGCGGCACGGCCAGAGGTGACCGGCTTCTGCATGATCAGATTTAAGATTGTCGCCGAGTGGGAGGTGCCTGAGGTCATGGGCCAGGGATGGCGTGGCGAGTAAAGCGAAAACAAGGATTGTCATATAACGCATTGACGATAACTTTCTACAGTTGGCGCTTGTGGCGCACCCTTCGAGGTATCGC
>CAXTKL010000114.1:3592-8498 GCA_964244825.1 uncultured Aestuariivirga sp.
GCTGCCTGCATGTAACTCTCAATCGGCGGGCATGCACAGACCAGGTTGCGGTCGCCGAACACATTGTCCACCCGCGCCACCGGTGGCCAGTATTTGTCGTTGGGGTAATGTCCAGCCAGCGGAAAAAACGCCTGTTCGCGGGAATAACCATGCTTCCATTCACCGAACAGCAGCTTGTGGGTGTGCGGCGCGTTTTTCAGGGGGTTGTCCTGCTTGTCCATGTGGCCTTCTTCCACCGCCTTGATTTCGCCGGCGATGGCGATCATGGCATCGCAGAAGCGGTCGAGTTCGCGCTTGCATTCGGACTCCGTGGGTTCGATCATCAGCGTATCGGCCACCGGAAAGCTCATTGTCGGCGCGTGGAAGCCGTAGTCCACCAGACGCTTGGCCACATCCTCCACACCGATGCCGGCGCGTTCCTTCAGGTCGCGCAGGTCGATGATGCATTCATGTGCCACATAACCTCCTGGGCCCGTGTAAAGCACCGGAAAATGTGGTGACAGGCGCTTGGCCATGTAGTTGGCATTCAGGATGGCCATGATCGTGGCCCTGCGCAGGCCTTCACCGCCCATCATGGCGATGTACATCCAGGAGATCGGGAGAATAGAGGCAGACCCCCAGGGTGCGGCTGAGACAGCGCCCTGATCACCACTGCGGCCTGCGGCGGGGTTGACGCCATTCACCACGGCATGACCCGGCAGGAAGGGAGCCAAATGGGCACGCACACCAATCGGCCCCATGCCCGGTCCGCCGCCACCATGGGGAATGCAGAAGGTTTTATGCAGGTTCATGTGGCAGACGTCCGCACCCAACTCGGCAGGCCGCATGATGCCCACCTGCGCGTTAAGGTTGGCACCGTCGAGATAGACCTGGCCACCACTCTCGTGAATGATCTTGCAGATATCAATGATTGAATCCTCAAACACGCCGTGGGTCGAGGGATAGGTGATCATCAGCGCCGCAAGGTTGGCGGCATGTTGGGACGCTTTTGCTGCGAGGTCCTTCACATCAACATTGCCATTCGCATCGCAGCCGACAATGACAATCTGCATGCCTGCCATGGCCGCTGACGCCGGATTGGTGCCATGGGCTGAAACCGGAATGAGGCAGATAGTGCGGTGATGGTCGCCTTGCGCTTCATGATAACGCCTGATCGCAAGCAGGCCCGCGAATTCACCTTGCGAACCGGCATTGGGCTGCAACGACACCGCATCAAAACCCGTGATCTCCGCCAGCATCTCCTCAAGCTCTTCGAAGAGTTGCTGATAGCCCTGAGTCTGTTCCAGCGGTGCAAAGGGATGCAACAGCGAGAAGTGCCGCCAGGTGATGGGGATCATTTCGCTGGTGGCATTCAATTTCATGGTGCAGGATCCAAGCGCAATCATGGACTGGTCCAGCGCCAGGTCCTTCACCTGCAACTGCCGCATATAGCGCAGCATTTCAGTTTCGGAATGATAGCGCGAGAACACCGGGTGGGTGAGATAGCTTGAGGTACGCACCAGTGCTTTCGGCAGTGCTGGCCTGACCTGTGTGTCCACCACATCAAGGTCCGTATACAGAGCATCAGACTTGAATACAGAAAGCAAGGTGTTGACTTCCTTGCGGCGCGTGGTTTGGTCGATGGAAATGCCGATGTGATCGGCATCGACATAGCGCAGGTTGATTTTTTTCTCCTTGGCTTTCGACATCAGCATGTGGGCGCGGCCGGGCACGTGGATTGTCACCGTGTCAAAGAAATGCTTCGTCAACACGGTGAAGCCCAGATCACCCACAGCCTTGACAAAAATCTGCATGAAGCGCTGCGTGCGTTCTGCAGTTTTCTGAATGCCCTTGGGGCCATTGTAGACGGCAAACATGGATGCGGTGATCGCGAGCAGCACCTGTGCTGTGCAGATGTTGCTTGTCGCTTTTTCGCGGCGGATGTGTTGTTCACGGGTTTGCAACGCCATGCGCAGCGCCCGGTTTCCCTGCGCATCCACTGACACGCCAATCAGGCGGCCGGGCATGACACGCTTGTGCACATCTTTGGTGGCAAAAAACGCCGCATGGGGACCGCCATAGCCCATGGGCACGCCGAAGCGCTGCGATGAACCAATGGCCACATCAGCCCCCAATTCGCCGGGGGATTTGAGCAGGGCAAGGGCCAGCAAATCCGTTGCCATGATGGAAAGTGCCCCCGCCGACTTGAGTGCGGCAATGCTGGTGCTGTAGTCACGCACCTCACCGGACGAGCCTGGATAGGACAGCAGGGCTGCAAAAACCTTTGAGGCGTCGAGGTCTGTCAGCGGATCGCCGATTTTCACTTCAATGCCAAAACCCCTGGCGCGCGTCTCGATGACGCTGATGGTCTGCGGATGCGTGTCGGCATCGACGAAGAAGATGTTGGATGACGATTTCGACACGCGCCGTGCCAGCCCCATGGCCTCGGCGGCGGCCGTGGCTTCGTCGAGCAGCGACGCATTGGCGATATCAAGCCCGGTCATGTCCATGACCATCTGCTGGTAGTTCAAAAGGGCCTCCAGGCGGCCCTGGCTGACTTCGGCCTGATAGGGCGTGTAGGCGGTATACCAGCCGGGATTTTCGAGAATGTTGCGCAGGATCACCTTGGGCGTAACAGTGCCATAGTAGCCCATGCCGATCATAGAGGTGAAAACGTCGTTGCGCTCTGCGGCCTTGCGCAGATAGGACAGCGCCGTGCGCTCCGCCATGGCGGGGCGCATGTCGAGTTTTCGTTTGGAGCGAATTTTTTCGGGCACGACCTTGGCGATGAAGTCTTCAAGAGTGGCGGCGTTGAAATGGCGCAGCATGTCACGGGTTTCAATCTCGTCTGGGCCGATGTGGCGGGAGATGAAATTTGCACCGGGTTCAAGGTCGCGGAGAGAAAGATGGGTCATTGAGTCACTCATTTGAAAAACCTGTTATTATCGCATAGGGCCACCGAAGAGACCTCATCAGCCCTTTGGGCAGCTTCTCCAGAGGAGAAGCGACTTGCTGTGGAGTTCCCCAATCGATCAGCTTGAAGGGCGTTCGGCCATCGCGTCGCTTCTCTGCTCGAGAAGCTGCCCGAAGGGCTAATGAGGTCCTTTGCAGGAAGGGAGATTGTGTTCATCCCACCAGCTTGTCGTAGGCGGCCTTGTCCATCATGCCGTCAAGCTGCGATGGATCGGCGATCCTGATTTTCATGAACCAGGCCGCACCCTCGGCGTCGTCATTGATCATGGCGGGGTTTTCTGTCAGCTTGCTGTTTACAGCCACGATCTCACCTGTGATCGGCGCGTAAACGTCACTCGCAGCCTTCACGCTTTCGACCACAGCAGCGTCCTTGCCCTGCTCCACGGTTTTGCCGACGGCGGGAAGATCAACAAACACAACATCGCCCAATTGTTGTTGCGCGTGTTCGGTGATGCCGACGGTGGCAATGTCGCCGTCAACGGACAGCCATTCATGTTCGGTAGTGTATTTTTTCATTTTGGTGTTCCTTGCTTTGGAGTTTGACTCGTGGTGAAGAAGGGCGGATGAAGTCCCTTCTTTCAACGCTTAAACCTGTTCGCAACAAACGGCAGTTTAACCACTTGCGCAGGCAGTGCCTTGTTGCGGACCAGCAGCAGCAATGGCGTTCCCTCCGCTGCATATTCGGTTTCGACATAGCCCATGGCTACGGGGCCATTCACGCTGGGGCCGAAGCCGCCTGAGGTGATTTTACCGATGTCGCGGCCCGCTGCGTTTTGGATGACGGTACCCTCCCGTGCGGGCGCACGCCCATCGGGCTTGATGCCGACACGCTTGCGCTTGGCACCGGTGATGATTTCATTCTGCACACGTGTGGCACCAATGAAACCCCCGTGTTCGCGGCGGCGTTTGGCGATGGACCACATCAACCCGGCTTCATTGGGCGATGTGGTTTCGTCGATGTCGTGGCCATAGAGGCACAGGCCCGCTTCAAGCCGCAGTGAATCGCGGGCACCAAGACCAATCGGCTTCACGGCCGCGTTGGCCAGTAAAAGGTTCCAGATTTTGACCGCATCTTCATTGCGCACCGAAATTTCAAAGCCGTCTTCCCCCGTATAGCCGGAACGGGAGACATGGGCTTCAATGCCATCCAGGGTGAGTTGCGACGCGTGCATGAAAGCGATGTCTTTGGCTTTTGCGTCAAGTGAAGCCAGCACCGCTTCCGCCTTCGGTCCCTGCAACGCCAACAACGACAAGCCATCCCAGATCTTCAACTCAACCACATCCGGCAGGTTGGACATGAAATGCGCATAGTCGCCGAGTTTGCGCCCGGCATTCACCACCACATAAAACGCCCCCTCCATGCCCTTCCAGGCGGAGCGTGTGAGCATGAGGTCATCCAGAATACCGCCCGCTTCATTCAGCAATTGCGAATAGCGCTGCTGCCCCGGCACAAGGCTGCGCAGATCTGCCGGAACAATTTTCTCCAGCGCGGTGCAGGCTGTGTCGAAGTCCGATGCAATGATGGAGCATTGCCCCATGTGTGACACATCGAACAGCCCGGCGTTTTCACGCGTCCAGTTGTGCTCGGTCAAGACGCCAGTGGCATATTGCACGGGCATCTCATAGCCCGCAAAAGCCACCAGCTTCGCGCCAAGGCGAACATGCTCATCATGTAAAACGGTGCGGTGTAGGGTTTCGCTCAATTCACACTCCTGACAACAAGGTTCAAGCCCGCGACGCATCGCAAACTTGCCCCCTCTGTCAGAAACCTGAGAGTTTTCATCCTGCCGTCACTCCGACACGGCAGAACTTTCTCCTTCGGTGAGCTAACGCCAAGACGTTATCTGCTCTCCAGAGTGTAAAACCACGCCCGAGCGGTCCTTTTGCCTGAGAGTTTCCGGGGCGGTTGCTCCTTCGGCGCTGGGTGACCAGTCTCTCCCGCAGCGGGCGGTTA
>CAXTKL010000115.1:0-8419 GCA_964244825.1 uncultured Aestuariivirga sp.
CCGCCGCTGCGCAGTTCCGCCAGAATCTCCTGCGGATCACGGAAGGTGAAGTCATGCAGCATGACAACATGTTCCTGCTCATCCACCAGTGCGGCACCATTCTCAGCCACAATCAGGGGTGCTGCCAGCAACTGTTGCTCCTGCAAACCGAGGTGCGAGTGCATCCAATGGGTGCCGGTTCGGGAGTTCGCGAACAGATAGTTCTGCGTTTCCCCTGCCGCCAGAGCCGGGCCTGAGAGATGCGGAACGCCGTCCTGCTTGATCGGCGGCAGCAGGCCATGCCAATGGATCAGCGTCTCCTCCGCCAATGCGTTGTGAACGCGTGCTGAAAAATCCGGCCCGAACCGCGTATAAAGGCCACCCGCCTTGCCATCCACGGCGATGCCGAAAACCTTGGCGGCGCGGCCTTGAACTTCGAGCACGCGCGATTGCAGGTCAATGGCAAACCGAGGTACAGTTTCGGCACGCACGCGGCGCGCGGCAGCACCTGCCACCACAGCCTGAGCGCCCAGTGCCAGCAGTTGACGCCGGTTCAGTGTCAGATTTCTCATCATTAACTCTCTTCAATCATTACCATCGCGCTTTGCGCACGGCGTATTAAGAAACTGGCAACCACGTTTTCATGTCCTTCGATCCGAAAGTCACGCCAGCATGTTCCTGAATTACGCAAAAACCAAGGCCCTGGACTTTTTTGCCGATGACAAGGGGTCCGGTCCCACCGAATATGCCCTGATTGTGATTGCAATGTTCACCATCCTGCTCCCCAGCATGGCTTATTACGCCGCGAGGGTCCAGAAACTCCTGATGTTTGTCGCAGACCTGTGGAGCCGCTGACCCCATGCTTTCCAAACTCTTAACGCAGCAGGTAAAACTGTTCGATTCGGCTTAGAAATTCATAAGGAAATTATGTGTTAGCGTATTCTCAACGTGACTGTATTCAGTCTGACCGGAGCGGAAAAGTGACGATTGCCGAAACCATGCGAGAATTTTTGCGCGACGAAACCGGTGCCACCGCCATCGAATACGCTCTCATTGCCGCAGCCATGGGCCTTGCCCTGTTGACAAGTCTGCCCGTGCTGAAGGGTGGCGTCGACAGCCTGTACAACCGGATTGGCAACTCGCTCAACAATCCGCTGGTCAACGTTTAAAGTCCGCGCCCGATCCCCAGAAATTTCTCCCGCCGCTGGGTCCGCAACACATCGGCTGATACTCCACTGAAACTCGTCAAGGTCCGCACCACCGCGTCCGACACATTGGCAATGGCCTTGCCCGGTTGACGGTGTGCGCCTCCCTGGGGCTCCGGAATGATCTCGTCAATCACACCCAGCTTTTTCAAATCCTGCGCCGTCATTTTCAGCGCCGCCGCCGCGTCCTTGTTGCGGGCTGGATCACGCCACAGAATCGATGCCGCTCCCTCAGGCGAAATCACGCTGTAAATCGCATGCTCCAGCATCAACACACTGTTGCCCGTGGCAATTGCAATGGCACCACCCGAGCCACCTTCACCAATGATCACGGACACCAGCGGCACACCCAGTGACAGGCAGCAATCGGTCGAACGGGCAATTGCCTCCGCCTGACCCCGCTCTTCCGCATCAACGCCAGGATAGGCCCCGGATGTATCCACCAGCGTGATCACGGGCAGTCCAAACCGGTCCGCCATTTCCATCAGCCGCACGGCCTTGCGATAGCCTTCTGGCCTTGCCATGCCCCAATTGTGCCTGAGACGCGTTTGCGTGTCAGAACCTTTTTCCTGGCCGATCACCACAACGCCTTCCCCCTGAAACCGTCCAAGCCCGCCAACGATCGCCTCGTCCTCGCCAAATTTGCGATCACCTGCCAGCGGTGTGAAATCTGTGATCAAGGTTCCAATATATTGCATGGCCCGTGGCCGGTTGTCATGCCGCGCCACCAGCGCCTTTTGCCAGGGCGTCAGATTGGCATAGAGATCATTCAAAATCTTGTTGGCCTTGCCTTCCAGCGACTTCACATCATCGGCGATGGAGACTGTGGAATCGCCTTGAGCCATGGCCCGCAACTCGGCAATTTTGCCTTCAAGTTCCGCCACCGGTGCTTCAAAATCCAAAAATGCCTGCATGGTCTCTCTAAACTCAAATTCCAGCCTTAACTGGCGTTCCCGTATCAGAAAGTCAACGCATCTTGCGTGAAGCCTTGGCCAGGGGGTGGTGGTTTTCAACGGTGGAGATCAAGCGCTCGGTCTGCACGTGGGTGTAGATTTGTGTTGTGGAAATATCGGCATGGCCCAGCATCTGCTGCACTGCGCGCAAGTCTGCCCCATGGGCCAGCAAACCCGAAGCAAAGGCATGCCGCAGCACATGGGGCGAAATCCGTGCCGCATCAAGCCCGGCCAGTCGTGCAAGCGCCTTCAACTCCAGTGCAAAATGCTGCCGCGTCAAGGCACCACTTTCCCCATGCGACGGAAACAGCCACACCGACGGCGCAGCCGCCCGCGCTTTCAACGCATCAACATAGTCCCGCAGAACCGCTTGCGCCCGCTTTGACACCGGCACCATGCGTTCGCGGCCACCCTTGCCCTTGACGGTCAGAAAATCCCGCTCCGACTGGACTGCCGCCAGTTTCAAACCCACAAGTTCCGACACGCGCAGACCCGTGGCCGCCAGCAACTCAATCAAACACTGGAGCCGCATAGCCTTGAAGCGCTCCTGCGGTTTGGCAGCAACGACAGCGTCCGCAGCAACCGCCAGTACTTTCGCAACATCATCGGCGACCAAGATTTTAGGCAGCACCACGTGCTTCTTCGGTCCCTCCACAATAGTGGCCGGATTTTGCTGGGCCAATCCCTCGCCTTGCAGAAACAGGTGAAACTGCTTCACCGCCGACAGTTTACGCGCCGTCGAACTGCGCGCCATGCCCCGCCGTTCAAGATCAGCGATATAACCCCGCACAGCGTCGCTGTCCGAAGTTTTCACATCCCTCGACCCAGCAGCGAGATAGGCCGCATAATCCTCCAGGTCCCGCCCATAGGCCAAAATGGAATTCTTCGCAGCGCCGCGTTCCGCACTCATCATCTCCAGAAAACGCCCGATCAGCCGCTGCGCCGTCACGTCAATTCTGCCTGATCTTGTCATGCGGCAAGGATTTCAAAATCTCCGCCTGCTCCGGCGGGAAATGCGCCAGCCCCCATACCGCAGCAAAAGCCGCACCGGCGATCACGCCAACGACAAGTATGATTTTGACGGTATCTGGTATCACGGGCGCATATCCATGCTCAGCGTTTAGCCTGCCCGCACTGCTTTGCCAAATGCTGCGCTTTGCGCTTCAGCCCAAATGCCGCTAAAGCAGCAGGCCGAACCATGGACAAGATCAATCCCAACCGCCTGTTGGACGCAGCTATCGAGAACACCGGAAACCGCAGCATTGTGCTGGTGGGCCTGATGGGGGCTGGCAAAACCTCCATCGGCCGCAGGCTTGCAGATAAAATGGGCCTGCCCTTTGTCGATGCAGATACGGAAATTGAAAAGGCAGCGGGAAAATCCATTCCCGATATTTTCGCCGATCACGGTGAAGCGCATTTCCGCGATGGCGAACGCCGCGTCATCGCCCGTCTGCTTGACAACGGAAAGCAGGTGCTGGCCACAGGCGGCGGAGCCTTCATGAACATGGAGACGCGTCAAGCCATCAAGGCCCACGCCCTGTCGATCTGGCTGAAAGCCGATCTTGAAGTATTGCTGAAGCGCGTCGCCAAACGCGGTGGCAGGCCTTTACTCGAAAATCGCGACCCCGCCGAAGTGCTGCAAAACCTTATTGACCAGCGTTACCCGGTTTATGCTGAAGCGGACATCACCGTTGAAAGCCTGGATGTTCAACACACGCAGATGGTCCACGAAGTGCTGAAAGCCCTCGCGGAATATCAGCCACTAAACGATGCAACACCCCATGACTGATCCGCGCATTGCCGCAATTGTTCCCGTCAACCTGGGTAACCGCAGCTACGACATCACCATCGGGGCGGGCTTGTTAAACAATGCCGGAAGCCTGCTGTCACCCCACCTCACCCGCAAAAAAACCGCCATCGTCACGGACGCGAATGTCGCGAAGTTGCATTTGCAGACCCTTCAAGACTCGCTTGCAGCCGCTGGCGTCGCCGCAAGCGCTATCGTCATGCCACCCGGTGAAGCCACGAAAAGCTATGGCGGACTTGCTGAAGTCTGTGACAGCCTTCTCGCAGCGGGCATAGAGCGCAAGGACCATGTCATCGCCTTGGGCGGCGGTGTGGTTGGCGATCTGGCTGGCTTTGCCGCAGCGATTCTCCGGCGCGGTGTGAACTTCATCCAGATTCCGACGTCATTGCTGGCACAGGTCGACAGTTCCGTGGGCGGCAAGACGGGTATTAACTCACCCCATGGTAAAAACCTGATCGGCGCGTTTCATCAGCCGTCCCATGTGTTGATCGACCTTGATCTTCTGAAAACCCTGCCCGGGCGACAACGCGCCGCCGGCTATGCCGAAGTTGTGAAATATGGTCTCTTGGGTGATGCCGGGTTCTACGCCTGGCTGGACCAGAATGTGGAATCCGTCATTGATTGTGCCCAGGGCGCTGTCGATCATGCCGTGCGGGTGTCCTGTGAAACCAAGGCCCGCATTGTTGCGGAAGATGAAACCGAAACCGGTGTTCGTGCCCTGCTCAATCTCGGTCACACCTTTGGCCATGCACTCGAAGCCTCGACGGGGTACTCTGACATTCTATTGCATGGCGAGGCGGTGGCCATCGGCATGGTACAGGCCTTTCGTTTCTCGGAAACCCTGGGGTTATGTGCAACGGGCAGCGCTGACCGCGTGGCCAAGCATCTTGCCCGTGCCGGCCTGCCCACCCATATCTCAAGCATCAAAGCGGAATTGCCATCGCCTGAAAAACTCGTGGACATCATGCGCCAGGACAAGAAGGCCTCGGGCGGCAAACTCACCTTCATTCTCACACGCGGCATTGGTGATGCATTTGTCGCCAAGGACGTGGATTCTGCTGCTGTCACATCATTTCTCGAAAAGGACATGCAACGACAATGACCTCAGAAATTGGCTATGCCATTCTCTCGATTGTCTGCCTGATATTTGTCTCAGGTTTTTTCTCCGGTGCTGAAACCGGTTTGACGGCCACCTCCCGGGCCCGCCTCACGGAGATCGAACGCCGCGGTTCCAAGCGCGCCGCCATGGCCCTGAAACTCACGGAACTGCCTGAACGTTTGATCGGTGCATTGCTTCTCGGCAACAACCTCGCCAATATCACGGCCTCGGCGGTGGCCACCGCCGCTCTCATCAAGATGTTCGGCGACAGTGGTGCCGTCATCGCCTCCGGCGTGATGACCATCATCATTCTCATCTTCGCCGAAGTGCTGCCCAAAACCTACGCCATCGCCTATCCCGAGCGTGTTGCGCTGGCCGTGGCCCCGATCATGCGCGTGATCGCCGCAATACTCGGCCCCATTGTCCTGACGGTGGAGTTCATCGTCAGGCACACCTTGCGCCTCTTCGGCGTGAATATTGATGACGATGCCGGAGTTCTTTCAGCGCACGATGAACTGCGTGGTGCCATCGCCCTGCACCACAAGGAAGAAACCCTTGTGAAAACCGACCGCGACATGCTGGGCGGCATTCTTGATCTGAAGGATCTCGAGGTGGCAGACATCATGGTCCACCGCACCAAGATGAAGACGCTTGACGGTGGTCAATCCTTCAAAGAACTGATTTCAGAAATGCTCGAAAGTCCTCACACCCGCATGCCCGTGTGGAAAGGCAATGCGGACAACATCATCGGCGTCATACACGCCAAGACGCTGTTCTCGGCCCTGCAAAAAGCCAACAATGACGCCAGCAAGATCAAGCTCGAAGACGTGATGTCACCCGCCTGGTTCGTGCCGGATACCAGACCGCTTGAAGACCAACTCAATGCCTTTCTGCGCCGCAAGGTACAGCTTGCGCTCGTTGTCGATGAATATGGTGAAGTGCAGGGCCTCGTCACTCTCGAAGACATCCTTGAAGAGATCGTGGGCGACATCAAGGATGAGTTCGATGGCGTGGCCACAGGCGTGCGCAAGACCCGCGACGGGTCCTATGTTGTCGATGGCACTGTGCCCATCCGTGACTTGAATCGCTCCTTCGACTGGCGCCTGCCTGATGAAGAGGCCACCACCCTTGCAGGCCTGGTCATCCACGAAGCCCGCATGATCCCGGCCCAGGGCCAGGCCTTCTCCTTTCATGGCTTCCGCTTTGAAGTATTGAAGAAGCGAAAGCAGCAGGTCACATCCTTGAAAGTCACACCATTGGAAAAACCGGAGGAAGTCCCCACATCAGGCTGATGGCACCGAGGCCTCGATGGCCAGCGCATGAACCCTCTCTTTTAACTCGGCTGCCAGCACGTCATTCACCATGCGGTGCTGCCCCACCCGCGACACGCCACGGAACGCCTCAGCCTTGATTTTGACACGGAAGTGGCTTTCACCCAAGGCATGGGCACCGGAGTGCCCTGCATGTTGATCACTCTCGTCAATCACGCTAAGAGCTGCCGGGTTGAAAGCTGCTTTCAGTTTTTCTTCCAGGGTTCTGCCGATCGGCCCTAAATCCATAATGTCACGTCCACTGTTTCAGGTTGAAGCATTCGGCTTCACCCCCCATAACTGAGATCATGAAACTCGATTCAAAATACTTTGACAAGATTCGCGTCACCAAGAAAGGTGCCAAGCCTGAACCCGTTGCAGACAAGCTCTGTGAATGGGAAGGTTGCGACAAGCCGGCAAAGCACAAGGCCCCCAAGGGCCGGGGCTTTGACGGCCAGTTCTGGAACTATTGCACAGCCCATGTGCAGGAATACAACAAGAGCTATAATTATTTTGCCGGCATGTCCGATGGGGACGTGTCGGCTGCCCAGAAATCTGCGCAAACCGGTGACCGCCCCACCTGGAAGCTGGGTGAACGCGCCCATGCCGCCGCTGGCTCCAAGCGCGGTGCCGCCCGCGAAATCCACGATCCCCTGTCCTTGTTCGGCAAGGATGCAAAACCTGCCCAGACGAAATTGGGCCGGAACTTGCGCAAAAATGAACTTGCCGCATTGGTCACATTGGGGCTGGATGAAAACGCCAAGCCGGAAGACGCCAAGACCAAATACAAGATGCTGGTCAAGCGCCTTCACCCTGACGCCAACCAGGGCAGCCGCGCCAATGAAGAGACCTTGAAAGCGGTGATACAGGCCTATGACACATTGCGGGCCAGCGGCTTCTGCTAACTTGCTAGAGACCGCTCAAACGACTAGAAAGCCCCGAACTCCATTTCAAACCATTGATGAGCGACATGACAGCGAAAGCCAATGGCAGCCTGCCCGGTGAGCCAGACACGAAAGTTTCCATTGCAGATGTGTTCGGCTTTGCCTCGAACATGCAGGTGCCCGCCTATTCCCATGGCAGCGAACATGTGCCGGACCTGGACCCCGATTACCTGTTCAACAAGGAAACCACACTGGCGATTCTTGCGGGCTTTGCCTTCAATCGCCGCGTCATGGTGACAGGCTATCACGGCACAGGCAAATCAACACACATCGAACAAGTGGCAGCCCGCCTGAACTGGCCCTGCATACGCATCAACCTCGACAGCCACATCTCCCGCATCGACCTTATTGGCAAGGACGCCATTGTGTTGAAGGAGGGAAAGCAGATCACCGAATTTCGCGAAGGCATTCTGCCTTGGGCCTATCAGCACAATGTGGCACTGGTGTTTGACGAATATGATGCAGGCCGCCCCGATGTCATGTTCGTGATCCAGCGCATTCTTGAAAGCTCCGGCAAGCTCACGCTGCTGGACCAATCCCGCGTCATTCGCCCCCACAATGCCTTCCGGCTGTTTGCGACGGCCAACACCGTGGGCCTTGGCGACACCACTGGACTCTATCACGGCACACAACAAATCAACCAGGCCCAGATGGACCGCTGGTCCATCATCACCGTGCTGAACTATCTGCCCCACGCCGATGAGGTGAACATCGTTCTCTCGAAGAACAAATCCTACCTCACAGACAAGGGCAAAAAGCAGATCGCCAACATGGTGCGCGTTGCCGATTTGACTCGCAATGCCTTTGTGCAAGGCGATCTCTCCACCGTCATGAGCCCGCGCACCGTCATCACCTGGGCACAGAACGCCGAAATCTTCAGTGGTGACCTGGGCTTCGCCTTCCGCCTCACCTTCCTCAACAAATGCGACGAACTCGAACGCCCCATCGTGGCCGAGTTCTATCAACGCTGCTTCGGCGAAGAACTGCCGGAGTCAGCGGCCAGAATCATGATCGCATGAAACAAGGGGCCTCATCTTCAACACAAGCAAGGACCTGACCCTTGTCTTCACCCAAGGATGATCGCGCGGAACGTTTCAAGGGGGTGCTTGGCACCGCCATGAA
>CAXTKL010000116.1:0-8334 GCA_964244825.1 uncultured Aestuariivirga sp.
ACGAAATCCCTCTCCGTCACGCTGCGCGTGCCACCTCTCCCGCAAACGGGCGAGGAATGAAGGATCTCCTTTCCTCGCCCGCTTGCGGGAGAGGTGGATCGCGCACTGGCGCGACACGGAGAGGGACCGCGTTCAAGCTAATTCTCTCGCCGCCTTCAACCGCGCAAAATCCTCGCCCGCATGATGGGACGAGCGGGTCAGCGGAGACGAAGACACCATGAGGAAACCCTTCGAATAGGCAATCGTCTCATAATTCTTGAACTCATCCGGAGTCACAAACCGGTCAATCGGTGCGTGCTTGCGCGATGGTTGGAGATATTGGCCGATGGTGATGAAATCAATATCAGCAGAACGCATATCGTCCATGACTTGCATCACCTGTTCCCGAGTCTCGCCCAGGCCCACCATGATGCCGGACTTGGTAAAAATCGTTGGGTCGATCTCTTTCACGCGCTGCAGCAGGCGGAGCGAATGGAAATAGCGGGCACCCGGGCGAATTTTCAGATAGAGCGCAGGCACAGTTTCCAGATTGTGATTGAAGACATCAGGCTTTGCTTCAACCACACGCTCCAAGGCACCGTTTTTCTTGAGGAAATCAGGTGTCAGAATTTCGAGTGTCGTGTGGGGTGCAAGGCGGCGCGCGTGGTGCAGCATCTCAACAAAATGTTGGGCACCACCATCGTCAAGGTCATCACGGTCAACCGATGTGATGACAGCGTGATGCAAGCCCATGGCCGCTATCGCTTCGGCAACGCGCAGAGGTTCGCCATTATCAAGCGCTTCTGGTTTCCCGGTTTTAACATTGCAGAAGGCGCAGGCCCTGGTGCAAGTGTCGCCCATGATCATGAAGGTCGCGTGTTTTTTAGACCAGCATTCGCCAATGTTGGGGCATCCCGCTTCTTCGCAAACGGTGACGAGCTTTTTCTCGCGTACCAACTTTTGCGTTTCCGCATAGATGACAGAGCCTGGCGCTTTTACCCTGATCCATGCTGGCTTGCGCAGCACGGGCGTGTCGGCCCTGTGGGCTTTTTCAGGGTGACGTGGCCGGGCTGCGACACTATCGATGAGTGTTGTCATGAACGTTCAGGCGCGGCCCCTGACGGAACGGTAAATCAGGATGAGAATACAAGCGCCGACGACTGCGACAATCAGTTGGCCCAGCAAACCGCCGAGCGTGATGTGCAGAAGTCCAAACAGGAAATTCCCAACCATGGCGCCAACAATGCCGAGCAGGATATTCACGATCAGGCCGGTATCGAAGCCCATGACCTTTTCAGCAATCCAGCCTGCGACACCGCCGAGAATGATTGACATGAAAATTCCGTAACCTTGCATGATGGGTCTCTCCGTTCTTGTTCAGCGCTTCTTGCCGCGAATAAGCTTTAGCACCAGCAACAGAATAACCGCGCCGGCGGCTGATACAAGCAAATTGCCCCAGAACCAGCCATGGAAGATCTCACCAAGATTGATATTGGCTTTGTTGGCAGCGAAAAAGCCAAGCCAGGATCCGGCGATGCCGACAATCAGGTTCATGATCAGCCCCTGATCTGACCCTGTGATCTTCTCAGCCAGCCAACCCGCCAAAATGCCAATCAGGATGGTACCGCCAATGCCGACGGCACCCAGTTGCATGATTTGGTCCATGTGTTCTCCTCAATCCGTATTCGGGTCAGCTTCGATTCAACTTGAACCAACGATGAGATAACTCGGTAAAATCGTGTTTTTATCAATTGTTGCCTGCGTTATCTGTTCCAGTGTCAATCCAACAACCCCGGTGAAATCTGCTCCCTTGAGTATCGCACCCTTTAAATTTGCGCCCGTGAGATTTGCACCACGAAAAGTCGCATTGGTACAATCCGCTCCCGAAAGGTCGGCTTGCTGAAGATTTACTCCGCTCAAATTTGTCCGGCGGATAAATGTTCCACTAAGATCGATAGCTTCATCGTAGAGCAATGTGGCTGTATGAAAATTCATTTTCTAAATTCCCGCAAAATATCCATGATCGTTTGCACGTCAGAAGGAGGTTTCTTGTCACCGTATTTTACAGCATTTTTCTGGAGATAGGTAGTCAACAATCGAATAACCAGTCCAGAACGATCAGGGTACTCCTTGCATATTTGCTCCATCGTGAGAATTGCGCCAAGCCTGACTTCCAATTTCTTATCTGCAAGTTGCCCAACTGCTCTATTGAACAATTCAGCGACGTGTACCCGCTGAGCAAGGTCAGCTTGCTTAAGCTGAGAAAGGGCTTGGCGATTTGCAGCAGTTACACGTTTCCAGCCGAAGTAAAGTCCAATAACGCCACCTCCCACAATGGCGTAGTTTCTTATGACTTCAGATACTGCTTGCGTGAAAATATCCATCACAATCACATATGGATGACGCGGCCATAGGCATCAAGTACGCTCTCATGCATCATTTCGCTGAGGGTGGGATGTGGGAAAACGGTGTGCATCAGTTCTTCTTCCGTTGTTTCCAGCCCCATGGCCACGACAAAGCCCTGAATCAGCTCGGTGACTTCGGCACCTACCATATGGGCACCGATGAGACGGCCGGTCTTGGCGTCGAAGATGGTCTTGATCAGGCCCTGGTCTTCGCCAAGTGCGATGGCCTTGCCGTTGGCGAGGAAGGGGAACTTGCCGATCTTGAGGTCATAGCCTGCGGCCTTGGCCTTGGCCTCAGTGAGGCCGACGGAGGCCACTTGTGGGTGGCAATAGGTGCAGCCGGGGATTTGTTCTTTCTTCATGGGGTGGGCGTCGAGGCCCTTGATCTTCTCGATGCAGATCACACCTTCATGCTCGGCCTTGTGGGCCAGCATCGGAGGGCCTGCCACATCGCCAATGGCGTAGATACCCTTGATGTTGGTGTTGCCATAGCCATCCGTTACGATGCAGCCTTTGTCGGTTTTCACACCTAAATTTTCGAGGCCAAGATTCTCGATATTGCCGACAACACCGGTTGCGGCGATGACACGGTCCACCGTGAGGGTTTCGGATTTGCCACTCGCTTCAATCGTTGCGGTGACAGTGTTGGCCTGCTTGTCGAGCTTCGCCACCTTGGCGGAGATGCGGAACTTGATGCCCTGCTTTTCCAGCAGCTTCTG
Organism: uncultured Aestuariivirga sp.; assembly: GCA_964244825.1. GTDB lineage: Bacteria > Pseudomonadota > Alphaproteobacteria > Rhizobiales > Aestuariivirgaceae > Aestuariivirga. The sequence continues at coordinate 3,104 of CAXTKL010000116.1, forward strand.
GGCTGTTTTGGAGATTTCTGTATCTTCCACTGGCATGATCTGGTCCATGATTTCGACAACCGTCACTTCCACGCCCATGGCGTTATAAAATGACGCAAACTCAATCCCGATGGCGCCGGAGCCAACGACGAGCAACGACTTCGGCATCGCCGCTGGCACCATGGCCTCGAAGTAGCTCCATACCAGCTTGCCGTCATGTTCGAGGCCCGGCAGTACGCGGGGACGTGCACCTGTGGCGATGATGATGTGCTTGGCGGTGTAGGTCCCTGCCCCCAATGTGCCTTTCGGAATCGGGTTCTGGGGCTGCACGGCGGCCTTCTTCATATCGGCAACCACAACTTCGCCGGGCTTGGTGACTTTGGCCTCGCCCCAGATCACCTGCACCTTGTTCTTCTTGAGCAAGCCGCCGACACCACCATTCAATCGGCCCGATACGCCGCGCGACCGGGCCACGACCTTCGTTGCATCAAACGTGACATCTTTCGCAGACAGGCCGTAATTCTCGGCGTGCTTCATGTAGTGATAAATTTCAGCCGAGCGCAGTAACGCCTTCGTCGGAATGCAGCCCCAGTTCAGGCAAATGCCACCGAGGTGTTCGCGCTCAATGATGGCAACCTTGAAGCCCAGCTGTGCGGCACGTATGGCCGTCACATAGCCCCCGGGGCCTGCGCCTATGATGAGAACATCGAAGTTTGTGTCAGCCATGTGTCTGTCTCACTTGTTGTGCACCCTTCGAGGCTCGCAAGAGCTCGCACCTCAGGGTGAGGTTGTATATTTTGTGGCGTACCTCCCGCACCCCTCATCCTGAGGTGAGAGCTCTTGCGAGCCTCGAAGGATGCGCCGCGATTAAATCCCCAAAATCTTTCCCACCACAGGCACCAGCGCCTCCCCCAAAGCCCGGGTATTCGCGGCATCTAAATGTCCCCCGTCCGTAGGGTCAGCATCTACAATCGTTCCAGCATCAAAGAAATGCACATCCTGTTCAACCGCCACCCGCGCGTAATGCATTGCAAAGAGTTTGGACTCCTCCAGCGCATGGCCCCAGAGATCGTTAAACCATTCGTCCCTGGTGGGCACAAGGCAGGGGGGCGACATGATCAGAATTTTCGGTGGCGTGTAGTCACCCACATAATCAAAGCCCTTCACAATCCTGATCAACCGCTCCATTCCCATGGCCGCGTCAAAGGCACGGCAACGGTTGGCATATTTGATGTCGTTGGTACCCAGCATGATGATGACGAGATCAAGCGGTTGGTGCGTGCAAAGCGCGATTGGCAGCGCCACAGCCCCATTGCGCTCGGCTTCGCAAGTGGGATCGGGGAACACCGTGGTGCGCCCGTTCATGCCCTCTTCGATGACACATGCGTTTTTGAGGCCTGCCGCAAGTGCGTTAGGCCAACGGTTTTCGAAAGCGTGTCGGCGAAAGGTGCCAGCTTCAAAACCCCAGGTGAGGGAGTCACCGAATGCGAGGATGGTTTTCATCGAATGCCTTTGCACTTGGCATACTTGACTGTGTCCCTCAAAAACTCGACCTCTCGAATTCGCTCCTTTTGCATATCATTGGCATGTCCGGAGCTTTTGGCTGCAACTGCTTTGGCATAAAGTGGATTGTTTCGCTTTCGTATGTATTCCGGCATGATATTTTTGCAGGTGTTTGCATCAAGCCGAATTTGTCGACCGCCTTCTTGTGCCGATGTGACAGGCACATGCAGGACCAAACAGACTGCAAAGGCAACGAAGGTCTTCATTGAATTTTTCATGCTTGCCTCATGGCCCATCCCTCAACTGCAAAAACGGCATTTCGCTGCCGAAAGCATCTTTCACCTTGAGATAGGCATAGGGGCAGGCGCGGCTGTCCTGGCCCGACATGACGTGCAGAACTTCAACCATGGCCCTGTCGTGGGCAATGCGGTAGTCTTCCTGGGCTGCGGGGCCACGCGCCAGCAATTCCCGCCGCCAGTTTTCCTGGGCGCGATTGAAACGGAAGCCGTTGAGACTGAGCCGGTTGGAACAGGCCGCCACTGCGATGTCCAGTAATACTGTCTGATCCACCACAGAAGCGGGCGACTGCGCGAGACACGCGTTGGCAAGCACGATGCTGCCCGCCGTCACCGCCAGCAAAGTCACGGGAACATGATGGTTCATGATCTTCGCCTCACACCAGCATCAACCCTGGCTCTTCAAGATATTGCCTGATTGCATTGATGAACTCCGCTCCCAACGCCCCGTCAATACAGCGATGATCGGTGGACAGCGTCATCGTCATCTGCTGTTCGATTCTGATCTCATTGCCGCGCACCACCGGCCGCCGTTCGCCGGAGCCGATGGCCAAGATCGAGGCATGCGGCGGATTGACGATAGCCTGGAAGTTTTTCACGTTCATCATGCCCATATTGGAAATGGCGGCTGAACCTCCCTGATATTCGTCAGGCTTCAGTTTGCGATCACGGGCGCGTTTGGCATAATCCTTCATCTCGGCCGAAATTTGCGCGAGGCCCTTTGTTTCGGCGCTTCGCACGATGGGCGTAATCAGCCCGCCGGTGATCGAAACGGCAATGCCGATATCGGCGTGCTTGTGCTTGACCATGGCGGTTTCCGTCCACGACACATTGGCATCCGGCACCTTGATCAACGCCATAGCCATGGCCTTGATGATGAAGTCGTTCACCGAAATCTTGAATGAGGGAACGCCTTCCTTGTTTTTAGATGCTGAGCCATTCAGGCGTTCGCGCAAGTCCATGAGATGATCTAACGATACATCGACCGCCACATAAAAATGCGGAATAGTTTGTTTCGATTCCGTGAGACGCCGCGCAATCACCTTGCGCATGCCGTCGTGTGGCACGAGTTCGTAGGAGCCCTCCGCGAAATTCTTCAGTATGGCGGCATCGGTTGGTGGTGCGGCAAATGCAGGAACAGCCGAAGCCGCGATAGGTCGCGCAGCGCCAGGTTTGGCATTCTCAACATCTTTTGATACGATACGCCCGTGTGGTCCTGTACCTTTGAGACCAGAGAGACTGATGCCTTTTTCCCTGGCCAGGCGTCTGGCCAAAGGCGAAGCGAAAATGCGGGTTCCCTCTCCGGCTCGCGCTGGCGCACGATCCAACTCTCCCGCAAGCGAGCGAGGGGAAGGTGTTTCTATTCCGCGCCCGCTTGCGGGAGAGGTGGCAGGCGCGACAGCGATTGGCGGAGCGGGAGCGTTCCCCGCCTTCTCACCCTCCGCCAAAATCGTGGCCAGCAGCGTATTAACCAACACATCATCAGTGCCCTCGGCCACCATGATCTTGCCCAGCGTGCCCTCGTCAATTGCCTCAATCTCCATTGTCGCCTTGTCGGTTTCGATCTCGGCCAACACATCACCAGACTTCACCTTGTCGCCCTCTTTCTTCAGCCATTTGGCAAGCTTGCCCTTTTCCATGGTGGGTGAAAGGGCGGGCATCAGAACGCTGGCGGCCATTGTATTTTTCCCGACTTACTTGTTGGACAAAACAGACGATTGGGCGGCGGCCTTGTTGAGGTCGTCGATCAGGATTTTGCGGATAATGTCGAGGTTCGCTGCCGTGGTGCCGCTGCCCATTTCTTCCATCGATGCTGCCACCTGCTGCGCCATGCCCGCCAGCACATGGCCCCACACGTCGGCTTTGCCGAAGGCCATGGAGTGCAGCGACAAGCTCAAGTTGCCACCGACGATCCATGCGCGGGCAATTTCACCGGCATTGCCATCATGGAACACCTCATGGGGTGGTTGCAATTGATGAGGATGGATATCCTTGGAGTGGTCGTGATGGTGGTGATCGTGGCCCTTTGCCATTGTCGTATTCCCTAAAGTTAAATGTAAAGAACGGATTTGACCGCCGCCACAACATCGTCGACATTTGGCAGCGCAAGTTTTTCGAGATTAGCGGCATAGGGCATGGGCACATCTTTCCCAGCCACACGGGCCACGGGTGCGTCCAGGTAATCAAATGCATGTGTCATGATTTCGGCGGCGAGTTCCGAAGTGACGGAGAAGCGTGGATAGCCCTCCTCCACGCACACACAGCGATTGGTCTTCCGTACACTGACGAGGACTGTCTCAATGTCGAGCGGACGAATGGTGCGAAGGTCAATGATCTCGCATTCGATGCCTTCCGCTGCCAGCTTGTCAGCGGCGGCATGGGCATAGGTCATGCCGATGCTGAATGAAACGATGGTAACGTGGTGACCGGCGCGGGCGACGCGGGCTTTTCCGATGGGAACGACCCAGTCATCCAGCTTTGGCACGTCGAATGTCTTGCCATACAGAATTTCATTTTCGAGGAAAATGATGGGGTTTGGATCGCGTATCGCGGCTTTCATCAGACCCTTGGCATCCGAGGCCGTGTAGGGCATGACGACTTTGAGACCAGGGATATGGGCATACCAAGCGGCATAATCCTGCGAATGTTGCGCGCCCACACGAGCGGCCGCACCATTCGGGCCGCGGAACACGATCTGGCAGCCCATTTGCCCGCCGGACATATACAGCGTCTTGGCAGCAGAGTTGATGATCTGGTCAATAGCCTGCATGGAAAAGTTGAAGGTCATGAACTCGACGATAGGTTTGAGGCCCGCAAAACCGGCACCCACGGCGATGCCGGTGAAGCCATGTTCCGTGATCGGCGTATCAATTACCCGTTTGTCTCCGAATTCTTCCAGCATGCCTTGCGAGATTTTATAGGCACCTTGGTATTGGCCCACTTCTTCGCCCATGAGGAAGACGTCAGGGTCGGCGCGCATTTCCTCGGACATGGCGGCACGAATGGCTTCGCGCACGGTCATGGGAACCATTTCGGTGCCAGCAGGGATTTCGGGGTCTTGGAGGTGGGTTCCCTCTCCGTCAGGCGCTTTCGCGCCTGCCACCTCTCCCGCAAGCGGGCGAGGAGAAGAACTCTTTTCCTCGCCCGCTTGCGGGATTGGTGGCGTCTGCGCAGCAGATGACGGAGAGGGACCGCGCGCCACACTCGCCTCACCGATTACCGCAATTGGCGTGTTGACCTTCACGCCTTCAGTGCCAGCCGCCACCATAATTTCTGTCAACGGACCATCATCAACGGCTTCAATTTCCATCGTGGCCTTATCCGTTTCAATCTCGGCAATCACATCGCCAGATTTTACAGTGTCTCCAACGGCCTTGAGCCATTTCGAAAGCTTGCCTTCTTCCATGGTGGGCGACAGGGCGGGCATGAGGATGGTTGGCATGGGTTCAGAAT
>CAXTKL010000117.1:0-8217 GCA_964244825.1 uncultured Aestuariivirga sp.
AAGGGACCTCATCCGCCGATATATGCGGTCAACGTCTTCGCTGTTCCATCGCGCCAAAGCATCGTCAGCCAAGCCGCGAAGGCCGTCCGGAAGCCTGCGTCTTTCGCAACGTCACCATAAATGTCGTCCATTGTCAGCCAGTGCAGCGGATCGGCTTTTGCTTGCAGCGACAAGGCCTGCAACCGGTCCCATGAGGGGTCATTGGGTTCGATGACTTTGCCGGAGTCGGTTGTTCCTGCGCAATACCGGCACCACAGGGCTGACTCCAGTGCGAGGCCCGAAATGCTGCGTCCGGCTTTCAAGTTGTCAGCGATGACCGGCACAATGAACTTGGGCTGGCGGTTTGAACCGTCGAGGCACAGGCGCCGTTCCGTGTCACCGATTTTCGGATTGGAGAAACGGCGGTTGATGAGCGTAAAATAATCCTGAATATTGGTATTGGGCACAGGCATGACCGTGGGGATGATTTCTTCCTGTTGTACCTTGGTGAAGAAACCCTGGATCAGGGGATGCTGCATGGCTTCGTGGACGAAATGCACATCCATCAATCCGCCGGGGTAAGCGATGACGGCATGACCCCCATTCAGGATGCGGATTTTCATGTATTCGAAAGGCGTCACATCCGCCACGAACTGTGCGCCGACTTTTTCGAAATCTGGCCGGCCGAGTGTGAAGATATCCTCCAGCACCCATTGTCTGAATTCCTCACAGAACACAGGCCAGTTGTCTTCAATGCCGAACATTTCAGATGCGATCCGGCGTTCGCGATCAGAAGTGGCGGGCGTGATGCGATCCACCATGGCATTGGGAAAGGCCACGGTGGTTTCCACCCATTCGGCCAGTTTTGCATCCATTAATCGCGCCAGGCCAGCCACAGCATTGCGGGTGACCACACCATTGTGGGGCACGTTATCACAGGACATGACGGTATAGGGCGCAAGGCCAGCTGCCTTGCGGGCTTTCAATCCGTGTAGGATAAGGCCGAACACGCTGGTAGGGTCATCTGGGTTCTTCGCATCACGCTGCAGGGCCGGATGGCCGGGATCAAACCTGCCCGTGGCCGGGTCAATCATGTAGCCGCCCTCGGTGACGGTCAGCGAGACGATGCGAATGGCCGGATCAGCCAGCAGGGCCAGCAAGCGCTTGCGCTCCGACGGTGGAATGAAATCGATCATCGGGCCAGTCACGCGGGCGCCTGAGCGGTTTGCGTCCTGTTCGACCACTGTTGTCAAATAATCCTGTGCCGCCAGTTTCTCACGCATCACCTCGTCGAATGGCATCACGCCCGCGCCGATGATGGCCCAGTCATGATTGAGGCCCATGTTGAAGAGGTCGTCGAGATAAACGGCCAGATGTGCCCGGTGAAAATTGCCCACGCCGAAATGCACAATACCTGGAGTCAAAGAGGTTCGCGCATAGTGCGGCGTCATCACATCGGCGCGCAGGCTGCGAACGGTCACAAGATTAAGCTTGGTCATGATATCATCAACTCATCCATTGGCCGCCATCGACATTGAATGTCTGGGCGACAACATAGTCACTGTCACTTGAGGCCAGAAAAACCGCGCAGCCCGTCAAGTCTTGCGGGGTGCCCATGCGACCAAAGGGCACGGCTTCACCGACGAGCCGTTTCTTCTCACCGATGGGGCGGTTTTCATATTTGGCGAACAATCCATCCACAACATCCCACATCGGCGTATCCACAACGCCGGGGGCAATACCATTGACGTTGATGCCGTGCTTGATCAGGGCGAGGCCTGCTGATTGCGTCATGGAGATAACGGCGGCCTTGCTGGCACAATAGACTACGACAAGTGGCTCGCCCCGCCGTCCGGCTTGCGAGGAAAAATTGATGATCTTGCCACCTTTGCCACGCACAATCATGGAGCGGGACACCGCTGTCATCATGAACAGCGTGCCCTTCACATTGACCGCAAATTGGCGGTCATAGCTTTGCTCGGTTGTGTCCTGAAACAGACCCATATCAAAAATCGCAGCATTGTTGACAAGGATGTCAACACCACCTGCTTCGCTTTCAACGGCCGTAACGCATGCTGCAATCGAATCCAGTTTTGTCACATCAAGGTGGCAGGCAAAGGATGCGCCGCCGATGTGGACTGCCGTGGCTTTCGCCGCATCATGATCCACATCGGCGACACACACGCGTGCCCCCTCGCGTACATATGCAGCCGCAATCGCCGCGCCGATGCCACGGGCACCGCCTGTGATGATGGCGGTTTTGCCGTGGAGTTTCATTGCAAAAACTCCACAGCACGGCTGGCGAGCGCCATGGTGGGCGCATTGGTATTGCCGGAAGGAATGAACGGCATGGCTGATGCATCGATGACGCGAAGACCCTCAATGCCCCGCACGCGCAATTGAGAATCCAGCACGGCCATGTGGTCATTGTCCGGGCCCATGCGGCAGGTGCCAACGGGGTGCCAATTGGTTTTCACCGTGCGGCGGCAATGCTCAGCCAGCGAAGCATCATCCATCGCCGAAGGCCCCGGCAGCATTTCATGGGAGACGCGCTGGCTCAGTGGTGCCTGTTTCAAAATTTCGCGGGCATAACGCAGGCCCGCAATTTCCATGCGCAAGTCGTCAGGGTCTGCGAGATAGTTGTTGTCGATCACTGGCTTGTCCAGCGCATTGGCGGAGCGCAGGCGCACAGTGCCGCGTGACTTGGGCCGCAGCAGACAGGCGTTGAGGGTCACGCCATCTTGCGGGGTCACGTTTTTGACATCGGCATCCAGGTAAACGGCTGGCACACAATACATCTTGATGGTGGGGCGTTCGCTGCCGTCAGGATCGACATAGGCGCAGGCCTCAACTCCATTGCTGGCGACGGGGCCAGAACCGAAGATTTTATACTGTATGCCGTTCTTCAGGGCGCGAAGCCCGCGGTCCTCACCGTAATAGCCAAAGTGACCCGTGGTTGCCGCCACAACGGGAACCTCATGGTGGTCTTGCAGGTTTTCACCCACACCTGGGAGATCAACCTGCGGGTTGATACCCTGTTGTTTCAATTCCGCAGCAGGGCCAATGCCTGAGAGCAGCAGAATCTTCGGCGTGTTGTAGGTGCCCGCCGCCATCAACACTACGCCACAGCGGATTTCGGTTTCTTGCCCGGCTTCGATGGCGACAACACCCGCGCAGCGCCCGCCTTCGATAATAAGCCGGGTGACCGTGCAATCGGTTTTTACGGTGAACAAGGCGTTGTTCATGATCAGAGACAGGAACGCTTCCACGCCATTCCAGCGCCGCTTGTTCCATGTCGTGTACTGCATAGTGCCAACGCCACGCTGCTGTGCCCCGTTGAAATCCGGATTGAACGGAATGCCGAGGCCCTGGACAGCGAGAATGTAGTCTTCCGTGATCTGGCATCGGGCACCGGTATCCGACACATGCAACGGCCCCGCAACGCCGTGGAAGGTATCATTGAAGCTGTGGTTGAATTCCATGGTCTTGAAATGCGGCAGCATGTCCTTGAAGGCCCAGCCCGCCTTGCCGCCGAGAAACGCGTCCCAGTGATCATAATCCGCGTGCTGACCGCGGGTGTAGACCATGGCGTTGACCGACGTGCCGCCGCCCAGGATATTGGCTTGGCCCACTTTTGGCTTGCGTCCGTTCAGGTGTTTTTGCGGCACGGGTTCGTGCATCTCAACAATCGGGCTGCCCTTGATGCCCATCATCCATGCTGCGGGCATGGGCAACAGGAAACGCGACAATCCCGACGCTTGTGCCGGACCCCGTTCCAGCAGCAAAACCCGAGCCGACTTTTCCTTGACCAGACGCCAGGCTGCCACGCAACCAGCTGAGCCACCGCCGACGATGATATAATCATAGGTCGGCGTCACGTCGTAATCGCCAGACCTGCGGTGTCAAAGCGGTGCATGCGGTCCATCTGCGGTTTGAGATTGATCTTGTCGCCAGGCTTGCCCCCGAATTCCCCAGGTGCGCGCACCACGAGGCGGCCAGCATCGCCTGCATCAACGTGCAGGAAAGAATCTGATCCCAGATGCTCAGTCAGGACAATGGTTGCATTCCACAGACCCTTACCTGCCACCACGTCAATGTGTTCAGGCCGCACGCCAATGGTCTGGGCCTTTTGCTTGGTGGCTTCCGCACCGTCGATCAGATTCATTTTGGGCGAGCCGATGAAGCCTGCCACAAACAGGGACTTCGGCTTGTTGTAGAGTTCCAAAGGAGAACCGACCTGTTCAATATGGCCCTTATTCAACACGACAATGCGATCCGCCATGGTCATGGCTTCCACCTGGTCATGGGTGACGTAGATGCTGGTGGAGCCCAGGTCCTTGTGCAGCTGCATGATGAAGATACGCATGTTGACGCGCAGAGCCGCATCCAGGTTTGACAGGGGTTCATCAAACAGGAAGGCTTTCGGATTTCGCACAATGGCACGGCCAATGGCGACGCGTTGACGCTGACCACCGGACAATTGGCCGGGTTTGCGATCCAGATACTCGTTCAGGTTCAAAGTCGCAGCCGCCTTGTTGACCTTGGCGTCGATTTCCGCCTGCGGCACCTTTGCCATCTTGAGCGGAAAGGCAATGTTGTTTCGCACACTCATATGCGGGTACAGCGCATAGGATTGGAACACCATGGCGAGTTCACGGCCCGAAGGTGAGACCTCCGTCACATCGCGGCCATCGATATCGATCTGCCCTGACGTCATGTCTTCGAGACCCGCAATCAAGCGCAGCAATGTTGACTTTCCGCAACCGGACGGGCCAACAAACACCACGAATTCACCGTTCTTGATTTCAAGGTCCGCACCCGGAATGATGACGGCATCACCGAAGGCCTTGCGCACTTTTTTGAGTGTGATCGTTCCCATTATTTTACCGCTCCAAATGTCAGACCACGGACGAGTTGCTTCTGCGAGAACCAGCCAATCACCAGAATGGGCGCAATGGCCATGATTGATGCCGCCGAAAGCTTGGCCCAGAATTGCCCCTCTGGACTCGAATACTCCGAGATGAAAAAGCTCAGGGGGGCTGCATATTTATTGGTGAGGTTCAGCGACCAGAAGGCTTCGTTCCACGAGAGAATGAGATTGAGCAGGCAGGTCGACGCAATGCCTGGAAGCGCCATTGGTGTGAGAACGCGGGAGAGTTCGTTCCACAGCGATGCGCCATCCATGCGGGCAGCCTCAAGAATGCCCACGGGGATTTCCTTGAAATAGCTGAACAGCATCCAGATCACGATCGGCAGGTTGAGCAGCGTCATCAGCGGCACCATGCCCCAGAAACTGTCGATCAGATTGAAGTTGCCAAGATTGATCCAGCCCCAGTCCTTGAAAATCAGGCCGTTGCGGTTGAAAATCAGGTAGATCGGAATCAATGCGCCCGCAGGTGGCATCATTTTGGTGGAAAGCATCCACAACAGGCTATCATGGGTGCGCCGCGTCCAGGCCCACAGTGAAGCCGGCAACACGAAGATCAACAACAGTGCGATGCCAACCAAGGCGTTGCTGGGTTTCCAGTCGGTGAAATAGAGACCCAGAAAGCAGATCGCCATTGCTGCAACCATGATCAGAAGCCAATGCCAGCCCTTCAACTTGCTTGTCGACTCCGCCACAGGCGCAAAGGCCATGGACCATGCTGCAGGAATGGCAAACAACAAGCCGAAGAGTGTCGACAACACGCAGATTACTGTGGTGTTGAAGACATAGCGGAAATAGTCTGAACGTTCCTGCACAATGCCGAAGTTTTCCAGCGTCCACGGTGTGGTCAGGAAATTCTGCGGCAGTGTGTAGGCATCAGACTCGGTTTTGAAAGCTGCAACCGTGGTCCAGAAAATCGGGAAGAACAACAGCAGGGCGATAATCCATGCTACAATGGTGAGAACAAGGGTGCGTTGTTTGGTTTGTCTGCGTGCCATGAAAATCAGGCCTCCAAATTCTTGCCGACCATGCGGACGAGGAAAGCGGATACGATGTTGGCGAGAACAACCGCAATCAAGCCGCCCGCCGCCGCCATGCCCACGTCGGTTGCATCATTCAATTGAGAGAACACCAGATATGTAAGATTGCCCGCAATGCCACCGACGCTCGACACCTTGATTTCCGCGAAAATATTGAGAAGAAAAATAGTCTCGATCAAAATCACAACGGTGATGGGGCGGGCCAGATGTGGCAACACAATATGCCTGAAATAGCTGATGGCCGGTGCACCATCCATGGCGGCAGCATCTTTCTGCTCTTCATCAAGGGATTGCAGGGCCGTCAACAAGATCAAGGCGGCATAGGGCAGCCATTGCCACGCCACCACAAAACCCACCGAGAACAAGGGAAAGCGCCCAAACCAGTCGATGGGTTGGTGCGACCCAAAGAAGCGCTGTATGCCTGCAAACAGGCCGAACACGGGATGCATGAGGAGGTTCTTCCACACCAATGCTGACACCGTGGGCATGATGAAGAAGGGGGAGATCATCAGCAGACGGACGATTCCACGCCCCCAGAACGGCTGGTCCAGAAGCAGTGCCAACAACACGCCTCCAACAACAGTGGTGACAATGACCCCTGCCACCAGCGCAATGGTGTTGAACAGATCCTTCAGGAAATAAGGATCCTTGAAAAAATAATAGAAATTCGAAAACCCGGCCCAGCCGGTGTTGTCGGGCGACTGCAGATTATAGTGCAGAAAGGCGAAATATATGGTCAGCGCCAGGGGAATGAATGACCAGGCGGCCAAAACCGCAACCGACGGGAACAATGCCCACTTGCCGAGAACCTGTGCTTGTCTGGTGGCCATGATCCTGTCCCGCTGAAATCAAATGTCCCAAAAGTCGACCGTGCTTTCTCACACCAGACCCACGCCTCCATCCCCGCCTTCGCGGGAATGATGATGTACAGTGGTGATTGAAAGTGTACACACCGATGGAAATAAAACTGCCCTTCCCATTGTTGCGAGAAGGGCAGTTCGTTTCTTACTTGATGTAGCCAGCCTTGGTCATGGCATCTGTGGTGTAGGCCTGAGCCTGAGCCAGAGCATCATCAGCCGTCATCTGGCCAGCCAGAGCGGCAGACATCAGTTCACCGACCTTCGTGCCGATACCAGCAAACTCAGGAATGGCAACAAACTGAACGCCGACATAGGGTGCCTGCTTCACAGTTGAATGCATAGGATCAGCAGCATTCATCGAGTTCAGTGTCATTTGAGCAAATGGCACCTTCAGGTATTCAGGATTCTTGTACAGAGATGTACGCGTACCTGGAGGAACAGCAGCCCAACCCTCTTTCGAGGCGACCAATTCACCGTAATGCTTGGAAGTGGCCCAGCTGATGAACTTCTCAGCTTCGGCGACTTTCTGTGAACCGGCTGGAACAGCCAGAGCCCAGGCCCACAGCCAGTTGGCGCGTTTGCCAAGGCCCTTGTCCGGTGCGAGCGTGAAGCCCACATCAGCAGCAACTTTTGAAGCCTTTGGATCGACAACGAAGGAACCGGCAGCCGTGGCGTCTACCCACATACCGCATTTTCCAGACTGGAAGAGTGCCAGGTTTTCGGAGAAGCCATTGCCCGATGCACCTTCTGGACCAGCGTCTTTCATGATGCTGAGGTAGGTGTTGAGCGTATCTTTCCATTCCTGCGTATCAAACTGTGGCTTCCAGTTCTCATCGAACCAGCGGGCACCGAAAGAGTTGGCCATTGTCGTCAGATAGGCCATGTTTTCGCCCCAACCAGCCTTGCCACGCAGGCAGATGCCGTTCACGCCATTGGCGCGATCAGTCATTTTCTTGGCGGCATCAAGGATAAAGTCCCACGTCGGTGCTTCCGGCATTTCAAGGCCGGCTTTTTTCATCAGGTCCTTGCGGTACATGACAAAAGAACTTTCACCGTAGAAAGGTGCTGCGTAGAGCTTGCCATCGTAAGACAGGCCGCCAGAAACTGCAGGCAGGATATCGGCGACGTCATCAAGTCCTTCGAGCGGAACAAGCCAGCCATTTTTGCCCCAGATCGGGGTTTCATACATGCCGATTGTCAGCACGTCATACTGGCCGCCCTTGGTCGAAATATCCTTCGTCACTTTTTGACGAAGGTCATTTTCTTCCAGCGTCACCCAGTTCAATTTGATACCAGGGTTGGCCGCTGTGAAGTCATCCGTCAGCTTTTGCATGCGGATCATGTCGCCGTTGTTCACGGTGGCAATTGTCAGTGTAACGTCGTCGGCCATTGCGGTTGAGGCAAGGGCTGC
>CAXTKL010000118.1:0-8163 GCA_964244825.1 uncultured Aestuariivirga sp.
CCACGCTTTGTCACGCCTGCGTGTGCTTCACTTTGTTGCCGCAATAGCCGATCATGCAGAGACAACTGATTTGAGGACCCCTGTTGAAAAAACTGTTGATCATGTTCTGCACGCTGGCCATGACAGCCGTGCCTGCTTTGGCCCATCCGCATTTGTTCACGAGCATGCAGACAAGCTTGATGACCACGCCTGACGGCAGCATTAAAGGTTTGCGGCTGCGCTGGAATTTTGATGATACTTACACCAAATACTCCCTCGAAGGTCTCGATACCAACGGCAACGGCACTTATGAAGCGGAGGAAATCCAGCCTTTGACCGACGAGAACATCAAAAATCTCCTTGAGTCGCATTATTTCACCTACGCGAAACAGTCAGGAAGAGAGATCGCCCAGTCAGAGGTAACGATTTACGGCCAGGCGATGGAGAACGAAAAGCTCATGCTTTGGTTTGAGTTGCCGTTCAAAAAACTGGTGGATCCCCGAGATGGACCCGTTGAAGTGCGCATCTACGATCCGGATTTCTTTATTGCTTTCGACTACGTGCCAGACCATCCGCCGCAGATCGATGGCAGCTTGCCGGTAGGCTGCTCCATGCAATTGAAGCCATTGATGAGCGATGCAGAAATTGAACAAACCCGCGCCATGCTGGCAGACAAGCCACAAGACTGGAAACCCGAGACCCCAACTGATTTTGGTGCCATGTTCGCCCAACCGCTTGTGGTAACATGCAAGTGACCTTGCGCATCATACTTTTGCTGACGATTCTATTTGGCGCTGGCCTGCTGTGTGCGCAAGCGGAACAACGATCACAGGACACGCAAAAGAAAACCGTAATTATCGACAAACGCAAACTGCTGGTGCAGCCGCGCAATGCCGACGGCACCATTATCGAAACGCCATTCACCGAAGACCCTATACTGTGGATGCGCACCAAACAACAGAATTTCTATGGCCGCATGGGCAATGCCATCCGCCAGTTGAAAACTTCATCTGCTTCCACAGCAGCATTGACCTTGCTGACCATCAGTTTCCTTTACGGTGTCTTTCATGCGGCAGGGCCAGGCCATGGCAAAGCGGTTGTGACCGGCTGGGTCCTGGCCACGGAAAATGATTTGAAACGCGGCATCACCATTGCATTTTTGTCGGCGATGTTGCAGGCCTTGACGGCGATCATTGCCGTATCGTTAATCCTGCTTCTGGTGAATGGTGCCGCAGCCATGGCCAGGAATGTCGCAGGCTATCTGGAGAGCGTGAGTTACCTTATGATTGCTGGCATGGGGGCCTATCTGTTCTGGAATGGCTGGAAAAGTTTCAGGCCCTTACCTGTTGCTTTATCTGGTCATTTTGAACTGGTCTCCCGTCCGGACAGTGGTTTTGCCCTCGATCATGCCCATGATGAAAACTGCGGCCATGCTCATGCCCCGGTGGCTGCTGAACTGAAAGGCGACTGGTCTTGGACCAGAGCCTTTGCCATGGCCTTCGCCGTGGGCATGCGCCCTTGCTCCGGAGCCATACTGGTTCTGGTTGTATCCTACAGTTTGGGGTTGTTCTGGGCGGGAGTGCTATCAACCCTCGCCATGGGGTTGGGTGTGTTCATGACCATAGCCGTCATCGCCTCCCTCGCCGTATACGCCAAGGCAATTGCCACCAGGCTGGTAAGCGCCGACAACCCCTGGACCGTGCAAGTTGTGAAATGGAACAAGATGGTCTTTGGTGTGTTGATCGCCACCCTGGGGCTTCTTCTATTCACAGCCTCATTCGGTCCTAACAATTTGGGGATGTAGATGAAACAATGGTGGGTATTGGCCGGGTTTCTGGCTTTGTGTCTCGCCGTCGGTGTGGCGGCTGGCGTGGTCACTGCACCCGCAGTGGCCGAGTGGTATCCAACGCTCAACAAGCCCTCCTGGACGCCGCCGTCCTGGCTCTTTGCCCCGGCATGGACCGTGCTTTATGTCATGATGGCAGTCGCTGCCTGGTTGGTTTGGAAGGCTGGCAATGCTAAAACCGCCTTGATCCTGTTTTTCGCGCAGCTCCTGCTGAACTTCGCCTGGTCTGTGCTGTTTTTTGGAGCCCACTCGCCAGGGCTGGGGCTGATTGATGTTGCTGCCATGTGGCTGGCCATCGCCGCCACGATTTTCGCTTTTGCCTTCAGGTCGCGATTGGCAGCTTTTCTCATGGTACCCTATCTGTGTTGGGTCAGCTTTGCCGCGGCATTGAATGCAGCGATCTTTATGCTCAATTAAATTACTTGGAGCGCCACACCCAAACTCGGTGTCGTCGCCTCTTCCTGGGGCATTGACACATAAGGCTCTGTCAACTCGGCAAGTTTAACCATACCGGAGCGCACAAATTCGTCCACCCGCGCTGAAAAACCACCCTCCCACAGGGTACACTTCACTGTCAAAACCACCGAACCTCCCGACTGGCAAATACGGATGAGTTCGTCCAGACCTTCGACACCCACATGACCTGACGTGAATACGCCAGCGGCTATGACAGCCGCATAAGCGCCGTCTGGGAAGGGCAGCGCATCACCCAGCGCCAGTTTGTGATACGCGCTGTAAAGTTTCTTCTTGCGGGCAATCTGCAACATACCGAGGGACACATCAAGCGCCTCGACGTCAGGATATCCCAGAGTCTGCAACCACTGTCCGATGAGACCCGTACCAGCGCCAGCATCCAGGACCGGCGCACTCCCGCGCATCACGTGCCGCGCAAACAACGCCACACAGGCCTGGGGGTGTTGATAACCTGCCTCCGACATTTCGGCATCATAGGTTTCGGCCCACTGGTCGTATAGTGCTGCAACATCATCGGCAGTCTTTGCCCCATAGACAGCACCCAGAAAACCATCGTGCTTTGACATCAACTCTTCCCATTCCTGTTTTCATCATGTTAGCGTCTCGACGATGACGCCAGAAGAGCAAAATGCGGTGCGCGCTGTTTTGACAGGCCTTGAACTGTTGAACGATTATAGTGGCCCGATTGAACGATTGGGCGGCCTCACCAACAAGGTCTATCGCGTGGGCCAACATGTACTGCGCATTCCTGGTGACGGAACGGCGGAATATATCAATCGCAGCAATGAAACAGTGTCAGCACGTATTGCAGCAAAAGCAGGAATAGCACCTGACGTTGTCTCGGCCGATGCTGAAACGGGTGTCATGCTGACAGCTTTCGTGCCCAATGCCGTGACAATGTCACCGCAAGCGTTCAAACATCGCCTGGGTGCTCCGGCCCGTGCGGGTGTTACGCTGTGCAAGCTTCACACTTCAGGCGGCACATTTCCCTTCCGCTTCGAACTTTTCGCCATGATTGATGACTATCTGAAGGTTCTCGCAGGCAAAACTGTCACCCTCCCCGACGGCTACCAAAACGTCGTGCGTGAAGCGGAATCCATCCGCACCGCCCTTGCGCGAACCCATGTTCCCCTCGTCCCGTGCCACTGCGACCCGCTCTGCGAAAACTTCCTTGATACCGGCACGCGCATGTGGATCGTCGACTGGGAATATTGCGGCATGAACGACCCGATGTGGGACCTCGGCGATCTCTCCGTCGAAGGCGACTTCACATTGGAACAAGACATGGAAATGCTCTACGCCTACTTCAACGGCGAACCATCCCAACAAGACTACGCCCGCATGACCATCTACAAAGCCATGTGTGATTTACTCTGGACCCTCTGGGGCCTCATCCAACACGCCAACCAAAACCCCGCCGATGATTTCTGGGCCTATGCGATCAACCGGTTTGAGAGATGCAAGCGGTTGATGGGGTCAAGCGAGTTTGCAAGGTGTGTAAAGACGCTGTGATCTCGTGGGGCACGCTTCGAGGTTGGGCACCTAAAGATACGCCAAAAGCGCCATTCTACACCCACCTCACCGCATATACCTGCGGCAGCGTATTCGAGACCTGCATCCACTCATCGCCCGCAGTTTCGCTCACCCACACATTCCCCGTTGTCGACCCCATCGCGAGCCGCTCACCGCTGTTATCAATCGCCAGTCCATGCCGGAACACCACGTCATAAGCGTGTTTCTGCGGAAGGCCTTTCTTCAAGGTCTTGAAACTTTTGCCGCCATCACGGGTGCGTGTCACCACCAGCGCGCTATCCACAGGAATGCGTTTCTCATCCTTGATGCCCGGAACGAACCACGCCGTATCAGGATCACGCGGATGCACCACGACACCAAATCCAAAACTCGAAGGCTTCGCCTTCACCTCCGTCCAGGTCACGCCGTCATTCACCGACTTGAAAATACTAGCATGGTGCTGCACCCAGAATTTGGACGGATCAGCAGCACATTGCACCATCATGTGGGGGTCTTGGCCATCGGGACTTTCGGCTTCGGATTTTGGTCCATTGTTGAATTTCATGCCGTGGGCCGATTGTACCCAGCTCTTGCCGCCGTCCTCGGTGCGCCATACGCCGCCGCATGATACGGCAACGCGCACAATGTCGGAATTGCGGGGATCAACGCAGATGGAATGGATGCCCGGAATGTCAGCCCCACCGCCCAGCCACTTGTTGCGGTCGGGGTGCCGCCAGAGGCTTTCCATCAACTCCCAAGTTTGCCCTTTGTCGCTTGATTTGAACAATCCGCCAGGCATCGTTCCGCACCAGAGGGTACCTTTGTCCTTCAAGCCACCACCACATTCAAGCGACCAGATCAGCTGCGTGGACCATTTCACATCTTTTCCCCAGCCGTCCTTGTCGACGAGACCCTCCGGTTTCTCGGGGTATTTCGGTGTGGCGATCTCGACCCACTTTTTCTTGCCCTTGTCGCGGCGGTGCAGCTTGATGCCGAAATGTCCATGGTTCAGCGTGGCATAATCTGTGCCGTCGCGCGGGTCGCGCAGCATCAGGGTCACATTGTCACCCTCGAAATGGGCCGCAGTGACGTTCCATTTTCCGCGCGACTTGCTGGCCTCGAACAGGCCCTTGCGCGTTGATATCATCACGGTGTTCTGCATGTCATCCTCCCGATAGGGCCTGCATCACCCAGATTTCGTCATCCGGTGATACGGCGTCACTTTGTTTTTCAAGATCACGAATCGTCAGGCCATTGACCAGAATACGCATGTGCTTGCGCAGCGCCCGCTGGTCATCCAGTATATAGGTTTCGAGCCGTGGCTGCGCCTTGAAAACTTGTTGCAGCACAGCGCGCACGCTCTCCCCATCAGCCGACGTCGATGGACAATCGACATGGCGGCGCAGATTGGACGTGAAATGCACAAGGGCCATGCGACAAAACTACCACGCCTGTTGGCTTTGACAATCCCTCTGCGAAGGGCCAAGCCAGCAGAAATGATCCGGCGCTCACTTCTGCTGTTGCCTTTCATGGCAACATTTGCCCATGCCCACTCGGCCCATATCGGCGATATCCGGATCGGCCATGCCTGGGCACTGCCTGCTCTGGCTGGGCAGGACGGCCAGTGTTTTATTCCGCTGTTGAACAGCGGCAAGCAGACTGATGCGCTGGTGGCGGCACGATCCGAAATCTGCCTGGCCATTCAATTGCGGCACAATGCCCGTTATGATGACCCACCGGAATTGCAATTTGATCTCGCGCCCAACAAACCTATTGCCATGCGGCCGCAGGCTGTGCATTTCCGCTTGCTGGGCTTGCGCAAGGAATTGAAGGCAGGCGAAAGTTTTGCACTGGTTCTGGACTTTCTCAATGCCGGTGAAATCGAACTTGAAATCCACATTGCCAATTCACCTGAAGAGTAGGAAGTCATGCAAGCGAAAATCACCTGGATCAACGGTCGCGCCTTTCTGGGCGAGTCAGGTTCCGGCCATGCGGTGGTGATGGATGGAGCGCCAGATGCGGGTGGCCGCAACATTGGCGTGCGCCCCATGGAAATGCTGTTGCTGGGCCTTGGTGGCTGCACCGCATTTGACGTGGTGATGATCCTTGAGAAATCGCGCGAAAAGGTTACGGGTTGCGAGGTGGAATTGCAGGCTGAACGCGCCGGCGAGGACCCCAAGGTGTTCACCCATGTCAAAATGATTTACACCGTGACAGGCAAGGATTTGAAACCGGCAGCGGTGGAGCGGGCCATTGCACTGTCGGCGGAGAAATATTGCTCTGCCTCAAAAATGTTCGAATTCACCGCAAAGATTGAACATGAATGGAAAATCATACAGGCATAGTGTTGGTGGTTTTGGCGCTGCTTTCAACGGCAGCAAGCGCCACGGAAAAGCCAAAGGGGCCAGTGGCTCTCGATGGTGCTGCCATCATCAAGACTTTCGAAGGCAAGGGCGTGAGTGGGGCTTATTCCGATGGCTCACCCGTGAAAGAAACCTACAAGCAGGGCGGCGGCATCGACTATTGGGACAGCATCCGCACGTCGTCCGGCACATGGTCGGTGGTCAACAACTTGTTTTGCACCTTTTACACCAACACCGACATGAATGGCGGCTGTTTCCGGGTGGAACAGCTCAGCGCCAACTGCTTTGACTATTATGCCCTGGCCAGCAGCCCCGCAGAGGCCATGTCCCCCGCCGACAAGCCACGCTATACCGCCCGCGCCCATATTGAAGGCGCACCCAACACGTGTCCTGATGATTTGTCGGTATAGATGGTGGAGCGAAGGGGAATCGAACCCCTGACCTCGTCATTGCGAACGACGCGCTCTACCAACTGAGCTACCGCCCCAACCATGTTTCAGCATTAGGAGGGCACTGATTTGCCGTCAAGCCGTGCGGGTTGCGCTTGGGCGCGCCAGCCCTTACATACGGCGCACACAAGGAAACCTTCTATGCTCGCGTTCATCTGGCTCATCAACAATCTGTTCAATCTGGTGTGGTGGCTCATTCTGGCCTCAGTGGTAATAAGCTGGCTGTTTGCTTTCAACATTGTCAACGTCAACAACCCGACAGTGAGGCAGATTTCCTATGGCCTGTCGCGGGTAACTGAACCTTTGCTTTCGCCTATCCGCCGCATCCTGCCTGCCATGGGCGGCCTTGACCTGTCACCCATCTTGTTGCTGCTGGGCCTTGAATTTCTCCGCCGCTTCATCATCGAGACCCTGCTCAAGTTTGCGGTTTGACGCATAAGGAATTGCTGATAGCCTTAGCCCCGGGGGCGAACGGCGGAGTTCGTTATGCGCGGCTGGGTTTTCATTGTTTCCATGTTTTTGGCATCGTCGGCCCAGGCGGGTTATGACAGTGCCTATACGGATTTTGATCTTAAAAAATGCAAGGAAATCGAGCCGGGATCAGCGCCCGGAGAGGGTGAGGCCAGTCCGACCTATGAGTGCAAGGGATACAAGGGTTCAGTTGTTACGTTTGCCGAGGATGATTTGCGTGATGTCGTGGCTTTCGGCACGGATGGCCGCAATCACTGTGCCTTTCACCAGACTTTTTCTGGTTTCAATTCCGTCGGCAACAAAATCGAGTGGCGGCTGAAGGATGGCAAGGCCATCGCAACGATCTTGCGCTGGAAAGTGTCCTACGACCCTGAAAATTCAGAGAAGACCAAGGACTGGCTCGTTGTGACAAGACTTGACAGTGCGCAATCTTGCCAGATCGGCTTTGTCGAGGGCAGCTATCCACAAGCCAACGACAAGGCCCACTGGCTGGCCGACACAGCTGCGGAGGCCTTTTCCTGCAGGGTTGGAAAGACAATTTTCTTCGCCAACCCCGGCACTGCAACCGATGGTATTGCGCCCGAGGGTGGCTGCGAAGACGGCGGCGAGTGAGACTACGCCGCAGCTTCTTTCTGACGTGACAATCTTTTGCGCTCGGCCGGGTCGAGAATCATTTTGCGAAGGCGGATGGACTTTGGTGTGATTTCCACCAGTTCGTCTTCGCCGACATAAGCCAGAGCCTTTTCCAGCGACATCTTGATGGGTGGGGTCAAAATCTGCGCTTCTTCTGCGCCCTTTGAACGTACGTTGGAGAGTTTTTTCTCCTTCAGCACGTTAAGTTCAAGGTCATTGCCGCGCGTGTGTTCGCCGATGATCATGCCGGCATAGACCTTGGCGCCGGGCTCAATGAACATGGGCCCGCGATCCTGCAGGTTGAACATGGCATAGACCACCGCCTCGCCTTCGCCGTTGGAAATCAAAGCACCGGTGTGGCGGCTGGCAATGTTGCCCATATAGGGGGCGTAGGAATGGAACAGGCGGTTCATGATGGCGGTGCCGCGCGTGTCGG
>CAXTKL010000119.1:0-4793 GCA_964244825.1 uncultured Aestuariivirga sp.
GGGACACGGTCTTTTCAACCCGGTGGCCATCGGCCTCCGCCACCAGCACCGTATCAGCGACAATCCCCGTGCCGCCATTGCTATAACATTCGTTGCCACGTTTTCGCGCGGCTTTTGGATTTTCTTGGACTGGGTGAAGTTTTGATTGGTGCCCTGAAGAGGACTCGAACCTCCACGATGTTACTCGCTAGTACCTGAAACTAGTGCGTCTACCAATTCCGCCATCAGGGCTTTCCGGGGGCGTCTTTAGGCGGGGGGCGTGGGGATTGTCAACCAGCGTCTCGATGACACTTTGCATCGGCTTGACCTTGCGTCTAAAAGGCAACGCAATTCGAGTGTGGAGACGACGCGGTGGCATTGGACAACAGCGACAAGCTTGTAACGGTGATTGGCGGATCGGGCTTTATTGGCCGCCATGTGGTGCGGAGCCTGGCCAAGCGCGGCTATCGCATTCGTGTGGCCTGCCGCAGGCCTGATCTTGCGGGCGATGTGTTGCCTTACGGCGTGCCGGGCCAGATTGCTCTGGTGCAGGCCAATGTGCGCTTTCCGCAATCGCTCGCTGCCGCCTGCGAGGGGGCTTATGCCGTGATCAATGCCACGGGCACCGACACCTCTTCGGGAACCCAGACCTTTGATGCTGTCGTGGCCTTTGGTTCCGAAGCCATTGCCAAGGCAGCGCGGGCCGCCAAGGCAGACGTGTTCGTCATGGTGTCTGGTTTGGGTGCTGGTGAAAGCGAATCCAGTGCCGCAGCGCGTGCCAAGGGCCAGGCCGAAACGGCAACGACGCGGGCTTTCCCCGGTGCCATGATCATGCGGCCCTCCGTGGTATTTGGTCCTGATGACCGGTTCTTCAACAAGATCGCTGCCATGGCGCGCTTCTCACCCATTGCCCCCTTGATCGGTGGTGGCACCACCAAGGTGCAGCCGGTGTTTGTGGGTGATGTGGCCGAAGCCATCGCGACCCTGATTGATGCGGGTCAGGCCAATGGCAAGACCTATGAATTGGGCGGGCCCGAAGTGGCTGACATGAAAGAGATCACGAAGTTCACACTTGAAACCGCACTGCGCAAACGGCTGATGCTGCCATTGCCGTGGAGTGTGTCAAAGCTGATCGGCACGGTGGCCAGCTTTGCCCCCGGTTCACCCCTGACAGCAGATCAGGTGGAAATGCTGAAAGCGGATAATGTGGTGAGTGCAAAGGCCATCGCCGACAAGCGTACCCTGGAAGGCCTCGGCATTGCGCCGCGCAGCTTTCGCAGTGTGACGCCAAGTTATCTCTACCGTTACCGCAAGGAAGGTCAGTTCACGGCGCCAAGCGGCACGCCGTAGTAGATCAGACCGAGCAGGAACAGGCCCAGCACCACGCGGTAGAACACGAAGGGCAGGAAACTGTGATTGCGGATGAGCCGCATCAAAATGGTGATGGTGCCGAGGCCAACAAAGAATGTCAGAACTCCGCACAGCAACATCGCTCCCGTGATGGGCTGGTGATCCTTCAGGGCCTGTCCGATTTTGACAATAGAGCCTTCGGCATTGGCCGGAATGGACAGCAAAAATGCAAAGCGTGCCGCGTCTGACCGCATGAAACCCAAGGCCCGTCCTGCGGTAATGGTCACACCTGAACGGCTGGTGCCGGGGCTGAGGGCCAGCATCTGCGCAAGGCCGAAAATGAATGCAGATTTGGGTGTGATGTCGTTGACGCGGTTGCGGTTCAGGCCATATTCATCGGCGGCAAACAGAAAAATACCAAACAGGATTGAATTCACGGCAACGACAATGGGCAGCCTGATGTGCTCATCCAGTTTTGTCAGATGGATCATCAGGCCGACAATGGTGATGGGAATGGTGCCGACAATCACATTGATCACAAGCCGCGAATTGAACGTGGTCCGGCGTTTGACGACGTCAATCAATCCCCAGAACATGGCAACCACATCGCGCCAGAAATAAATCGTTGTTGCCAGCAGGGTGCCGAGATTGGTCACCGCATCGGTCAACACACCCTGGTCGGGCCAGCCTGTGAGGGCGGGCACCAAAATTTCATGTCCGGAGGATGAGATCGGCAGATATTCGGTGATGCCCTGGATCAGGGCGAGAACGATGATTTGCTCAAGGAACATGGTGGTTTGCGCTGCGAATCGATTGCTGTATTGGAAACCGAGGTCATATATGCGCCATGTTGTCGTAACAATGGCTTCGGTCATAATATAAAGTAATGAAGTTAACCCCTGAAACCATGCCGAAACTGCATCATTTTACCCTTGATCCCCATGGCCGCCGCCTGCGCCTGTCGCTGGCCGAATATGGTGTTGACGTGCAGCTGACAGAAGAACGCCCGTGGCAGCCTTCTGTGCAATTGCCACGTCTCAACCCTTCGGGCCTCAGCCCGGTTTATGTGGAGGACTCGGGCATTGCCATTTGCGGACCGGAAGCCATCACTGAATATCTTGAGGAAACGCTGGGGCAAACAAAGTCGCTGATCCCGGGTTCAGCCGTAGCACGGGCCGAAGTGCGCCGCCTCGTCAGCTGGTTTGATGTGAAGTTCTATACGGAGGTGACGGAACCCGTGCTCACGGAAAAAGTCATCCGCCGCTTTGTGGCCTCACCTTCCGGATCGTCTGCGCCCAACATGGGCCGCGTGCGCCAAGGCCTGCAGATCCTGAAATCCCATCTTGATTATATCGGTGCCTTGGCAGAAGAACGCTCATGGCTCGGCGGAGATGACCT
The DNA here is from genome assembly GCA_964244825.1 of uncultured Aestuariivirga sp. Lineage (GTDB taxonomy): Bacteria > Pseudomonadota > Alphaproteobacteria > Rhizobiales > Aestuariivirgaceae > Aestuariivirga. Next base: position 2,728 of record CAXTKL010000119.1, read on the forward strand.
GTCGCTGGCTGATCTTGCCGCCGCCGCCCACATATCCGCCATTGACTATCTCGGAGATGTTCCGTGGACGGATCATCCTGTGGCGCAAAGCTGGTATCAGCGTATCAAGTCGCGTCCGTCTTTTCGCGTATTGCTGGCTGACACCGTGCCGGGCATGGCGGCTTCCGCCCATTATGCCGATCTCGATTTCTGATACCCTCAACGCTTTACGTGGGCGGGCAAAGCAAGAGGGTTTAAGCCGGCCTTACATCACGTCTGCGCATCTCGATTCCAGCGTGGGTGCAAGACTTGAGATTTTTCTGCACGCTGGTCACCACGGTGGCATGGAGTGGCTGGAAGATCGCAAAGACCAACGCAAAAATCCTGATGCACTTTGGCCGGAGGCCAAATCCGCCATCGTCTTCGCCCAAACCTATGGGCAGGATATTGATCCGATGGCGCGTTTGCAGAACACCGGCGAAGGCGTGATCTCGGTTTATGCCCTGAACCGCGATTACCATGATGTCTTCAAAGGCAAGCTGAAACGCCTGGCGTCATGGTTTCATCAGTCTACGGATGAAGCTGTCAAGATCTTCGTTGATACGGCCCCCATAATGGAAAAGCCACTGGCGCAACAGGCGGGGCTTGGCTGGCAAGGCAAACATACCAACCTCGTGTCGCGGGAACTGGGGTCGTGGTTTTTCATTGGCACTCTTCTCACCACAGCCCAGCTTCCCCATGACGGTGCGGAAATGGATCATTGCGGCAGCTGCACGGCCTGCCTTGATATATGTCCGACGCAGGCCTTTCCGGCACCCCGCCAACTGGATGCGCGGCGCTGCATTTCCTATCTCACTATCGAGCACAAGGGCGACATTCCGGAAGAGTTTCGCAAGGCGATCGGCAACCGGATTTATGGCTGCGATGATTGCCTGGCGATGTGTCCGTGGAACAAATTTGCGCAATCGGCCTCGGAAATAAAACTCGAGGCGCGAGCCGACCTGATCGCGCCGAAACTTGCTGATTTGTTGCAACTGGATGACGCAGGGTTTCGCAAGCTGTTTTCCGGATCGCCCGTGAAGCGCATTGGGCGCAACCGCTTCATCCGCAATTGCCTGATTGCCGCAGGCAACAGCGGTGATGTTGCGCTTCTGCCGCAAGTGGCACATCTGATACGGGATGAGTCACCACTGGTGCGGGCCATGGCGGTTTGGGCCTGGGAGCAATTGACTTGAAGAAACACATGTTGTTTTTTGGTTTTGGCTTTTCGGCGCAAGCCCTGGCCCGGCGGCTTGATGCGGATGCATGGACAGTCACGGGCACCAGCCGCTCGTTGCAAGGTGCAACACGAATTACCGCCCAAGGCTATCAGGGAGTCGTGTTTGGCGATATGAAAACGATTCCGGAAAATGTCACACATATCGTGTCATCAGTGCCACCCGATTCTGATGGTGATCCCGTGTTGCAAAAATTCGCTGATCAACTTGCCGCGCGGTCCTCCACGCTTGAGTGGGTTGCATATCTGTCGACCACAGGTGTGTATGGCGATCATGCAGGGGGTTGGGTCGATGAGGATACGCCGCTCACGCCCAACACCGAACGCGGCCACCGGCGGAAAAGGGCCGAATCCGAATGGCTCGCCGTGAATGGTTTACCGCTACACATCTTCCGTCTTGCAGGCATTTATGGCCCGGGCCGCAATGCCCTGGAAAGCCTGAAAGACGGCACGGCCAGGCGCGTCATCCGTGACGGCCAGGTGTTCAGCCGCATCCATGTTGAAGACATTGCAGGCATTCTTGCGGCCTCAATGGCCAAGCCAGCTCCCGGCCGCGCCTACAACGTCGCCGACGACGAAACCTGCCCGCCCCAGGACGTGATTGCCTTTGGCGCGGAATTATTGGGGATAAAACCACCGCCAGAAGTGGCCTTCGAGGACGCGGACCTTTCCCCGATGGCCAGGAGTTTTTTCATGGACTCAAAACGCGTCTCGAATGCGCGGGTGAAAAAGGAACTGGGGTATAAGTTTCAGTTTCCGGACTACCGGGTGGGGTTGCAGAGTTTGCTTTAAACGGAGGTCCCTCTCCGTC
>CAXTKL010000119.1:4893-6302 GCA_964244825.1 uncultured Aestuariivirga sp.
TGGTTGCGTGGACAGGCGATGATCACCACCCTTGATCAAGGTCAGAGTGACGTCGCCACCCAGTGCAGCCATGGTTTTGACTGCATGGTCCGGAGGCACGTCCGTGTCGTCAGTCCCTTGTAAAATCCGCACCGGGAACGGCAGCTTCAAACCGTCTGCAAGCACGCCATGCCGCCCGCCGTCTTCAATCAGGTCGTAGGTGATCGGGTAGGGTGCGCCATAGTCTGAAGGCTGGCGCCAGACGCCGTCACGCACCAGCGCTTCCCGGTCATCTTCAGACATCTTCTTCCACATCAACTCATGCGTCATGTCTGTGGCCGGTGCCAACACCACCATGCCGCCAATGCGGCGGAAGGCTGCGGGATCCTCAATCATCAATCGTCTGGCCAGCAGCAGGGCCAGCCAGCCCCCCATGGAAGAACCCACGATGATGCGGGTGTTGCGGGTGTGGTTCAAGAACATGTGCGTCGCCTGTTCCAGCCAGAGCGAGATGGTGCCGTCGGTGAAGGCACCGGAAGACTTGCCATGACCCGAATAGTCAAAGCGCAGGCAGTTGCGGCGCTTTGCACGGGCAAGGTCAGCCAGGCTCTCGGCCTTGCTGCCCGTCATGTCCGACATGAAGCCACCCAGCCAGAAAAAGCCGCAAGTGCCATACTCATCATTCGGGCCATCTTTCAGGTAAGCCAGCCGGAAATCCATCAATTTGCCGTCAAACGCCACGCTTGCCATCGTCGAATTGCCCTTCATTTCCCGCTGGTTTCTTGCTAACGACATCCAGCCGGATTCGCAATTGATGCGATCTGACGCACAACAACCGGAGAGATTTGACGCTTGAGCCTACCACCCCGCCGCCCTTCCACCAACCGTAACGCCCCCCCGCCCCAGCGCGAGGATGAGCACAAGATCAACAATCGTATCGATGCACGTGAGGTACGCCTGATTGGCGCAGACGGCGCAAATGTGGGCGTGGTGCCGACCCGGCAGGCCCTGATCATGGCGGATGAGGCGGGGTTGGACCTTGTCGAAATTTCCCCGGATGCGCAGCCGCCCGTTGCCAAGATACTCGATTACGGCAAGTTCCGTTTCCAGGAACAGAAGAAGGCGGCCGAAGCCCGCAAGAACCAGCGGATCGTCGAGCTGAAGGAAATCAAGCTGCGGCCGATGATCGACGACCATGACTTTGACACCAAGATGAAAGCCGCACGGCGGTTTTTTGAAGAAGGTGACAAGGTAAAGTTCACGCTGCGCTTTCGTGGCCGCGAAATGGACCACCAGGATCTGGGTTACAAGCTGTTGCTGCGCGTGAAGGCCGGCATGGCCGATATGGCCAAGGTTGAACTTGAGCCCAAGCCCGAAGGCCGGCAGATCATCATGATTTTGGCGGCGAAGCCGAAAAGCTGAGAAACAGG
>CAXTKL010000119.1:6402-8121 GCA_964244825.1 uncultured Aestuariivirga sp.
CTTTCGCGGCTCCCTACTCCGCTGCCATCCTATGCTGCACTTCGAACTTTTTGTAGTTCTCAGCAAACAACCCAACGAGCCTGTCTGCCGCCGCGTCATAGGCTTTCACGTTGCTCCAGCATTCACGCGGGTTCAGCAGGTTCGCGTCCACGCCCTCAATTGCAATCGGTACAGCAAAGCCGAAGTTTTCATCCCGGCGCATGTCCGCCTTTTCCAATGAACCCGACCGTGCGGCATTCACCAGCGCCCGTGTGACGGCAATGGGAATGCGCTGGCCTGTGCCATAGCCGCCACCCGTCCAGCCGGTGTTGACGAGATAGCATGGCACCTTGTGCCTGCGCATACGTTCCGCCAGCATATCCGCATATGTCGAGGGATGCAGCGGCAGGAAGGGCGCGCCGAAGCAGGCCGAGAATGTCGCGACGGGTTCGGTGACACCCCGTTCGGTGCCCGCCAGTTTCGCCGTGTAGCCGGAGATGAAGTGATACATCGCCTGCTCTTCCGTGAGCCTGGCAATGGGTGGTAACACCCCAAAGGCATCCGCCGTCAGCAGGATGATGGTCTTTGGTACCGGCGCCTTGCCACTGGTGGAGGCGTTGGCGATGGCCCGCAGAGGATAGGCCAGGCGGGTGTTTTCGGTCAGCGATCGATCAGCGAAATCCGGCTCACGGCTTTCGGTGTTGATCACCACATTCTCCAGCACCGTGCCGAACTGCCGGGCGGCCGCGTGAATTTCCGGTTCGTTTGCAGCCGAGAGGTTGATCGCCTTGGCATAGCAGCCACCTTCGAAGTTGAAGATGCCAGCATCCGACCAGCCGTGCTCATCGTCGCCAATCAGACTGCGCTCGGGGTCTGTCGACAGCGTGGTTTTGCCTGTGCCGGACAGGCCGAAGAATATTGCGGTGTCGCCAGCCTTGCCGACATTGGCCGCGCAATGCATGGGCAACACGCCCTTTGCAGGCAGCGTGTGGTTCAACACCGTGAACACAGCTTTCTTGATTTCGCCCGCATAATAGGTGCCACCGATCAACACGAGACCTGCTTGTAGGTCCATGGCGATGACGGTTTCCGAGCGCGTGCCGTGTTTTTCTGGATCAGCCTTGAAGGTTGGCAGGCAGATGATGGTGAGCTTCGGCGCGAAGGCTTTGCCTGCGACGGGCTTGATCAGCAGATGCCGGATGAACAGGGCTTGCCATGCGAATTCAGTAATCACACGGGTTTCAAGCGCATGGGCTATATCAGCACCACCCAGCAGGTCTTGAACGAACAGGGATTTCATGCGGGCATGGGCCAGCATGTCGGTCTTGAGCAGATCGAACTGGCGTTGCTCCAGGGACGGGTTGTTGTCCCACCACACGGTTGCATCGCTGGCTCTGTTGCGCACAATGTACTTGTCCTTTGGCGCACGGCCGGTGTGAGCACCCGTGGTGACGGCCAAACCGCCCGTGGCAGTGACCTGCGCTTCGCCCCGCGCGATGGCCTGCTGAAACAGCACGGCATCGACGGCATTCCAGGAAATGCAATGGGCCCAGCGCAGGCCAAGAATGGCCAATTGCGCACGGATGACGGGGTCGAGCAGGTCATTGACAGCGTTCATGGGCGTTCTCCACCGCAGGGAAAGGTCCAGCGTCAGGGAGTCATCACCCAAGTCGTGAATGATGTAAAGAGGTATTTACATCAATGATTGATGTTATCGTAAATCATTTTATGATGTTTTTA
>CAXTKL010000120.1:0-1467 GCA_964244825.1 uncultured Aestuariivirga sp.
CCCTCATCCGCCCTGTCGGGCACCTTCTCCCGCCAAAAGGGGCGGGAGAAGGCAGATCAATATGCCTTCTCCCGTTTCTTCCAACGGGAGAAGGTGGCCGAAGGCCGGATGATGAGAACGCAAAAGGGACGCTTCCCTTTTCTCACGAAAAATGTAGAAAAAATCAACCTTTTAGGATGTGTGACGAGTTCAAATTATACCAGCCTTCTTCGCTTCAACGATAATTTGAAGTGCTAAGAGACCTAGACCCAGAACTACTGCAATCGAGCCAAATGCCGTTTTCATCAAGGAACCCGCTGATCGACCACTTTTAAACAACGCGAGCCCGGATCCTATTACAACAGCAACAATCAAAATTATCATTCCGATATTTCTCCTATTTAAATTTACCCGCGAACACTAAAACCGAGATTGTTAAGATGTGATTGACTTTTTCTTGCTGCAACTTCCATGATTTAGGCGAATAAAGAGGACACTTCCTTTTTCTCCCTCGGTCTCTTGGGGCAGAAGAATACGGCGCAGCCGGGAGGGGTGTTTGCTCCGGGCTCACTTCCACCAGTCTTTCCGTGGCCGATACACCTTGCCAGAGCTATCGCACACTTCCCCTCATCCGCCCTGTCGGGCACCTTCTTCCGCCAAAAGGGGCGGGAGAAGGCAGAACACCATGGCCTTCTCCCGTTTCTTCCAACGGGAGAAGGTGGCCGAAGGCCGGATGAGGGGCAGCAGGCGTATGCTCTAAAATTATTTCGGTGACTTTCCACAAACCTATCTCACTCCGCCGCCACCATCCCACTCCTTGCCCGCCGCTTCGCCGCCGCTGGTTTAATCCCCAGCGTTTGCGTCACCAGTTTTGGCTTTGCTGCAAACAACGTCACCAGCCGCGCTGCTGCACCTGAGGGTGTCCGCTCTCCCAGTTCCGCAATATCCCCAGTGATGTCCCCAGCAACTCCGCAAACTGCACTTGCGTCAAACCCTCCCGCAGCCGAAGACTGGCGATCTCGTTGCGCTTCACCTCAACCCTGTGCACACGCAGTCCCGGCACGTGTTCACCTCGCGCATAGGCACTCGCCTGATGAAGACTCTTGACCAGTCCTTCAAAATCCTTGGCTTTCATGATCGTACTCCCAATTCAGTTTCGAGTTGCGACGCCAGTTTCACAAGAACCTGTCTGCGCTCTTCACTCAAATCGTCCATTTCATTTTTCGCATAAACCGCCAGCAACACCAGTGAAAAGCAGGTGTCCAACGCATTTATCGAGAAGGGATAAGGCCCCCTCGCCCGCTTGCGCACGAGAAGCTCCGTCTTCCACACCTTGAACACCCCAAAACATTTCCCATATCGTCCGGGAGAGGTATTCATGTTTGATGACATCGCCCACAGCGCCACATCTGACGCCACACTGCTCGACACCTATTCATCCACCGTATCTGCGGCGGCGGCGAAGGCGGGTCCGGCCGTGGTCCATAT
>CAXTKL010000120.1:1567-7998 GCA_964244825.1 uncultured Aestuariivirga sp.
AGCAGCCTTCTGCAAAAAGGCCAGATCGCCATTGCGATTGGCAATCCTTTGGGCTTTGACAACACGGTGACAGCGGGCATCGTCAGTGCCACGGGCCGTTCATTGCGCGCCACCACGGGCCGCCTGATTGAAGACGTGATCCAGACCGATGCCGCCCTGAACCCCGGCAATTCCGGTGGGCCACTGGTGGACTCACAGGCCCGTGTGATCGGCATCAACACCGCCGTTATCCGCGAAGCCCAGGGCATTTGTTTCTCTGTTGCTGCCAACACCGCACGCGATGTGCTGTCGCAAATCCTGCGCTACGGCAAAGTCCGCCGAGCCTCCATCGGCATTGAAGCATCGCAGACCGAAATTCCCCGCCACATTGCCCGCGCCGCCAACGTGGCACAGGCCTCAGGCGTCAGGGTCATGCGTGTACTCGAAAACGGACCCGCCGCAAAAGCTGACATCAGGCCCGGCGATTTGATCATCGCACTCGACGACCAGCCCGTTCCCGGCGTTGACCGCATGCTGCATCTTCTCAATCACGAAAAAGTCCGCAACGAAGTGAAAGTCACCCTGCTCCGCCGGGGTGAACGCCGCGACCGCCGCGTGTTTGCCATGGAGAGAGACTGAAAACATTGCTTGTGATGTTTTGTGCAACGAAATCAGGGCGCTTCCCCCTTAACAAGCCGCCTCTAGATATTTCGGTGACAGTGCATTTATCTCCTTCAGCGGCCTTCCAAACCACAGGACGGCCGACATTAGCAACAGCGGCAATCCCCAAGCGATCCAGGCGTCGATGGCATAGAAGGTGTAAAAATACTCTGGCACGCCGTAGGCTTTCCACAATCCGAGATAAATGCGGAAGAACATGGCGCCGGAGGTGACGGCTGCCATCAACAGCATGCAGGCGCGGTGTTGTAAAATGCGGCCGTTGCGGATGTGCCATAGACCCAAAGCCAACAGCGTCATCCAGGTCAGTGACTGTGCAGTAAAGCCTGCTGCGGACAATCGGGTGACTGGTGCTTGCAGGGCAACCGGCACGGCAGTGATGCCGGCAACGAGAATATCTGCAGCAGCAATGCGACCCGCCAGCTTGTGCCAGCGCGAACCGCGCAAGCCCAGCACCAGCGGCACCAGCACAAGCGCCATGCCACCCGTGATCATGTGCAGCGGAAACAGCCACGGCAACAGATCGAGCTTGACGGCCAGAGCTTCCGGGAAGCTGTCATTGTCCCAGCTTTCAGATATGCCACGTAATGCCGTATAGGCAATCAACACGGTGACGGCTGCGAAAGCGATCATCCGCGAAATTGCCATAATCGAGGCAAACACTGTGAGTTGACGGAGGTTCACATGGTTCATCATATTCGCTTTCTCGCACTCGCAATGACAGGCCTAGCTCTTGGCTTTGGCACAAACATGGCAGCAGCTGGAAACGCGCCCTATTTCGGGCGCTGGGTTGTGCGTGATGAAAAGCCCGTCTATTCGAGCAAGGGTGTCGTCTACAAAACCATCGACATCGCACCCTGTGGCAAGGATTTCTGCGGTGTGTCGGTGGATGACAAGGGCACATGTGGGGCAACTCTTTTCCGCTTTTTCACAGCCCATGCCAAGGACGAACAACTCTACGGCCATGGCGTCTGGGGCGGTGGCAAGAAAAAACTCGAAGTTGATTACCTCAAATCGGCCGATGACTCGGCTGCGCTGGATCTCGCTCTTGGCGATGATAACCTCGATTTGACTGGCCGCGAAGGCAGCCTGCCCAGTTTCCAGGCGCGTTACAAACACACGGGCGAGGCCTCTTGCCTGGCAAAGTAAATTCAGATGCTTTGCAGTTTAATATCCGCACTGCGGCAGGTGATGTTTTATGCCCTGCTTGCGGGATGGGAGATCAGTTCCCAGTCGCAGCCTATGGTCAACATGGAGGTGTGATTGGCTCCGGCATTTGTGGCGCTTGTTTATGGGAGCCTGGATTTGATGATGATCCGCTCGCCTGTGGTGACGCTGAGCCGGAAATCACAGGCTCACTGAAAACCTATCGCCAACACTGGAAAGCGCTGGGCCATCCTTGGCGGAGTACGGCAATGGCTCAACCCAGCGACTGGGACGCGAAACAAAATCTGCTTCTGCTCTTCAAGCTGGCACCTCACCTGTTCTGAAACCTAAATTCATCCGTAGTCAGAACAAATCAGATGGACCAGTCAACTTGTCACATGTGCGGGTGCGCACATTGAATTGTCACATCTTACAATTAAATCAAAACCATCAGGTGATATTTGCTGGCAATAACTTCCGGCTCGTCCCAGCCTGTGTTCAAACGGCATCATTATGAAATTGCTGATACGCAGCCGGAGTGTTTCCGCTGCGCTGTCTGTATTGTTCGGGTGACGTCTTCACAATAACAACAACAAGGACTCCCCATGACAACCACCCATGATATTGTAGATACTGCCGTTGCTGCTGGCAGCTTCAAGACACTCGTCGCCGCCGTGACGGCCGCTGGTCTTGTCGAGACCCTGAAGGGCGCTGGCCCATTCACGGTGTTCGCGCCAAACGACGCTGCCTTTGCGAAATTGCCAGCAGGCACCGTTGACACCCTGGTCAAGCCAGAAAACAAGGCGAAGCTTGCAGCCATCCTGACGCTCCATGTCATGGCCAGCAAAGTGATGGCTGCTGATGTCACCGGCAAGAAGCTTTCACCAGCCTCGGTCAATGGCGAAGCCTTGCATGTAGATGGTATGCACGGCGTGACCGTCAATGGTGCCAAGGTCGTGACTGCAGACATCGCCTGCAGCAATGGCGTGATCCACGTCATTGACACGGTTCTGATGCCAAAAGCATAGTCGCAACACCGATATGAAGCCCGGCCATGCGGCTGGGCTTTTGCTTGTCCATCTGGCACTTGCGTTGGCAGCGCGGCTGTTGGAATGATCACCGCCACGGCGAGTTGGCGAATCGCCTGCTTGCTTCTGGGGAACAGTGATGGCGAAGAAACCGAAATATGATTGTTTGAAGTGTCCTGGCTATTGTTGTTCCTATCCGGTCATCGAAGTGAAAGACAAGGACGCGGAACGCATTGCCAAATATTTTGAATTGCCGCTGGCCAAGGCGGAAAAGAAGTATTTCAAGGCCGCCCATGGTTACAAGCGCATCATGCGGCGCAAGGAGGATCAGCATTTCGGCAAGATTTGCCAGTTCTTTGATACCGACGCGCGGCGCTGCACAATTTACCACGCAAGGCCATCAACCTGCCGGTCCTTTCCAGGACCCGACAACTGCGGCTATTATGACTTTCTGAAGTTTGAACGCGGCACTCAGGAAGATGACAGTTTTATCTCAAACACATGGAATATCGAAAACTGATCAAACCTTATTTGGGCCGTATTGACTTGGCATTTCGAACGCTAAGCACAGGGGGGTAGTGCGGCATGAGGATAAGGCGATGTTACGTTACGCAGTGATGTTCGGGATTTTTGCATGGGTTGCGCCGGCACAGGCGGCGGACGTGATTTCGGCCAGTTTTGAAGTGTCGCTGGGCGGCACGCGGATCATGAAGGCCGATTATTCCGCCACACTCGACGCTGCAACCTATTCTGCAGATCTGTCGGCCCGTACGGTTGGCGTGTCGAAAATGTTTGCCAAGATCAAGCTCAACATGTCGGCGAATGGCAATTTGATTGATGAGGCCGTGAAGCCCGTGGCCTATGCCTATTCGCGCAAGAAAAACGACAAGCGCAAGCAGCGCAACCTCACATTCGCACCAAATGGCGCGCTGGTCACTGCGGGTGCAGATTATGATGCATCGATCATGGCTGCGTTGAACAACAAGGTGATGGACCCCCTCTCGATGTTGCTGAAGCTGGGGCGATCAGATAAGCCCTGCACTGGCAAGCACCGGGCCTTTGATGGCCGTGATGTGTTCGACGTGGCACTTAGCGGTGGGGGAAAGGCTGGCAGTACCCAGACCTGCAAAATGGTTTACACACCCGTGGCCGGTAATGATGTGGAGGATGGGGATACGGACCCCACGACTTATGAAATCACACTGGCACCCTACGGCAACAAGGGCAGTTATTTTCCCGTGCGCATTGCGGGCACCACGAAGGGCGTGGGGTTTGAGGTGAATGCCAGTTCTGTGACCGTAAATGGACAGCCCCTGGCCTATTAGAACCTGTAGCGGAAGCCCGTGGACAGGAAGGTTGAACCACTCACCACACCGTCGAACAAGCCGAACACGCCGGATCGGTGGTGGTAGCGAATCAGGAATTCGATGTTGTGATTGTCTGGCGGCGAGAAGGTGATTTCCGGTCCCATGTAGTGCAGCAGCTTGGCATTCTTCCCGCCATGGTCCCGGCCACGTTCAAAATCTGAAAAATCCGTCAGCAGGCTGACGCCCGTGTTCACGGCGATCGTGGTGTAAACCGTGTCATTCCAGGGAAAATCATCGTAGCGAACATAAAGGCCAGTCCAGGCCTCACCCAAATGTTCCTTGCCGAAGCGGAAGGAACCTCCCACTTCGCCTTCCAGCATCAGGTGATCACCAAACAGCGAGCCGAATGAATTGTCGGTCAATTCATTCAAGGTGCCGAAACGATAATTATAGGCCGCGCCAGCAACACCGATGCCTTTGAGATCATTGCGCCAGGGTGCATACATGCTTTCGGTAAAATTGGTGTCGGTCGCCTGGCCCACAAACGCGGCAATGGAATGTTTGCCTGCGCGATCGACCGTTTCGGCATGAACAGCCACACTCATCAAAAGTGCAGCGACTGGCAATCCACTGGCTGTTGCGAATCGGTACACCGAACGTTCCTTGTCTGCCCCATTTCTGACACAGCTATAAAAAGCCAATTGCAATCTGGCAAGGCTCTTTTCATAAGATGCCCTGCTGACAGGTCCTGTCATGCGGCTGTGACGTATATGCGGTTGTCAACGTTCTTCATTTGATCTAGCACCGCAGGCATGGCCGACACAAAACGTTACATCTCTATTCAGGGTGCCCGCGAGCACAACCTGAAAAACATCTCGCTGGACTTGCCGCGGGACAAACTCATCGTGTTCACGGGGCTGTCTGGCTCCGGGAAATCATCGCTCGCCTTCGACACGATTTATGCCGAGGGACAGCGGCGCTACGTCGAATCGTTGTCGGCCTATGCGCGGCAGTTCCTCGAAATGATGCAGAAGCCGGATGTGGACCAGATTGACGGGTTGTCGCCCGCCATTTCCATTGAGCAGAAAACCACGTCGCGCAATCCGCGCTCCACGGTGGGCACGGTCACTGAAATCTACGACTATATGCGCCTGCTGTTTGCGCGGGTGGGCGTGCCCTATTCGCCGGCCACTGGCTTGCCGATTGAAGCCCAAACCGTGACGCAGATGGTGGACCGCACCATGGCGCTGCCTGAGGGGACGCGGCTTTATATTCTGGCGCCAATCGTCCGTGGACGGAAGGGTGAATACAAGAAGGATTTGCAGGAGCTGCAGAAAAAGGGTTTCCAGCGCGTCAAGGTGGATGGCGTGTTTCACGAGATTGATGCGGTGCCTGCGCTTGACAAGAAATACAAGCATGACGTTGATGTCGTGGTGGACCGCATTGTGGTGCGCGAAGACATTGCCACGCGACTGGCGGATTCATTTGAGACGGCTTTGAAATTGGCGGATGGCCTGGCGATTGCCGAATTCACCGACAAGCCCCTGCCCGCTTCGCAAACGTCGGAAGAGAGTGCGAACAAGAGCAAGAACGAGACCCATGAGCGCATCATGTTTTCGGAGAAGTTTGCATGTCCGGTTTCGGGTTTCACCATTGAGGAGATTGAGCCACGGCTGTTCTCGTTCAACAATCCCTTTGGCGCGTGTCCCGCTTGTGATGGACTTGGCACGGAACTGAAATTCGAAGCTGAGATGATTGTCCCGGATACGTCGCTGTCCCTGCGGGACGGGGCGATTGCGCCTTGGGCCAAGACGGGGGCAACGTCGCCCTATTATGCGCAGACGCTCGAGGCGTTAGCGAAACATTTCAAGGCCTCTATGACCACGCCATGGAAAGACCTGCCGAAGAAATTTCGCGATGCTGTGCTGAACGGCACAGGTGAAGATGAAATCACCATTACCTATGACGATGGTCTTCGCAGCTACAAAACCAAGAAGGCCTTTGAAGGGGTCATCGGCAATATTGAACGGCGCTGGCGCGAGACAGATTCGGAATGGATGCGCGAGGAACTGGCGCGCTATCAGTCTGACCATGAATGTCATGTCTGCAACGGCTTTCGCCTGAAGCCGCAGGCTCTCGCGGTGAAGATCGATAATCTGCACATCGGCAATGTCTCGAAGTTTTCCATTGCGGACGCGGACGCATGGTACAGCCAACTCGAAGTCAAGTTGACGCCGAAGCAGAAGGAAATAGCCGCGCGGATTTTGAAAGAGATTCACGAACGCTTGCGCTT
>CAXTKL010000121.1:0-7986 GCA_964244825.1 uncultured Aestuariivirga sp.
GGTCCTTCTGGTGCTGCACAGCGGAACTTGGACAAAAACCGGGGAGGGGTCAACGGGTCTTGGCGCAAGTGTGTTGCCAAGGGACGGCAGGAGGCTTAACGTGACAGCAATCAAAATACGAGGCCGTCATGGACAGTTATTTTGTTTCTCCACATCTTCGCATCTGGGTTTTCGCTGCAGTGATGGCAAGCACTATGCTTGCAGTTGGCGCTGTCCATGCGGAGCCGCCGCTGCAACCAGACAGCAGATTGCTCGTCGCCGGACATTTTCTCGGCAAGGATGGGGAATTCAACATCAGTGGCATTGCCTGTTTTCCGCCTGCGGCCCAGCAGTCGGAACGCAATTGTGTGGTCATTGACGATGAAACCGATCGGCCGCAATTCGTGCGCCTTACTGACGGCAGTTTCACCGCAGGTGATGGTCTGCCTGCAATACAAAAGACTGCACCTGCCGGTGGGCGTTTCGGTACGCCACCGCCTGAACAGTGTCACAAGGTCGACGATTTCGCTGATCTTGATGGCGAGGCTGTGGCCAGCAGTGGCAATTCCGTTTACGTAACGGGGTCCCAGGGCTGTAGCCGCTCAAAAAACAAAATGAGACCTTCGGCGTTTCTGCTGGTGCGCTATGATTTTGATGACCAGGGCCAGCTGCTCAAAGTTCAGGATACCTATCGCCTGCCCGAAGCGCTGAGGACCACGTTGCAAAATTCGCAAGCGCCTGCAACGGCGGGTCAGTATTTTGCCAAGAAGCTGGAAGGTGGCGCGCGCGGCCTCAATGTTGAAGGGCTGGCAGTCATCGGCAATCGATTGCTTGCGGGTCTCCGCGCACCTTCTCTCGATGGCGAGAGCTTTATAATTGAAGTGCTTGCGGATGCGTTGTTCGTTGCGGCCGGAGAAGCGCCAGCTCTTACAGCTGTCATCCATCCCCTCAAGCTCGGTGCCGAAAATGGCATCCGCGATCTGACACCCTTGCCCGATGGGCGGCTGCTGTTGCTGGCCGGACCAACCGATGGCAGTGCGGCGGCTAGCCGGGTGCCCGCGTCAGTCTGGGTGGTCGACAAGGCGCTGTCATCGGCAAGGAAAATCAATGATCTTGCCGCCGCAGAAGATGGCGGCAAGGCCGAAGGGCTGATGGTTCTGGGCCAGCAAAAGCAGTTGACGCGCATTCTGGTGCTGTATGATTCATTGCCCGGCGGCGGGCCACGCAGCTTTCTGATCGATCTCGAGTGAGGACGGTCGCGGCGGCTCACTTTGGTGCGGCGTGGCCTGTCTGCCGGTTCAGATAACTTGTGACACTGTTGGCGAGGGAGATGATGTCGGAGGGCAGCATCACGATGGTCGTGGTGTTGTTTTCCGCACCCACTTCCTGCACCATCTGCATGCGGCGCAGTTCCAGGGCCAGGGGATTTCTGGCAATGACCTCACTGGCTTCGGCGAGTTTGACCGAGGCTTCCTGTTCGGCTTCGGCCTTGATGAGGCGTGCGCGTTTTTCGCGGGTGGCTTCGGCTTCGCGGGCCATGGCGCGTTGCATGGTCACCGGAATTTCCACGTCTTTCATTTCAACCATTTCCACATGGATGCCCCAGGCCGATGTGGCTTCATCGACGATCTTTGCCAGGGCACCATTGATGGCATCACGTTCCTTCAAAACCGAGTCCAGCGCGTGCTGGCCGATGATGTTGCGCAGTGAGGTGAGAGCCACCTGATAGACAGCATCACCATAATTGGCCACGGCGATAATGGCCTTTGCGGGATCGGTGATCTTGTACCACAGCACGGCGTTGACCTTGATGGTGACGCTGTCCTTGGTAATGGTTTCCTGCTGCTCGACGGCAACGGTACTGGTGCGGATGTCAATGCGTTTTTGCCAGTCGATCAAGGGAATGATCCAGTACAGGCCCGGCCCCTTCACCGAAGAAAAGCGGCCAAGGCGAAACACCACACCGCGCTGGTATTCCTGGGCAATACGCAGGCCTGACACCAGCACAAGCAAAAGCAGGCCCGAAAGGGCAATGAAAATATAAGTCATGATGGACTCCACAATAATGGGGATGGTCCCGGATAAGCGGGATGGGATGGTCAGTCTTGGATTGAGGTTTGATATCGCCGCGAGAGCCGTTTCGGCCCCGTGCTCCTGATGTGCACAACTGCACGTGACCCTGCTGATATGAAACGTGGCGGCATGACGTGCAAGGGGTGGCGAAGACCCGCCGGCGTGCCATTTGGATATTGGCCACAAAGGCTGGGGTGGGATGGCCTGCCTTCACAAGCCTTGGTGTGGGCGGTCAAGCTTTTGTTCTAACAGCCATGCAAGATTCTGGTGGGCTATGGCGGGTCTATCAATTTCATTGCTGCCATGGAACCAATGTCTTCGCCCCACATTTTTCGAGCAGAGCCAACGCGCTCTGAAAATGGAAATGGAAGGAGAAAACCAATGAGACATGAATCGCAAGGCCGAAGCCGTGACAGCTACAACGACGGCGGCAGAAAATCCCAGCACGACGACAATTACGGCGGCCAGGAAAGCAGCCGTGGTTACTCTGCAAACAACAACTGGGAACACCAGGGCCGGGATGCCAGCGGTCAATTCACCAGTGAATCGCGTGGCCGTGGTTATGGACGCAATGATTCCAGGCGCAGCCAACCCCGCGATGAGCAGGGCCGCTTTGCCGATGATGGTGGTCAAAGTGGTGGGGGACAGTATTATGGCAATGAATCGTCCTATGATCGCGATGACGGCATGACCCGCGGCGCAGGCTATGGTCAAGGCAACTCTCGCGCAGGCGAAAATACTGGCGGCGGGCATTCACAACATGATGCCGACTATTTGCACTGGCGCAATGAACAGATGGGCAAGCTGGACGAAGATTACCAGGGCTGGCAGTCCGAACGCCGCAAGAAGTTCTCCGAAGACTTCGACAAGTGGCGCAGTGACAAGTCGGGCAAGGCGACAACCCAGGACGTGGCAGACAAATCGAAGTGACAACACCATGGTCCGGCTTATGCCGGACCATTTGTTGTTGCTGGCGGTAACTGTGCTTTGGGGCAATGAAAGCCCTTGCAGTTTAGAACGTGGGACGATCAAATGAACCCAAAATGGCTGTCATTCCCGCGCATGCGCACGCGTGTCCGGGAAAGTATTTGTGATTGAAGGCGAAGCGGTATTTTGCGTCGTTTCTGAGCGAATATGGAATACGAACGCAGAAAACAACTCACCTGAAATTCGTCATTCCAAATCGCTTACTTCGCTGCGCTGCACGCGCGTTTGGAATGGCGATATCTGAGGTGATTCGGGCTTGTAGATTTCCCCCGGACACGCGTGCACTTTCGTGGGAATGAAGAAGTCGTGGAAGTTGCGTTCAATTGAGCACCCGATGTTGTCGTTTGAAGTGCAACGCCACTCAACGCAATACACCGGGCCTTAGGACGGGGTGACGGTATTCCGGGCGCAATGTGCTTCCGTCTCAATAACGTCGGCTCTCAAATCAAACCGGAACATTGCATCTGCGTTGGCGTTTCAGAATGAGCCATTGCACAGGAGGACCAGCATCATGGACACTGCACATCCAAATCACGCCCTGATTTCAAGTGAGGACGTTGAAGGAACTGTTGTTTTTGGCGGCACTGGAGAGGCAATAGGATCAGTTGACCATCTCATGATCGACAAGCAGTCGGGCCGCGTCCTCTATGCGGTCTTGAGTTTTGGTGGATTTCTGGGATTGATCCACAATCACTATCCCATTCCCTGGGCCAAGATACGCTATGATCAGGATCTCAACGGTTTTCGCACAGACATTACCGAGCAGCAGTTGCGCGACGCACCGGAATTCAGCGACGATTCATGGAGTGACCGCAACTGGGAAACCAAGGTGCACAGCTATTATGATACGCCAACCTATTGGGGTATTTGACGTCGGGCCGGCGCACATTTCACGGGATGTGCGCCGGTCTGGCCGAAATTCACGCACCCCAGCCCACAGCATAGGCTGTAAGAGGTGCCAGCATCATCAAGGAAGCGAGAAGGCCTGCCGCAATGTCGCGACCTTCAAACCAGGCGGCATTGGACGTATGGCGCAGGGTGTTTGACGGCGTGTAGATTGGTGGCAACTGTTTTACATCATCTTCGTAGTTCATCATGTTTGGACGTGACACCCGGATGCGGGCTTGGCGTTCCACGGCTGTATCGATATTGGTCATTGCATAACCTCCAGTTTTTCAACTTCGTGTGTGAAGTTCAAAACTGAAATGCCGGGCGGCCGAAATTTGTTCCGCTGAAAAATTCAGGAATGCGTCAGCGTTTATCAATGGCGGCGCGAACTTTTATGGCGAGGTCTTGCTGGGTATAGGGTTTATTCAAAAGGTTCACGCCTGCATCGAGGCGCCCGTGGTGGATGATGGCGTTGCGGGTATAGCCGGTGGTGAAGAGCACGGGCAGAGAGGCATGGCTCGCGCGAATGCGATCAGCAAGTTCGCGGCCATTGAGGATGCCGCCCAACACCACATCGGTGAAGAGAAGATCGACGCGTTTGGCTTGCTTGAAAACTTCGAGGGCATGGGTTCCATCGGGGGCGATCAGCACGCGGTAACCCAATTCCTTCAACACTGATGTGCCATAGTCGCGCACACCTTTGTCATCCTCCACCAGCAGAATGGTTTCGGCTTTTTTGGCGCGCGGCAGCGCTGCTGGTATGACCAGTTTGTCCTCCGGACTGGCGTTCACTGTTGCTTCGCCAGCCAAGCGCGGCAAATAGAGTTTGACTGTGGTGCCCTGGTTCACCTCACTGTAGATGCGCACATGGCCACCCGATTGCCGCACGAAGCCATAGATCATGGCCAGGCCAAGGCCTGTGCCCTTGCCGGGGCCTTTAGTGGTGAAGAAGGGCTCGAACACTTTCTCCAGCTTGTCCGGCGGAATGCCACCACCCTGGTCGGTGATGCTGAGCATGACATATTGTCCGGCTTTCAAATCACCAAAGCGGGCCACGTAGTTGTCATCAAGCGCCGAATTTGCAGTTTCGATGGTGAGCTTGCCGCCGTCGGGCATGGCATCGCGGGCGTTGACGACGAGGTTGATGAGGGCATTTTCAAGCTGGTTGGCATCGGCATAGGTTTGCCACAGGCCCGCCGCCAGAACGGTTTCGACCTTGACGTTTTCACCGACAAGACGCGTCACCATGTCGGACACATCCGAGACCAGGTTGTTCAAATTGGTGGGTTTTGGCTGCAGGGCCTGCTGGCGCGAGAAGGCCAAGAGGCGCTGGGTCAGGTTGGCCGCACTCTTGGCACCCTGCAAGGCATTGGCGATGGGTTGCTGGAGTGCTGTCACATCAGTGGATTTGGCCATGCGGCGCTGGGCGGTATCGAGGTTGCCCATGATAATGGTGAGCATGTTGTTGAAGTCATGGGCAATACCGCCCGTCAACTGACCGACGGTTTCCATTTTCTGCACCTGCCGCAAGGTGGTTTCGGTTTCCTCGCGCCGCGCCATTTCAGCTTGCAAACTGTGTGTGCGCTCGGCAACCTTGTCTTCGAGTTCGCTGTTGGCGCGTTTCAGGGCGCTGCTGCGCCGCGCCAGCTCCATGGATGCGGCCGCGAGATTGTGCGATATGATCTGCGCTTCCTTGAAGGGCGCTTGGCGCTCGGCGACCGCCTTGTCACCGCCCAGATCAAGGGCACTCTGCGCGATGGCCGTCATGCCCTTGCTCACGTGTCTGGCAATGACGGCAGCCAGCAACAACCCCAACCCGGTCATGAAAAGTGACGCGAGCAGCGACGACCACAAAATATCAATCAGCGGCTTGTTCAAGGCACTCTCGGTTTGCGCCACACCAACAGTCCAGCCGTTTTGCGTCGGGGCATAACCGGTAATGCTCCAGTCCCCTTCCAGCACCCTGTTTTCAGCCCAACCTTCCGGCGATCTTGCGATGGCCCCTCGCCAGCCGTCACTGGCAAGGGTGCCCAATCGCTTGGCAATATCGGGGATGCGGGCCACGAATTTCTGGTCACGATCAATCACGCCGACAATTTCACCATTGCTGAACTTGCGTTCAATCAAGGCCTGGAAGCGCTCAGGCGGAATGCTGATCGAAAGAATGTCCTTGCGTGTATTGGTCAAATTGACGGTCATGGTGACGGTGACCATGGGCCTGTTCAACTGGCCATGGGTTGCAAGGTTTCCAACATGGATTCCATCTGTCGCAAGCGTAGCACTCACCCATTCCAGGGGCAGCTTCCAGTTCACCGCCGCCACCATGCTGTTGGGCACGGTGAAGATGTTGTTGCCCGCCTCGTCGAACAGATCAATGCTGGAACCCGGCACAAAGCGCAGGGCATTGTTTGCCTCCTGCTGGAAGGCTGCAATATCGCCCGTCTGCAATGCAGGTGATGAGGCCAGCGTGGAAACAATGGCAACGTGCGTCTGGATTTCATTGTCAACAAGGCTGGCCAATGTCTTGGCATTGAGAAGCAGTGACTGCTTGGTGTTGGCACGGCTGTTTTCTACCAGGCGGCTGAACATGACGTAGGACGACAGCAGCAGAGGCAGTGCCAACATTGCAGCCAGAAGGGCCAATTGAAACCAGAGCGGACGTTTGCTGATGGCAGCGGTGACGCGACCAAAGGTCATTTATCTTGCCTCAATGTTCTAATGTTGCATAATGCCATAGTGAGTACATCGGCGAAAGGAGGAAACATCTGTGGCCCGCATTCTGATCGTTGAAGATGAAACCCTGATTGCGATGATGCTGGAGGAATGGATTGTCGAACTGGGGCACACGCCCGTGGGCCCCGCCCATAGTGTGGCCAAGGCCATGGAACTGGTGCGTGACGCGCCCTGCGATGCTGCCATTGTGGACTTCAATTTGCGGGGAGAAACAGCTGAACCCGTCTCAGCCTTGTTGCGTGCCCGCAATGTGCCCTTTGCTTTTGCCTCGGGAGATCGCATGTCAGGCACGGATCTGCAGAAGGTGTTGCCGAAGCCCTATGCCTTTGAGGCGGTCAGTCAGATTTTATCGCAATTGCTGGGCGGCAAGATTTGAAAATTTTGTGCTTGCATTCCGAACAAAAATAGAACATACAGCATACACGAGGGGAACTTCTCTCCCGTGTTGCGTATCAATCTTTCAGATGAAATAAGGATCAGGGCAATGGCACAAGCGAATCTTCGGGTGGTTGAGAATTCTTCGATGGACAAAAGCAAGGCACTGGAAGCGGCGTTGAGCCAGATTGAGCGGGCCTTCGGCAAGGGCTCGATCATGAAGCTCGGGGCCAATACGGCAATGGAAATTGAGGCGGTGTCCACCGGGTCGCTCGGCCTTGATATCGCACTCGGCATTGGCGGTTTGCCCAAGGGCCGCATTATCGAAATTTACGGGCCGGAATCATCGGGTAAAACCACGCTGGCGTTGCACTGTCTGGCCGAGGCGCAGAAAAAAGGTGGCATTTGCGCCTTTGTCGACGCCGAACATGCGCTGGATCCGATCTATGCCCGCAAGCTGGGTGTGAATGTGGACGAATTGCTGATTTCGCAGCCGGATACGGGTGAGCAGGCGCTGGAAATTGCCGATACGCTGGTGCGTTCGGGTGCGGTGGAAATTCTGGTCATCGATTCGGTGGCGGCTTTGACACCCAAGGCTGAGCTTGAAGGCGAAATGGGCGACTCGCTCCCCGGCTTGCAGGCGCGGTTGATGAGCCAGGCCATGCGCAAACTGACGGCGTCGATTTCCAAGACCAATTGCATGGTCATTTTCATTAACCAGATTCGCATGAAAATCGGCGTCATGTTTGGCAGCCCCGAAACCACGACGGGTGGCAATGCCTTGAAATTTTATGCGTCGGTGCGTCTGGATATCCGCCGTATTGGCGCCATCAAGGACCGGGATGAGGTGGTGGGCAACCAGACCCGCGTAAAAGTGGTGAAGAACAAGGTGGCCCCGCCGTTCAAGATGGTGGAATTCGACATCATGTATGGCGAAGGCATTTCCAAGGT
>CAXTKL010000122.1:0-7883 GCA_964244825.1 uncultured Aestuariivirga sp.
TCAGGGATGAGCCTGTCTGGTCGATGCTCTATTACGGTTCTATCTTGAGGCCCGACTTGATTGATGGGGACCGCGCGGCGCAGACTTTGCGGGCGGCACTTTCGCAAGAACACGCGCAAGGCCGTCTGCTTGATAATTTTGAATGGTCGGGTCTGCATGGTCTTTTCCGGATTCAGTCGGAAGGGACGATTGAACAGTTCAAGGGTCGCGAAACGATTGCTGTGAATGGCACTGTTGCCTATGCGCTGGATTATATGGGTGGAGTGGTGAAGCCATAGAATCCAAAAGCTTCAATCTTTTGCGTGGCCAACACCCCCTCCCCCTTCGGGTACTCCCCCGGCCAAGTGGGGCCGAGGGAGAACGGGATTTTTTACCAGATCACTCGCGCACCCAAATCCTTGATCCTCCCATCAATGGTCACGACGTCCATGTGTTCGAGGATCGCTTGGGCGGCGAGTAGTCTGTCGAAGGGGTCGCGGTGATCGGTGGGGAGTTTTGGGGCGAGGGTTGCGTGTTCGATGCTGATTGGGAGGTGGCGGAATCCGTTGCTTTCCAAAATTGCTTGCATCGACGCGTAAATGGGGCGGGCGGCTTCCCATTTTCCGTTTTCCACTTTGATGCCAATTTCATAAACCGTTGCGGCACTGATGGCGCATCTTTCGGGATCGTCTTCAATTGCGAAGATCGCGCGGGCTGACAGTTGCGGGTCGTCGGTCAGCCACCAGACAAGGGTATGGGCATCCAGGAGGTAGATCACTCCTGCCCTTCCCAGAGCTTTTGATCCTCTTCCGGCAGAGGTTCAAAGAAGGCCTCGTTGGAAACGGCACCGCGCAAATCTGCAAAGGAACCGCGGCCAAGGTTTCGTCCCTGCACATTTATGGGAAGCAAGCGGGCAACAGGAGAACTGCCCCGCGCGATCACAACTTCTTCGCCTGCTTCGACAAGTTTGATCAGCTTGGACAGGTTGGTTTTGGCTTCGTGGATGGTTACGATGGTCATCGCCGTAACTTAGCTAAGTGGTTAGCTAATTTCAAGGCCTCGTTGCGCCTCGTCTTTGTCAGCGCTAGAACTGCTGCATGACCCAGGATGTTTATACGGGCGGCTGTCAATGTGGGGCGATCCGGTTTCGGACGGCTGATTTGTTTGACAATGCCCATATCTGCCATTGCCGCATGTGCCAGAAGGCGGTGGGGAATTATTTTGCGGCTTTGGTGAGCACGCCGAAATTGGAATTGACCTGGACGCGGGGGACTCCTGCGCGGTTCCGGTCTTCTGAACATGTGGAGCGCGGGTTTTGTGGCCAGTGCGGAACGCCGCTGTTTTATGATCCGCTAAATTCAGAGGATATTGGTCTCTGCATCGGGGCGTTTGATGCGCCGCAGTCGATCAAGCCGATTTCACAGGACAGTATTGAAAGCCGGATGCCCTGGTTTTCCGAGATTGCGGAGATTCATGATGCCGGAACCTCTGAAGAGATTGATGGCGTGGCGCGGGTGGAGGCGGTGCGGAAGAGCAATCGTCAGCACCCGGATCATGATACGGTAGAGTGGCCGTTGAAAAACCAATAAGCGATGGCACTGCGATCACCACGCCGCATCTTGGTGCTCGGCGGCACAGGTACGATTGGCCAAGCCACTGTTCGGGAACTTCTGTCGCGGGGGCATGAGGTTGTTTGTTTTGGCCGTTCCGAAGTTCAGGGCGCAGGTTTTTTGGCGGAGCGGTTCAATGCGGTGGTATCCTGTATGGCGTCGCGCTCCGGTCTGCCTGCCGATGCCTGGGCGGTTGACTATCAGGCGCATGTGAAAGTTTTGGAGGCGGCGAAGGTTGCGGGAGTCCGGCAGTTTGTTTTGTTGTCGGCGATCTGCGTGCAGAAACCCAGGCTGGCGTTTCAACATGCCAAGCTGGCCTTTGAGGCCGCGTTGATCACATCCGGGATGACCTATTCGATTGTCAGGCCGACGGCCTATTTCAAATCGTTGTCGGGGCAAGTGGCGCGGGTCAAAATGGGCAAAGCGTTTTTGCTGTTTGGGGATGGCCGGTTGACAGCTTGCAAGCCGATCAGTGACCGTGATTTGGCTTCGTATCTCGCCAATTGCCTGGATGATCCGAAATTGCAAAATGCGATTCTGCCCATTGCGGGTCCTGACCCTGCGATGACGCCGCGCGAACAGGGGGAGAAGTTGTTTGCGCTTCTCGGTCAAAAGCCGAAATTCAAACAGGTGCCCGTGGTGATGATGGATGTGATTATCCGTGTGCTGAGTATTTTGGGCCGCAAAGACAAGGCTGAGCTTGCGCGGATCGGGCGCTATTATGCGACGGAGTCGATGCTGGTGTGGAATGCCGAGACGGGCCGCTATGACGCTGATGCCACGCCTTCGTTTGGTTCAGACAGCTTGGAAGATTTTCATGCCCAGCTGATCCGTGGCGAGGCCACGGTCAATCTTGGGGAACATGCGGTTTTTTGATTGTTGCCCCGGCATTCAGTGCCAAAACGCCTGCGAGCGCAATCAGGGCCATGCCAGCGAGCGTTGTCCATTTTGGCACTTCGTTGAAAAACAGATAGCCAAAAACGACGGCCCAGATCATGCCTGTGTATTCGAAGGGTGTCACAATGTTGGCCTGGCCCTTGCGATAGGCTTGCGCCAGAAGTGTTGCACCGAAAGCGGCGATGACACCGCATACGCCCATCAGGCCCATGTCTTTCAGCGACGGTACATCCCAGCTGCGCACCAGAAAATCGAGACTGGGGTGGCCCGGTGGTTTGAGGCCGAGTGCATAAACCACAACGGCGATGAGCAATGCGCCCAAAAGATAAACAGCATTTTGATAGAAGGTCATCACCGTTGCGGGCACTTCGCCGCCGTGCTTGCGGGCGAGGATCATGGCGTAGGCATAGGTGATGGCGCTGACGAGGGAGAGCAGTGCTGCGGGTTCGAACAGCGCCCTGCCCGGCTGCAAAATCACACCGACGCCAACGAGGCCGAGGACGACTGCGCCCCAGGCGGCGAGTGAAACGTGTTCGCCGAGAAGTGGACCGGACATGACGGTGATGATCAGTGGCACCATGAAATAGAGTGCAATGGCTTCGGCCAGCGGCAGTGCGGGGAAGGCCATGAAATAGGTGGTATAGGCGCAGAGCAAAATGATGCCCCGCAGGCAGAGGATGGGCCAATGCGGTGTATCAAGTTGGCGGATGCCACCGGAAAAGGCCACCATGGCGACAATGATCGGGAAGGATACGATGGCGCGCAGCATGATGGCGAGGGTGACGGCGTGATCACCGCTGATCGCCTTGATCACCGAGTCTTGCAGTGAAAACACGAGGGCCCCTGAACAGAGGGATGCAATGCCGATGAGGTTATTGCGCGAGGCGAGCATAGGCGACGGCGATTTGGGCGGCGACTTTGGCGTTGTTCAAGACCAGGGCAATGTTGGCCTTCAGCGATTTGCCTTCGGTGATTTCGGCAATACGGTTCAGCAGGAAAGGGGTGACGTGCTTGCCGACAATGCCCTGGGCTGCGGCTTCCGCCACGGCGCGGTCGATGTGTGGCTGAATTGCCACAGCAGGAATTTCATCTTCCAGCGGTATAGGATTTGCCACAACTATGCCACCTTTTAATCCTAGCTTCGCTTTTGAGTGAAGGAGGGATGCGAGTTGGTCTGGATTGTCTACACGTTGTGTCAATTGAAGTCCGCTTTGGCGGGAGTAAAAGGCTGGAAATTCGTCGGTGCCGTAGCCGACGACGGGAACGCCTTGGGTTTCAAGGATCTCCAGCGTGAGGGCCAGGTCCAGAATGGCCTTGGCTCCGGCCGTCACAACGGCGATGCTGCTGTGGGCGAATTCCATGAGGTCGGCGGAAATGTCGAAATTGCGCTCGGCGCCGCGATGGGCGCCGCCCATGCCGCCGGTGGCGAAAACCGGGATTCCCGCCAAGGCGGCGATGCGCATGGTGGAGGCAACAGTGGTGGCCCCCGTCATGTTGCGCGAGACGACATAGGGGATGTCGCGGGTCGAGACTTTCATGATGGAAGTTCCGGTTCTGGCGAAATGTTCGAGCGCTGCGTCGTCAAGCCCGGCCCGCAGTTCACCGTCGATGATGGCGATGGTCGCGGGGACGGCGCCGTGCCGCGAGATCACGTGCTCCACCTGCCGCGCCATTTCCAGGTTTTGCGGGAAGGGCATGCCATGGGCGATGATGGTGCTTTCCAGTGCCACAACGGCCTTTCCCGCTTTCAGGGCAGCGGCAACCGGGGCAGAACATTTTACGGGCATGGTCACTCCAGGGTCGAATGTGGGCTGGCAATAACGCGGCCTGCAAGGGTTTGGCCGAAACTGGCGGCGGTGAGCAAGTCATCGCCCTGCAGCAGCGCAAACACAAGGCCCGCCACTGCGGCGTCGCCGGCACCCGTGACGTCGATGATGGGACCGGCCGATTGTGCCGGGGCGTGGTCGATGTCGTCGCCGTTTGAAACGAAGGCCCCTTCCGGGCCTGCGTGGGCGACGACGTGTTGCAGGCCAAGTTTGTGGAGGGCGTTACAACCTTCCACGATGTCACGGGAGCCGGTGAGATTTTCGATCTGGTCGAGGTTGGGTGAGGCCATGAATATGGTGCCGGCCTTGAGGAGAGCCAGAAGTTTTTGCGCCTTGGGCACCGAAACAGGTTCTATGAAAAGCTTGTGCCGGGCGAGAGTGGCAACGGCTTCGAGGGTGGCGAGCGGCAAATTGCAATCGGCGACGACAAGCTTTGCGGCTGAAATATCCTTGGTGAAAGACATGATCACGTGCGGCGTGATGGCATCGGTGGCACGCATGTCGTTGACGGCCGTCACCAGTTCACCATCAGGATTCAGAATGGCGATGTAAGTGCCTGTTGCAGCAGCAGTTTCGCTGACGCGCGAAATGTCCACGCCTGCGGCTCTGGTTGCATTCAACACAGCGTTGCCCTGGTGGTCGTTACCGATCACGCTGATGAGGCCAACATCGGCGCCAAGCCTTGCAAGATTGTGGGCAATATTGCGGGCAACACCGCCCGGTGATGTGGAAATGGTGCTGGGGTTTGAGGTGCCGAAATGGTTGAGATCAAGTGACTTGGCCTTGATGTCGAGATTGGCACCGCCGATGACGAGGATGGCGGTCACGCGGGGTCCCTCTCCGTCTCGCGGCTCGCGCCGCGATCCACCTCTCCCGCAAGCGGGCGAGGAAATGAGAATTCTTTTCCTCGCCCGCTTGCGGGAGAGGTGGCGCGCGCAGCGTGACGGAGAGGGAACCTTCTAAAAATCCGTGGCCACGCCGCCTTCGCGTAAACGCCGGTTGACGAAGTCGTCCAGTGCATCTTTTGCCGCCTCATCCATGGAGGGTTGAACGTATTCGGTGAGGGATTGTTTGTACAGGGTGTTGGCGCGTTTGAGGGCGTCGGGTCTACCTTGGGCGTCCCATTGCTGGTTGTTGCTCCAGTTCGAAACCATGGGAGCGTAGAAGGCGTCGGAGTATCTGGCCAATGTGTGTTGTGCACCGAAGAAATGGCCGCCGGGGCCGACTTCCCGAATGGCTTCAACACCAAGTGCATCATCATTGATTTCAATGGGTTGCAGGAAAGATTTGACCATTTGAATCAAGTCGCAATCGAGTACGAATTTCTCAAAACTGGCAACCAGGCCACCTTCCAGCCAGCCTGCACCGTGCATGATGAAATTGCCGCCACCCATGGTCAGTGCCCACAAGGAGAAGACGCTTTCATAAGCGGCCTGGGCATCCATCATATTGGCGGCATTGGTGTTGGAGGTGCGGAATGGAACTTTGTATCGGCGCGCCAACTGACCGCCGATGATAGTGCTTTTCATGTATTCAGGCGTGCCGAAGGCGGGGGCACCGGACTTCATGTCAACGTTCGAGGTAAATCCGCCGTAGATGACGGGGCTGCCCGGTTTCACGAGTTGGCAGAAGGCCATGCCGGCGAGGGCTTCAGCATTTTGTTCAACGAGAGCGCCTGCCACCGTGACGGGGGCCATGGCCCCTGCAAGCGTGAAGGGCGTGACGCAGACGACCTGGTTGCGCGAGCTCAACTCAATCATGCCGATGAGCATGTTGTTGTCGAGCTTCAGGGGCGAGTTGGTGTTGACCACCGTCATCAAGCTGGGTTCACGGTCGAACTGGTCATGCGACACGCCACGGGCGAGGCGGTTGATTTCGATGCCATCGCGGATGCGGTCCTTGCCAAGGGCATAGGCGATGAAGGGCTTGTCGGTGAGGATGGCAACTTCGCGCAGCACTTCGAGGTGGCGAATGCCGGGGTGAATGTCGATGGGTTCGACGGGGTAGCCCGAGAGAAAATCAATGGCGTTGAAGTGTTGCGCCATTTTGATGAACTTGGTGAAATCGGCATGGTTGCCGGTGCGGCGGCCACCATCAATGTCATGGCAATTGGGTGGGGATCCCACAGTGCCGAAGCAGATGTTGTCGCCGCCGATGACCATGTTGTTGGCGGGGTTGCGGGCATGCACGGTGAAGGTTCCGGGCGCTGACGCCATGGCTTCAGTGATCATATCGGGATCGAAGCGCACGCGCTCTCCATCAATGCTGGCACCGGCCTTTTTCAAAATGTCCCGCGCTTCCGGCAACATAAAGTCCATGCCGATTTCGGCCAGCACCTTGAGAGAGGCGTGGTGGATGGCTTCAATCTGGTCGTCACTGACCAGTCGCGTGGGTGGAAAGGGACGTTTGGCCTTGAACGATTTCTGCTGTTGAATGGCGGTGCTGACGGGTCTTCTGTTCACATCACGGCGGCTGCGGCGGGCCGCTTCGGGGATCACTTCACTCATGCTGCTTTGCCTTGCATGCGATAGGCGCTCAAGGCCGGATCTGTTGCCACTTGTTTCATCAGCCAATCCTCAAAGCGTTTGATCTTGTTTTTCTTGCGGTGTTCAGCGTTGCAGGCAAAGTACCATTGATGCTTGTGCGGCACACGCAGGGGGAAGGGCTGCACGAGGCGGCCCAGTTTGATTTCTTCCATGGCGAAGGGGCCGATGGTCATGGCCACACCCCTGCCCTCGATGGCTGCTTCCTGGGCCAGAATGTAACTGTCAACGGACAGGCGGTTCTGGGCCTTCACGTTTTTGATGCCAGCGCCATCCAGCCAGATCTGCCAATCTTCTTCGGCGGTGTAGACGTCGATGAGTTTATGTTTCTTGAGATCATCCGGTGTCTTCAGGGCATTCTCGCCTTGCATGAGCTTGGGCGAACAGACCGGCACCAGCATGGATTGGAACAGGGGCGCATAATAGTGTTCCGGATGTTTGTTACGGGCCAGCACCAGGCCCACGTCGACATTGCGCTCGTCAAAATCCCAATCGATGTATGACGTGGACAGGCGCACCTTCATGTCAGGAAAGCGGCGTTCGAAATCATGCAGGCGGGGGATCAGCCATTTCAGCGCCACGGTGACGTAAACCTGGATGGTGAGTTCGTTGTCGAGGGTCGAGGGTTTGACGGCTTTGGTGTGGGCTTCGATCTGGTCGAAGGCGTCCTTGATGGTGGGGAAATAGGACTGGCCGACGGTGGTGAGTTCGGCACGGCGTGCATCACGGCGGAACAGGGTGAGGCCCATGCGGTCTTCCAGGAGCTTCACCTGATGGCTGACGGCGGAGCGGGTGATGCCGAGTTCCGTGGCGGCGGCACGGAAAGACCCTAAGCGGGCGGCGGCTTCGAACGCGGTTAATGCGCGGAGAGGCGGAAGATCACGTTTGGCCAAGGGGATTCACCGTAGGGGTTGGTTTCGGCATGATAACATAGGGGAATTGGGTGGGGTGGTGAGATTTGTTTACGCTTGGTGGGGTGAGATTGGCGCTGGCGGAGCGAGAGGTGTTTGGGCAGAATGGTATGGGTG
>CAXTKL010000123.1:0-7766 GCA_964244825.1 uncultured Aestuariivirga sp.
TACTTCACTCTTGCCTTCCGCACCTTCTTCACCACAGTCTTCTCCGCACGAGGTAGCGATTTCCGCTCCGCCGGTTTTGGCAAGCTGCTGCGTTCTTCTTCGCGGCTCAAATAGGCAAGATCCAGTTTGTCATCCTTCATCAGAATGCGCACCGTGCCACCCTTGGTGAGTTTGCCGAACAGCACTTCTTCCGCCAATGGCTTCTTCACATGCTCCTGGATGACGCGCGACAATGGCCGTGCGCCCATCTGCTGGTCGTAACCTGTCTTGGCCAACCAGTCCGCTGCCTCCGTTGAGATTTCGATGTTGATCTGCCGCTCAGCCAATTGCGCCTCAAGCTGCAACACGAATTTCTCCACCACCTTTCGCACCACTTCCGGCGGTAAATGTCCAAAGTTTACAGTGGCATCCAACCTGTTTCTGAATTCCGGTGTGAACATGCGGGTAATGGCTTCATTGTCTTCCGCCAGCCGTACATTGGAACCGAACCCGATACCCGGTTTGGCCAATTCGGCAGCGCCCGCATTCGTGGTCATGATCAGCACCACATTGCGGAAATCCACCGACTTGCCGTTGTGATCCGTCAACTTGCCATGGTCCATCACCTGCAACAGAATGTTGAACAGGTCAGGATGGGCTTTCTCGATTTCGTCGAGCAGCAGCACACAATAGGGATTCTGATCAATGCCGTCAGTCAGCAAACCACCCTGGTCAAAGCCCACATAACCCGGAGGTGCGCCAATGAGGCGCGATACCGAATGCCGCTCCATATATTCCGACATGTCAAAGCGCAGGAATTTCACGCCCAATACTTCTGAGAGCCGTTTGGCCACCTCGGTTTTGCCCACACCTGTCGGACCCGCAAACAGATAACTGCCAATGGGCTTTTCGGGTTCGCGCAAGCCGGCCCGTGACAACTTTATGGCCGAAGCCACCTGCTCGATCGCCTTGTCCTGGCCAAACACCAGCCGCTTCAATTCCGACTCAAGGTTCTTCAAAACAGCCGCATCATCGCGTGACACGGTCTTGGCCGGAATCCGCGCCATTGTTGCAATCGTCGCTTCGATTTCCTCAACGCCGATGATCTTTTTGCGCTTGTTCTCAGGCAGTAACATCAGCGCCGCACCCGACTCGTCAATCACGTCAATGGCCTTGTCCGGCAGTTTGCGATCGCTCATGTAACGGGCAGACAACTGCACTGCTGTTTCAATGGCCTCGTCCGTGTACTGAACTTTATGATATTCTTCGTAATAGGGTTTGAGGCCCTTCAATATGGCAATCGCATCCGGCAGGGACGGTTCGTTCACATCAATCTTCTGGAACCGCCGCACCAGGGCACGGTCCTTCTCAAAATGCTGGCGATACTCTTTGTAAGTCGTTGATCCAATGCACCTAAGTGTGCCTGATGCCAAGGCCGGTTTGAGCAAGTTTGACGCATCCATCGCCCCACCTGACGTGGCCCCTGCCCCGATAATAGTGTGGATTTCGTCGATGAACATGATGGCCCCGGGCTTTGCCTCGATTTCCTTCATGACAGCCTTCAAGCGTTCTTCAAAATCGCCGCGATAGCGCGTGCCCGCCAAAAGCACTCCCATATCGAGCTGGTACACCGTGCAGCCTTTCAGTACATCCGGCACTTCGTCCTTGATGATCTTGCGCGCCAGACCTTCGGCAATGGCTGTTTTGCCCACGCCAGGCTCGCCTACAAACAGCGGGTTATTCTTCTGCCTGCGGCACAGAATCTGAATGGTGCGGTTGACCTCGGCTTCACGTCCGATCAACGGGTCAATCTTGCCATTTTCGGCCTTCTTGTTCAAATCAACACAATAGGCCTCAAGTGCGCTCTGCTCTTTTTTGCCCTTGCCACCACCTCCATTCGGCGCTGCGCTATTATTGTCCTCACTGCTGTGATCTTCCTCCTCCGCACCACGAACGGCACGGGATTCACTCAGACCCGGGCGCTTGGCGATGCCATGGGAAATATAGTTGACCGCATCGTAGCGCGTCATATCCTGCTCCTGCAGGAAGAAAGCTGCGTGGCTTTCGCGTTCGGCGAAAATCGCCACCAGCACATTGGCTCCGGTGACTTCTTCACGGCCCGACGATTGCACATGGATCACGGCTCGCTGGATCACCCGCTGGAAACCCGCCGTTGGTTTTGCCTCTTGAGAAATATCCGTGACCAGATTGGCCAATTCATTGTCAACGTAATCCGTCAAGTCTTCGCGCAGCTCATCAAGATCAACGCCGCAGGCCTTCAGCACGGACACTGCATCCTTGTCTTCGGTGAGTGACAACAACAAATGCTCAAGTGTTGCATATTCCTGGCGGCGCTCTGCGGCGAAAGACAGTGCACGGTGGAGGGCCTTTTCAAGACTGCGGGAAAACGTGGGCAAGATTTTGCTCCTTAAGGGAAAACCGAACCATTGCCCGGCGTCAAATCATTCATCACCCAATATAGGACAGATTTTGCGTTTGACGAGAGGCAAGCTGAAGCAGGCCTTCACTCTTTTTCAAGGGTGCATTGCAAGGGGTGGCCAGCCTTGGCCGCCGCATCCATCACCTGGGTCACCTTGGTCTCCGCCACTTCGAAGGTATAAACCCCGCACACACCCACACCTTTCTGATGCACATGCAACATGATGGTATAGGCGTCCTCGCGGTTCTTGCTGAAAAACTGCTCCAACACCATGACAACGAATTCCATTGGCGTATAGTCGTCGTTTAAAAGCAGGACCTTGTACAAGGATGGCTTCTTGGTCTTCGGTTTTACCCGGGTCAGAACGCCCGTGTCGGTATTGTTGTCGTGCTTGTCAGGAGATTTTGCCATGCCCCCATATAGCAAGCCAAATCAATTCTGTGCAGGGGGATGTGGCAATTCCCACATGTGTTGTCGAACCGGTCCGTTAAACCTGAATTTGTTTCGAGTTGAATTTGAATTCAATTTGTCTTAGACTTTCCGTAGGTGAGTGCTGTGGGGGCCATTATGAGTAAAGGTGGCACAATGAAGATGACTGAAGCGGATATTGACCGCGTGTGTTTGGCGGTCAAGCGTGGCGCGCGGATGATGGTAGGCCGCGACCACATGGGCCGGCAAAAGATTAAGCTGATCAAGGGTCCGTTTGGGCTGTTCGTTGAGCGTTTTGAGTGTGACGAGGCGGAAATAGACATCATTCGTGCCCGATTGAGCCGAAAACCGCAAAAACAACCCAAAAATACAGTCGCAGCGTAGCGATATTAAAAACCGGGCCGGGACACCGGCCCACTTTTATGCAGGCCGATCCCTCCGCAATCTCTCCCAATACTCCAGCCGCTTGGCCAGATCCCGCTCGAAGCCGCGTTCAACGGGGTGATAGAATTTCTGCCTGACCATGGCATCGGGAAAGTAGTTTTGTCCTGAAAACGCCTCCGGCTCGTCATGGTCATAGCGGTAGCCCGAGCCATAGTCCTGCGCCTTCATCAGCTTGGTGGGTGCATTCAAAATCGTCTTTGGCGGCATCAATGACCCGGTTTCTCTTGCCTTGTTCATCGCTGCCTTGAAGGCCGTGTAAATGGCATTCGATTTTGGCGCCGCCGCGATGTAGACAGTGGCTTGCGCCAGTGCCAGTTCACCCTCAGGTGATCCCAGAAAATCAAAGGCATCTTTTGCGGCAAGGGCCTGTTTCAAGGCTTCAGGGTCCGCCAGCCCCACGTCTTCCACCGCCATGCGCACCAGCCGCCGTGCCAGAAACAACGGGTCTTCACCGGCCGTGAGCATGCGGGCCAGATAATACAAGGCCGCATCCGGGTCTGATCCGCGCACGGATTTATGCAGGGCCGAAATCAGGTTGTAGTGCCCATCATTTGCTTTGTCATAGAGCGGCAAACGTTTTGCAACGAGTTTACCGAGAGCTTCGGGTGCAATGTCTAAAGCACCCTCTTCCACCCCCGCAAACACTTCCTCCACCAGATTGAGAAAATACCGCCCGTCACCATCCGCCATGGAAAGCAGCGCAGCACGCGCCTCAGCAGTGACAGGCAACTTGCGCCGTTCATACACTTCTGCCCGCGCAATCAACGCCTCAAGCGCCACATCATCCAGCCGATTCAACACCAGCACCTGACAGCGCGAAAGCAACGCGCCATTGAGTTCAAACGACGGATTCTCCGTTGTCGCCCCCACCAGCGTGATGGTGCCATTTTCCACATAGGGCAAAAATGAATCCTGCTGCGATTTGTTGAAGCGATGAATCTCGTCGACAAACAACAAGGTTGCCCGCCCCTGCTCCCGCCGCATACGTGCCTGTTCGAACGCACGTTTGAGATCAGCAACACCCGAAAAAATCGCGGACATTTGTTCGAACAGCAGTCCCGTGGAACCGGCCAGCAGCCGCGCCATGGTAGTTTTGCCAGTGCCCGGTGGACCCCAGAAAATCAGTGAGGGAATACGCCCGGAAGAGAGCATACGCGTCAACGTGCCTTCTGGGCCGACAAGATGGTCCTGCCCCACCACATCGTCAAGCCGCTGGGGCCGCAGGCGGTCCGCCAGCGGGCGCGGGCCTTGTTCCGTCAGCCCACCCACATCAAACAGCGATGTCATTCCTGATACTTCAGCAACAATTTGCGTGTACCCCGCAAAACACCAATGGTCCAGAAGCGCTGCCGCTGCGCCAAAGCCGTTTTAAGTTGCGCCACAGTTTCAATCGTTTCGTCATTGATGGCAAAAATCACGTCACCCTTCTGAAACAATTCTGCAGGCGATCCGGCCTTGACACCTACCGTCACCACACCTGTCGCGTCTGACGTCAAACCCACATCCTCCGCCACCGCAGGGGACAGATTGGCCACTGTCAATCCATCAAGTGGCGTATGCGTTTCAATCACACTCTCGTCCCGTGGAACAGTTTCAGGTGCTGCAATTAACTTCATCCGCGTTTCAAAACTGCGGTCACCACGCCGGTATTCGATGATCCTGGTTTCGCCGATTTGCGCTGTGCCAACGCGAAACCCAAATTCCTGGGCACTGTCCACGGGCTTGCCATCAATCGCCACCACCACATCGCCGCGCTTCAACCCTGCCGCAAGCAGCGGGCTTGCGGGGTGTAAATTGACAATGAGTGTACCTTCAGGCCGGGCAAAGCCCAGACTGTCTGCCACATCTGGTGTCACGTCCTGCAGCTCCACACCAAGCCAGGGCCGCCGCACTCTATTGGAACCACCTTCAGCAGAAGCCACCACGGTTTTCACCATGTTCGAGGGAATGGAAAAGCCGATGCCGATGGAGCCGCCCGACTTTGAAAAAATTGCCGTGTTAATGCCCACCAACCCGCCATTCATGTCTACAAGTGCGCCACCGGAATTGCCGGGATTGATGGCGGCATCGGTTTGAATGAAAAACTGGTAGTCCGTAACACCCACCTGCGTGCGCGCCAAGGCCGACACAATGCCACTTGTCACGGTTTGACCAACGCCGAAGGGATTGCCCATGGCCAGTACCAGATCGCCCACTTCCAGATCATCGGAGTCAGACAACGGCAGGATTGGCAATTTTTCATCGGGTGACTCGATCTTCAAAACCGCAAGGTCCGTGCGGTCGTCAGCCAGCAAGAGTTTGGCCTGAAATTCGCGTTTGTCCGAAAGCACGACGCGGATATCAGATGCGTTGGCAATCACGTGATTGTTGGTGACGATATAACCCCGCGCATCGACAATGACTCCAGATCCCAAGGAATTCGCTACCTGTTCTCGCGGCCGTCCAAAATTTCCGTCAGCACCAAAGAACCTGCGAAAGAACGGATCAGCCAGCAATCCGCTTTCATCCTGGCGTCGAATGCTGCGCGCATAGACATTCACAACCGCCGGTGCAGCCCGCTTCACAATGGGCGCAAAACTCATCTGCACTTCAATGCGGGATTTCGGCGCAGCGGTCTCCGCCCGCAAAGGCAAAACACAACTCACCAGAATCAACAGCGCAATCACGTTCCGCAACATGTTACATTACTCCCATCGCAGCAGATTACCTGCGATCCAGCTTCGTTGACAAGATGACGGCGGTTTCAACATCGGTGACACCCTTCAACATGCCAATCCTGTCGATCAGCTTGTCCATGTCTTCAGACGTCGGCGTTTTAACCATGGCGACAAGATCAAATTTGCCGCTCACCGTATGCAAGGTTTCCACTTGTGGAAAAGCTCCCATGGCCCGCGCCACATCAACCTGCGCACGCGGTTCAATTCCCAAAGTCACGAGCGCCGAAATCCCGGGAATTTTTGCCGCCTTGCCCAGCTTCACCGCATAACCGGAAATCACGCCAGTTTCTTCCAGCCGTTTCAACCGGTCCTGCACCGTGGTCCGGGACACTTGAAGCTTCCGCGCCAGCGACGCCACGGGCTCCCGCGCATTGATCTTCAGCAACCCCAGCAATTCCTCATCCCGCTCAGACATCACCACTCCGCCGCTTTCTCCGTCATTATGACGGAACATCCGGCTCACCACAACAGAATGCAGTCTTCATTTCTTCACCTTGCAAGTCCATTTTGCGAACCGACTCACAGGAGCACGCCATGACCGCCGCCATTCTCCACCATCCCGCCCACAATGCCCGCTTTGCCGATGCCGCAGCCGTTGCCAAAGCCTTGTCTCCCGAGGAAGGCGTATTCCTGTTTTCCGCCGATGAACTGAAATCCCGCGCCCGTCAATTCCTCGATCATTTTCCGGGCACCGTGTCCTATGCCGTGAAATGCAACTCCTCCGCCGAAGTTCTCGCCACCTTGGCTGAAGCAGGTGTCACCGTCTGGGACGTTGCTTCTGTCCATGAAATGGCCGCTGTCTCCGCTGTCATCAAGAATCCGCATTTCCACTATCATAATCCAGTCAAATCCCGGCGCGAAATCACCGACGCCTACAAGGTTTATAACTGCCGCCGCTTCGTCATTGACTGCAAGGAAGAACTCGAAAAGATTACAGCGATCATCGGCCCGGATGCCACCGTTGAAATTGCCGTGCGACTCGTCCTCCCCCGTGACCGTGGCTCGTCAGCCCATGACTTCTCCACAAAATTCGGCGCACCGGAACACATCTGCATCGAACTGCTGCAACAGGTTGTCGCCGCAGGCTATGTGCCCGTACTGACCTTCCATCCCGGCTCGCAAAGCACCGAACCACAGGTCTACGTCCGCCACATTGAAGCGGCAGCCCGCATTGCCAAGAACGCTGAGATATCCGTCCGTACACTGAATGTCGGCGGCGGCTTTCCAGCAAACTATGAACTTTCAACCGCCCCCGAACCAGAAATCTTCTTCCGCGCCATTGACCAGGCCGTGACCAAGGCCTTCGGCCCTGATCATCCTGCGCTTGAATGTGAACCCGGTCGCGGCATGGTCGCCACCTGCATGTCACTGCTCGTACAAGTGAAACTCGTCTGCACCGATGGTGACGACCTTTTCATCAGCGACGGCGTCTATGGTGGCATGATGGAATACATGCAGGCCCCCGACCTGAAACCACCCTACCGCCTGATCCGCGACGGCAAGGAACTGGAAGGCGTCGCCAAATCCTGGAAAGTCTTCGGCCCCACCTGCGACCCCCTCGATGTGCTCCCCCACCGCCTCGACCTCTACAAAGGCATCAGCGAGGGCGACTACATCGAATTCGGCACACTCGGAGCCTATGGCCTGGCAACTGCAACACGTTTTAACGGCTATGGCGGTCACAGTATTGTGGCAGTGGACCGGGTGTTGGAGATGTAAACCACATTGATTCACCAAACGGGTGAATTTGCCTTGCG
>CAXTKL010000124.1:0-7650 GCA_964244825.1 uncultured Aestuariivirga sp.
GCTGAAATGCCGGGATGCACCACCACTGCGACGCGATTTGGTTCGCGGTCGATGAGTTCATAGACCAGCGCGGCCATGGCATAGATGGCGGCATCGCCTGAGCAGATCAAAGCCACACGCTTTCCTTGATTTGCCAAAGCGATGGCATGGCGGCAACGGTCTTCTTCGCCGCCGAGGGGGAAGCGGTGCTCGATCTGGCTGGTTTTGATGTCAGCCGACAGATCGAGATAGAGGTCATATCCCACCCAGTCCGTGGCCAATGCCAGTTCACGGGTCACTTGCGGACTGCGCATTGTGTTTGTACCGGGGCCGATGCCAACCACAGACACCTTGCCCCGGCGTTTTCCGGCGGGATCCAGAATAGGTTCTGGTGCTTCGGCAATGGCAATGGTGGCGCGTTTGCTTTTCGTTTTCGGCACAATCAAGGTTGCTTCATCACCGGCTGCGGCCAGAGCTGCGGCTTCGGCCACGCTGGGCGTGCCCACCGCATCTTCGACGTGGCTGGATGGTGTGGCGATGCGCGTGTATTGCTGCTTGAGTTGTTCGGCCGAAAAGTACACCACATTATCAAGCGTCGAGAGTGCAGCTTCATCTTCTTTCAGGTCAATGGATGCATAGATCGCGACGGATTTGGTTGAAAGATTGTGGGCCTCAAGGGTTGTGCGGATGAGTGCGCGCACTTCTGCAACAGAGGTGCCACGCTCACAACCCAAACCGACGGCGAGAGTTTGGGGGTGATAGATGATGTTGCGGTCATCGCCCTTTCTGTCGTGAATGGTATTGTGGCGGAACACCTCTTCACCCCGCAGTTTTGCCGCTGTTGCCGCTTTCACATCCTCAGGATTGCCAAGCACCAGGCCATAGGCTTGTTCATCATAGCTGTATCCAAATATCACGTCGCTGGCCGTGGTCATGGCGGCATGGCCATGTGTGGCTTCCGCGATGCTGAGGGCCAAGGCGTTTGCGCCATGGTGTCCGCCCAGCAGCGGCACCACCGAAGAACCGTTTTCAGCGACGGCCACGACCGGGGCTTCAGTGAACTTGTCTTTCAAGAAGGGTGCTACGGCCCGGATCAGGATTGCTGCGGCACAAATGCCAATCATGGGTTGGTGGCTTTGGAACGCAAAGCCCATTGCGCGTGTGGCCTTGTCATAAACCTCGTCAACGCCGTCAATCTGCGGAGGTCCGTGAATTCTTCCGCCCACTTTGGCCTTGATCAATTCTGCTAAAGACAGTGCGGTTGGTCCGAGAATGAAAATGGCGGGTTGCAAAATTTACGTCCGTACAATGATCGTGGTGAAGTAGGGCAGGCTGTCTTCGTGAATGTCGGCAACATCGCGGATGATCTGGTCATCGTGCGTGGCGCGTATGATTGCTGTGGCAGCCAAATTCAGGTGCCGTAAAACGCGCTTTACCTTTCCGAAGTGCCGACCGACCTTGATAATGGCTGCCGCAGATGTAGTTGACAATTCGCGATGCAAGTCATTTTCGTTCATGGTTGCCGGCAAGACTTTCAGGACCTCGTCACGTTCGCACAAGGGCTGACCGATGACGGAAGCCGCTGCGGTGATTGACGTGACGCCAGGCACCACGCGTGTTGTGAATTGAGCTGCAAGACGTTCGAACATGTACATGAAGCTGCCGTAGAAGAAGGGGTCACCTTCGCAGAGCATGACGACGTCATCACCACTTTCCAGACGTTCAGCGATGCGGTTGGCGCCTGCATCATAGGCGGCCTGGCCTGCCTCACGTTCGACGCGCATGGGCATGTCGATGATAATCTCATCGGCATCTTCAGGCATGAACGGGGCAGCGATGCTGCGGGCTGTGGACTCACCACCGTTGGCGGCGAGATAGGCGATGACCTTTGCCATGCTGATCAGGCGCCAGGCCTTGACCGTCATCAGTTCAGGGTCGCCGGGACCCACGCCCACGCCATAAAGTGTTCCTGTCATGGTTTTATCACCCGCCATTGCGTGACCGCCATGCGGGGTTTCAGGGCGCGGTGGGGACCAACTTTGGTGAGTGTCGAGACATCCACGCGCACCAGCTCGCCGCCGTGCTTTTCCTGCAAGTCATAGAGATGCATTTCGCCTTCGATTGTAACGACATTGGCGACCATGGTGCCGCCAACCCGCAAAGCATCCCATGCGCCTTCAAATGTTCCGTGTACGGAAATTCCTCCGCCGATGAAAACCGCATGGGGGCGGGGCAAGCTTCTGTAAGCGTCCGGCGCTGCCTTTGGAATAATGTTCAGGCGTGGTGTTCCGAGTTGGTCGGCGTTTGTGGCGATCATGGCGCAGCGGTCTTCAAGGGGTTCGATGGCATAGGCTTCGCAGCCACGGGTGGAACGCATCCATTCGATGCCGATGGAGCCGCAGCCTGCGCCAACATCCCAGAGAATTTGGTCGGGGGCGGGGCTGAGGGCTGCGAGCGTGGCGGCACGAACTTCGCGTTTCGTGAGTTTGCCGTCATGTACAAAAGCCTCATCCGGCAGGCCAGCCAGGCGCGACCAGATTTTTGCTTCGGGGCCAGCAATGCAGTGCACTGCGAGGCAGTTCAAGGGTGACCAGTCGCGATTTGGATTGGCATTTGCATCGAACGTGGTAATGCGTTCGCGACTTCCGCCCATGTTCTCCAATACGGTGACAGTGCATTCATTAAAGCCCCGTGCGACGAGACGGCGGCAGACTTCGGCGATTGAGGTTTCGTCTTCTGTGAGGATGAGCAGCTTTGCATCCGGCTGGATGAAGGTTTCAACATTGGCGGCGGGCCGGCCGTGGATGGTGAAGCAATCGCAGTCGGGAAGCGACCAGCCCATGCGGGCGGCAGCCAGTGAGAAGGCCGAGAGATGCGGAATGATTGTGACTTCGGACTTTGGAATGAAGGTCAGGATTTTCCGCGCCACGCCGTAATTCATCGGGTCTCCGGTGGCGAGAATGGCGGTGGGGTGGCCTTGCAGGGGTTTGAGTTGTTCGACGACAGCAGAAAAGGGCTGTGGCCATTCGTGGTGTTGCGCTCCGGTTGCGGGCAACATGGCGAGGGTGCGGGTTGAGCCGATGATGTGGCGGGCTGAGCCGATGGTACCCTGTGCCTTAGCGGAAAGCCCGTCCCAGCCATCTTCCCCAATGCCGATGATGGTGAGCCAGGGGGCTAGCATAGTGGTTGACTTCCGAAGGGCGGATGAGGGAGGCATCTCATCATGCTTCACCCGTTAGTGCGTTGATGACTGATGACGCCATGGCGGAGCCGCCTTTGCGGCCTTTGAGGGTGGCGAAGGCAATGCCGTGGGGGTTGGCGGCGAGTGCGGCTTTGCTTTCGGCCGCACCCACAAAGCCGACAGGGAAGCCGACAATGGCTGCGGGTTTGGGCGCACCTGCATCTATGATCTCAAGCAGGGCGAAAAGGGCAGTTGGCGCATTGCCGATGACGACCACGGCGCCTTTGAGTTTCGGCAACCAGAGCTCAAGGGCAGCGGCAGAGCGGGTGATGGACATTGCAATGCCAATATCGCGGGCCTTAGGATCATTCAGTGTACAGATGATTTCGTTGCCGGCTTTGATTTGTCTGGCGATGATACCGTGACGGACCATTTCGGCGTCGACGAAAATGGGAGCGCCGGATTGAAGGGCTTTGGTGGCGGCCGGAGCGAAATCCGGGGTGATGATCAGGTCATCGACAATGTCGATCATGCCGCAGGAATGGATAACGCGGGTGGCGATGCTGCGGGCATTTTCCGGAATCTGCGACAGGTCTGCTTCCGCCCGGATCATTTCGAATGAGCGGGCATAGATGGCAGCGGGATCGCGAAGATAGTCCATCACTTCTTCATGCTCTTGGGGCCTAGCGGATGATCCGCATGCGGATAAACCGCATGGGTGTGATCGCCGGGATCGTGGGTATGGTTGTGGCCTTGTGGTTTTGACTCGAGTTTGAACGGGCCGTTCTGACAAAGGCCCGTGCAGTTTCCTTCCGCATCGCAGAGTTTGCAGGCTGTCGCACTCATGCCTTCGACGTGGTGGTGGTGGCTTTCCTGCACGGCACCCACTTCGACTTCGAAACCCAGAACAGCGGTACGATATTTGCACATCTGGCAATTCATGGCGATGTCGCCGGAGATGATTTGTTCAATGCGTTCGACGAAGGTTTCGACGACGGCAGGGTGATCGTTGAGGTAGGGCGCTTTGAGGAATTCGACGTTGGGATGTTTGGCCGCCACAGCATCGGTTGCCATGTAAATGCGTTGCACCAGCACGCCTGTGAACAGGAAGTAGGGGAATACGATGATACGTTTGAAACCGAGCTTGGTGATGTGTTCGAGAGCTGGTTCGACCAAGGGAAACGTCACGCCGGAATAAGCCACTTCGCCCCAGCCAAAGCCAAAGCCTTCCCAGAGAATGCGCATGACTTTGGCGACATTGGAATTGGCGTCTGGATCAGACGCGCCACGGCCCACGACGAGCAGAAGGGTCTCGTGCTTTTCGACGTGGGTGGGGGCGGCGTCGATGGCTTCCTGAATGCGGTCACCAGCGGCGCGCATCATCTTGGGGTCAATGCCCAGTTCCTTGCCATAGTCGATGCGGAGATCGTTTTGCGCGGCATAGGCGTTGAGGACTGAGGGGATATCGTTTTTGGCATGACCAGCAGCAAACAACATGCCGGGCACGGCAAGCACGCGGGTGACGCCTTTTTCTTTCAGGATATCGAGGCCGGTGCGGATGATCGGGGTGGCAAATTCCAAATAACCGAATTCAACGGGATAATGCGGCAGGCGCTTTTTCAGTTGCTCCGAAAGATTGGCAAATTCAGTGACAGCTTTCCTGTTGCGGCTGCCATGGCCACACAACATCACACCCAGT
Organism: uncultured Aestuariivirga sp.; assembly: GCA_964244825.1. Taxonomy (GTDB): domain Bacteria; phylum Pseudomonadota; class Alphaproteobacteria; order Rhizobiales; family Aestuariivirgaceae; genus Aestuariivirga. The sequence goes on from CAXTKL010000124.1 coordinate 4,860, forward strand.
TTATCGGTCATCACTTCTGCCTCTCCACATCACAACGCCGCCGTAGTGGCGGGGAAAGGCAGCTTCCGGAGTAGACGCCCGTCAGGGTCCGCCGCACCAGAGTCGCTTCCAGCCCCGTGGGTGGGGCGCTGCTATGACGGTGATATGTGTTCGTCCGACTTGGGTCAACATCCAAACGCGACTAAGGCAGCCAATTCAGTTTTGTTGATTTTTGAAGCGAAATGCCGTTTTCATACATAGCGATGAGTTCGTGTCCGGCAATCCCGTCATTTCTGTAAACAAAAGCTTCATCGGCGAAGTTAATCATGTGTGCCGCATTTTGAAGTGACTTTTCGTAGCGCCGAACTTGATCCACCTCAGGAACATTGTGACCGCCGAGTGAAACGCGCAGCCGGACTCTTTCCTTGGCAAGGTTGAGCGATGAAACGAACACAAACGTAAACGACAGTTTGTACCCTGCATTCTTGCAGGTTTCGACGGTGCGGAAATGGTTTCTTCCAGACAGCGTAGTTTCCACCATGAAGGACTTTCGGGATTCGGTGAACTCGGTCACAAGCCTGTGCATTTCGCGCCCTGACCAAATCAACGGGTTTGCATCTGGTGGCGCAGTTTTTGCAAGTTCATCAGGATTGAGGAACGCGCCATCAACATTTGCAACTTTTGATGCAAAATCAGGTTGCCTTGCCAGCGTCGATTTACCTGATCCATTTGGGCCTGCCAGAAGGATCAGCCAAGGCGTCATGCAGGTTCGCGCAGCTTTGATTGATCTTTCAGCGTGTCGGCAGTCATGAACTTGATCTCACCGTCTGCAAGATACGGTAATGCAGAGCCCTTTTTTAGCAACGTTTCGTTTTCACGCTTCAGCGAGGTTTTGATTTTTGCCATGTCAAGCTTCATAAGCATGTAATAAATATAAAGTGCCAATTCGGCTTTTGCAAGGCGCATGGGTATGGGAACGAAATGAAACAGTCTCGTTCAAATTCACTTTGTCAGCTGCTCTGGCCTCTGTTTGGGTTGGCCGCACCGGGATGGCTTTCAGTCCCGGCAGGGGAACGCTGCTAGAGGCTGTAGTTTAGGTGAATGCGGCGGCGTCAGCAAGGTTGAATGCGGCGAAGTTTGCCTCGGTTTTGCAAGTTAAGCCAGAAAATGGTATCGAGCTTCCATGAAGCAGAATTTCAAAGTTACAGCCATTTGGGACCCGGAAGCGGAAGTGTTCACTTCGACTTCGAATGTTCCGGGGTTGGTAGTGGAAGCAGAAACATTTGAAGAATTTGTGTCGTTGGTTGAAGCCTTGGCGCCCGATGTGCTTGAAGCCAATGTGCCCAGCGCCAAACGGCCATTTTTGTTTGATATAGAACTTCATCGCACACTTGCGGTGGCGTGACAGTGCCAAAAGATTTCTACCGGGATTTGGTAAAATTTTGATGGCTGCGGGTTTTGCGCAGGTTGAAGGTGGCAAAGGCACTCATGAGAAGTAGCTCAATGCACATACTGGAAAATCTGTTACGGTGCTGCGTTCCAAAAGTCGCCATACGGCGAATGAAGTTTTGAAGCAGGCGGGATTGCCGAAGGCGTTTTGAGCTTCGCTACTTGATTTTGTGAAGACGAAAAGACCAAAGGTTTTTCATCGCTCTCGGCTATCTCTTAGATAACTGGAAATGAAAGTTGAACTTTACTGTATCGTCCCCACGTTTTCGATCGGGGCTCCATGGAAAATCTTCAAACTCTATTTCAAATTTGTGCTGGACAGATTTGAAGGAGTTTGATTTCTGGCTTTCCAAAGTATCATGAATAGCACCTGAAATTTTTGTTTGCTCGTCTTCTGGAATTGTTTTTTTCAAAATTCTGTTGATAGTATTGTTCAAGTGGGAACTTGCGGCTTGTCGCTGATCCAGCGTTTCATAACTGGTATCAAACTCAATTTTATTTGCGACCTTCTCTGTGCCAAATGCTCGAATTATATGAAATTTCGACTTGTATTCTAACCAGTCTTTTACGGGCACTTCAAGAAATGATACGCTGCGCCATTTGTTGTTTCCGTATGGAATGTAGCCGATAGTCAGTTCGTCACTTTCAAGAACATTTTTTATCAGATAAGAAGGTGACCATCCTGCTTCTCCAACCAACATGTTTATGGAATCCAATTTTCGCGCTTGGTCAACAGTATCGAGCAACAGGTTGAATTTTTGAATTTCTAGCGGTTCATACCCTTTTGGTCGATTGAAAAAATAGGTAATGGCCGCAAAACTCATTGCGGGCAGATTATTTGGATATCGACTCCTTATTCCATCTTTTACCAGATTGTTTGGTTCTGAAAGATAGGGTGGCTTGAAGTTAAAGTTCTGTGTCAGGGAGTTCAGTCTAATGTCTAAACTGTGCTCTATGCTTTTTGAACCCTGACTAACATTGTGAAAAAATTCACCAAAACCTATGAGGGCGCTTTGGCGTGCGTTTGATTTTTTTGTTCTTGTTTTGAAAATTGATCCGACAAACTTGAACATCTAAAACTCCACCCCAGCCTGCGCTTTCACGCCTGACCTGAACGGGTGCTTCAACTGCTCCATCTCTGTCGCCAGATCGGCCATTTCAATCAGCTCTTCTTTTGCATTCCGTCCGGTGATGATGATGTGTTTGTCTGGCGGGCGCGTATCGAGCACGGCTTTCACTTCCTCCCACGGCAGATAATCGTAGCGCAGCACGATGTTGAGTTCGTCGAGCATCACCAGTCTTAATTCCGGATCGGCGATCATGCGTTTGGCTTCTTCCCAGCCTTGTCTGGCGTGGGCGATGT
>CAXTKL010000125.1:0-3402 GCA_964244825.1 uncultured Aestuariivirga sp.
ACCACCAGCCGATCAGCCAGTCCGCTCGCGGCGACGGCTGCATGTATCACATTTGACCGCCCAAATGCCAAATCCATTTCGTCTCCCCGAAAAGAATCTGAAATCACGGTTTTCGCACCCGCCAGACGGTCCAGTTTGGACACGCCGTCGGCCCCTGCCCCTTGTGAATGCAGCAGCACTTTGACGGTTGTTTTACGCAAGGCCTCCTCGACCTTCATAAAACCCTGCACCACGGTGCCCGCCTTTCGCGCCAGCGACAGCTGGCTCACCGCCCGCTTGCGCAACAGCGCACCCACCCTATCTGGCAAGTCGTCCGGCACATTACAATCTTCTTCAAAGCCGCGGGCAAAGGCCTGGCGTTTGATGGCATCGGCCAAAACCTTGCGCGAACAGCTGACCCAGACCCCCCGGCCCGGCAATTTGGCCTGCAGATCCGGCACCACCGTAGCGTCAGGTGCCCTGGCAAAACGTACAAGTGCATCCTCATCCGCTGCTTCGCGGGTGACGATGCACATGCGTTGCCGCAACTTGGGGCTGGCTAATGTGTCGCTCAGGCGTCGGCCTCCGCTTCCATTTCGGGTGCAACAGGGGCTTCGATCCAACCCAGTTGCACACGGGCCTGCATAATCATGGCCTCGGCATCGGCCGCCGTCACATCAAGACCTGCAAAGGCCCCCTTGTGTTTGACGGTTTCGCCGTTCTTGCGCTCGTTCCAACCCGTCAGGTCATCGGTGGCGAGATCGGCAAAGTCCTCAAGTGACTTCACACCCGTTTGCCCCAGGGCCACCAGCATCTGGCCCGTCAAACCGGCAAAACCGGCGAGATCGTCCTGCACGCCCAATTCAGTGCGCTTGCTTTCCCATTCGGCCGCTTGCTTTTCCAGAAATGCAGAAGCACGCGTTTGCAACTCCTGCGCCGTGGCTTCATCAAGCCCGTCGATAGCCGATATTTCGTCGGCGTCAATCGACACCAGTTCTTCCACGGCACTGAAACCTTCCGACGCCAGAAGCTGCGCCAGGGTTTCATCCACATCAAGCGCATCGACAAATGTCTTGGTGCGTGAGGCGAATTCCTTCTGACGCCGTTCGGATTCTTCCGCCTCGGTCATGATGTCAATATCCCAGCCCGTGAGCTGCGACGCCAGACGCACGTTCTGGCCGCGGCGGCCAATGGCGAGCGACAGCTGATCATCCGGCACCACAACCTCGATGCGCTCCACATCTTCGTCGAGCACAACCTTGGCCACTTCGGCAGGTGCCAATGCGTTTACGACAAAGGTAGCCACATCGGGCGACCACTGGATGATGTCGATCTTCTCACCCTGCAATTCGTTCACCACAGCCTGCACACGCGATCCGCGCATACCCACGCAGGCGCCCACAGGATCAATCGAACCGTCCTTCGAACGCACACCGATCTTGGCGCGTGAACCAGGATCACGGGCCACCGACACCACTTCCACCACGCCATCATAGATTTCCGGCACTTCCTGGCCAAACAGCTTGGCCATGAATTGCGGGTGTGTTCGTGAGAGGAATATCTGCGGGCCCCGTTGTTCACGCCGAACATCATAGACATAGGCACGGATGCGGTCGCCGGGGCGGAAAGTTTCGCGCGGCAACGCTTCATCACGCCGCACAATACCTTCACCGCGACCAAGATCAACGATGACGTTGCCATATTCAGCGCGTTTCACCGTGCCGTTCACGATTTCGCCGATGCGGTCCTTGAACTCGTCATACATCCGGTCACGTTCAGCATCGCGCACCTTCTGCACAATCACCTGCTTGGCAGATTGCGCAGCAATGCGGCCAAACTCGATGGGCGGCAAGGGCTCGGCAATAAAGTCTCCCACCTGGGCTGCCGGATTTTTCTTTGATGCCTCTTTCAGCGTTATCTGTGTGGCATCATTGTCGATGGTTTCCACCACCATCAGCAGACGATTGAGACGGGTTTCGCCAGATTTCGGATCGATCTCGGCGCGGATTTCATTTTCAACACCATAGCGCGCCTTGGCGGCCCGGGTGATCGCATCCTCCATGGCTTCCAGCACCACGGCCTTGTCGATGGATTTTTCCCGCGCCACGGCATCTGCGATTTGCAGAAGTTCCAGCCTGTTGGCGCTGACTGCAGTATTAGCCATTGTCGATTTCCTCTTCGGCTTTTGTAATGTGATCTTCGTCGATGTCAGCCCCGTCGCCATAGCCTGATACGGGCAATTTGGCGCGGGCCGCAGCGATCAGTTCGTCGGTGAGTACAAGTGATGCGTCATGAATATCAGCAAACGGCAAGCCGATCAGCAGCTTGTCCTTTCCGCCTTCAGGATTGTCGATGTAAAGCCTGACTTCACCGTCAGCATAGCCTTCGAGCACACCGCGAAAGCGCTTGCGGCCAGCCAGGGGAACGGCCATTTCAATCTTGGCCTCATGCCCATCCCAGTTTTCAAAATCCTGCGCCCGCACCAGCGGGCGGTCGATGCCAGGCGACGACACCTCAAGTTGATATTTCGCGGAAATGATGTCGGCCACATCCAGCATGGGTGAAAACGCCTTGGAGAAACTTTCGCAATCATCGATAGTAAATGTGCCATCAGGCCGTTCTGCCATGATCTGCAGGGTGGAGCCGAACATGCGCACCCGCACCAGCCTGAAACCCATGCCCTCAAGCACCGGTTCGGCAAGCACCGCCACCCGCAAGGCAGGTCCGGTTTCGCGTGTGAGGCGGTGTTCAGTCATAGGTCCATCCGAATACAAAAAAAGCGGGCCCCTTTCGGGACCCACTCTCAAACTTTTCAGGTTGTGAGTGAATGTATGGCAATGCTTATAGCCTTGTTTGGGAGCCAGAACAAGCCCCCATGCACCAGACATCACAAGGCCATAAATTGCTCGGGCATAAACCCAAGATCAGTCATCCCGGGCTTTAGTCCTGCGGCTGTGAGCATGGCATGAATCTGCCCGCGATGATGGGTTTGATGATTGAAGAAATGCATGGAGATCAGGCTCTTCGGCTTGCTCATCTGCTTGCCCACGACGCCGGAGTACCAGTTCAGATCGCCTTCAAACCAATCTGGATGGACGTTGCGGGCCCAATCCAGAATCTGATGATCAAAGCTCAACCGCTGCACAACAAAATCATCCCAATTGCTGATCAATTCAAGCGAGTCCGCAATACCTCCACCGGGTAGGGGTGTGCCCTTGAAACGACTGAGCCAGATTCGGTCACCCCAAAACAAATGCGAAAAGGTTTTTTGGATGGAGCCAAAGAATGCGCCACGCTCCTGCCGGCGGTCTTGGTCGCTCAATTGACTGGCCGCATCAACAAGATTTTCATTTTGCCAGAGATTGTATCTGGCCATGATGAGGGCAAAGTCGGGTGAGGGCATGATGTTCTTCTAAGCGTGCA
>CAXTKL010000125.1:3502-7635 GCA_964244825.1 uncultured Aestuariivirga sp.
CTGGCCATGATGAGGGCAAAGTCGGGTGAGGGCATGATGTTCTTCTAAGCGTGCAATGCTGAAGGCACAAGTCATCCTCTCGACCACCTCAACATTTTCCCCTAGCCTCGTTTTTCCGGGGGTACGCGGATGGCGGGAAGGGCTTCTGTTGTGCAGGTGAAAAGCATAATCGTTGTCGGCGCAGGTCTCAGCGGTCTCGCTGCTGCGCGGTCGCTGCAACAGGCGGGGTTTGATGTAACGGTGCTGGAGGCGCGGGACCGGGCGGGTGGCCGCGTGTGGACAAAAGACGGCATTGACCACGGGGCACACTGGATTCATGGCACGGACGGCAATCCCATCACATCAATCTGCCGCGAACTGCAAGTGCCCACGGAATTTGTCGGTGGTGACTCGAGCTATACCGGTGGCTGGGAAGACCTGGTGTTGCACCAGTCAGGGACGGCCCTTGGTGCTGAGCGGAAGGACGCCAGCATTGCTGCGATGGATGACCTGCATGATTCCCTCGATGATTTGCGGCGCTCCATGCAGCTTGACGGCGCTGATGATGTGAGCTTGCAAAGCGCTATCCGCACCGTGCTCAAAACCTTGCGGGGTGAAACAGCCGACGTGGACTGGCACACCAACATTGTGACGCGGGATGATGCGGGTGCGGGTGCACAAAATCTGTCCTTCCTGCACTGGGATGATGGCTATGAAGTCTATGGCCCTGGCGACAGTCTGATGTCCGGTGGCTGCAGCACGCTGGTGCAGCGCCTGAGCGCTGAGCTGGAGATCACGTTTGACACGCCCGTTGATCACATTTCTCACGCTGATACGGGTGTCTGCGTGCGCTCGGGGGACAAGACCTGGACCGCAGACAAGGTGATTGTCACCGTGCCGCTGGGCGTTTTGAAGTCGGGCACAATTGCCTTTGACCCGCCGCTGCCGGAGCGGAAACGTGAAGCCATTGCCCGTTTGGGCGTAGGCTCCATGACCAAACTCATCCTGCATTTTGATTGGCCCTTCTGGCCCCAGAACCAATATGTGTTTGCCAACCTGGCGACGGGCAATGCGCAAGCCCCCACCACACTTCTGAATTTATGGAAGACACATCGCAAGCCCGTGCTGGTCATGCTGCTGGGCGGTGAAGAGGGCCGTGCGCTTGAAACAGCACCACGCGAAACCGCAGCGGCGGTCGCGCGTGCGGCATTGCGCAATGTCTTCGGTGACAAGGCCATGGGGCCATCGAAGATTGACGTCACCAGTTGGCAGGGCGACCCCTATTCACTGGGGGCCTATGTCTATATTCCCCCCGGCTGCACCAGCGAAGAACTTGACGTGTTGGCCGCACCTGTGGGTAATAACCTGCTTTTCGCGGGCGAACACACGCTGCGCATTCATTGGGCCACCATGCAGAGCGGCTATCATTCGGGCTTGCGCGAAGCTGCACGCATCACCGGTGACGACAGCATTTTGCCAAACCGGCGTTTCACCGAAACGCGGCGTTGGCGCGAACAGTTGAAACGGGCTGAACGCCTGTTCAATGCGGCGAGCAAGTCCGTGGATGTTGCCGAGGTGCAGGCCCGCGTGGACATGATGTTGCGCAGCCCGGTGTTTGAAACCATTCCAGCGGGCGATCTGCGGGTACTCGCCAGCATTTTTACAAGGCACGACATTGCCGATGGCCACGTGCTGTGCAAGGCAGGCGACACGGCTGACTGCGTTTATGCCGTGATGTCAGGTGTGTTGGAGGTCATTGCACCGGGATCCACAGTGGCCATTGCCACCAAGACCCGCGGTGATGTGGCAGGCGACTATGGCATGTTCCTGCCGCACCGGTCTGCCACGCTGCGGGCGGCTGGCGCAACCTCCGTTTTGCTGTTGGACTACACGAAATTCCGCAAGTTTCTGAAAGTGTTTCCCGACGCCATGATGGTGCTTTTTGGGCAGACAGTGCGGCAGCACGTGGCATCGGAGCATGTCTGACAAAGAACTTCGAAAAAGCTGGTATCATTTTGCCTGCGGCCGCAAGCGTTTCAGGGCATCAGGAAGCTTGGCATCGAGTGCAGAAGCAAGCCGCCCACGATTGCGATGCAGCATCAATCCAAGAAAAATGATGAGCAGACCGATGGCCGAGAGGGCGAAAGAAAACAGGATCATGTCCTTGAAGGTGTAGAAAGCAAGCTGGCCGAGGTAGGTGGCAATGCCCATGCCGCCAAACACGGCATAGACCCGGCGGTCCAGAAACAGGCTGAGGCCGAGCAGCCCGACATTGATCAGCAGATAGAAAAACTTCTGCAGTTCCGTGCCGCCATCGCTGAGGGTCAGTCCGCCCCAGAACGCCGCAGCACCGGCAATGTGCAGCCAGAACGCCATATCAGAACCGCCACGCCGTTTCAGGTCCATGGTCCAGCTTGCAAGCATAACGACGAGACCGACAATGATCGACACGAGCCTGCGGGTGCTGAAATCATAATTATAGTCATAAGTGCCAAGCGGCGAACGCACAAACCACACCGCCACATCCATGGAGAAAAACCAGAGGGCTACGGCAGCGATCAGCAGAATGAAGGAGAAGCGATAGAAATGCACCGCAATTGCAGCAACGATGACCGTTGCGATTTCCATGTAGATCCAGCTGCCGTTGATGTAAGGATAGAAATTGTGGTATTCGCCCGGATCGCCTTGCGCGAACCGCCACAGGTCAAGCGCGTCCTGGATGCCATAGATGATCATTGGCACCATGGACACGGCAACGGCAATCAATAATCCACCGGGAATGCGAAGGGATTTTTTGGTCCAGAGATAATGTCCCGCCAAAGCGGCAACCACGGCATAGGCCAGACCGCAGGCTGTCAACGCCCAGCCGCCCATGCGGTTGAAGGCGTCATTGGTGAACAGGCCCATGGCCCCAATGATGATGAGCGCACCCACATACCAGAGCACGTGGGTCAGGTCGAACCGGGGTGTTTGCGTTTCCGTCGGGGTCTTGATCGCCGCGAAAAAAGCGGAAATTTCTGCCATCTTGCTGGCATCAATAATGCCAGCATTACGAAGTGCCAGAAGTTCGTCCTTGTGCAAGGTGAAACTCCCTCAGGTGTGAGCGCCCCGTCTAGCCCCTAGGCAACGAGGTTTAGCAGGGGCTGCAGCACCGGGTCAACATCGGGCGATTCCCGTTTGATGAAGGTGAGAACGGCGCGTTCGGCGGGGCTGATCGTGCCATCCCTGCCAATGCGGGACGAAAGCCAATTGGCTTGCGTCGGCGCGATTTTTTCCGCTTGTGTTGTGGTGGCCCGGCGCTTGCGCAGCGCGGCTTCGGAACCCGCATGCGGTGCAGTCTTGTAGATGTCGCGAAGACCCGACACCATTGCCGTGACAAAACCCGACATCGATGGTTTTTCATTCAGCCACCTGTCCTCAGCCAGAGCGGTTTCACGGCTTTTCACCACATGCCCCTGGGCCAGCATCAAATGATTGGCGATGGCCTGGGCAAACAGGATGTTCCAGGCAGGATGGTTGTTGGCCTTGGCGGTAGCGTCATTGATGTCGAACAGCAGTTCCGCCTCCTCGGTGGTAATGCCGATATTGTTGCCGCTGCCATAGGCATAGAGAATGCGGCGCAGGATTTCGACATCAGCCGCCGTCACCACGCCGGCTTTCAGGGACTTGCCGGATCGCGTTACGCCTTCACCTTCCAGCACGGCACGTTTGACCTGATTGAGCGCATAGAGATTGAGGCAGGGCGGAACCGATTTGGCCTTTTCGAAAATCTGGATCAGCAATTCCAGCTCGTTGAATGACTCAATTTTACCGTCAGCATCCATCTGGGCCATCAGCCATTCGGCATTGATTTCGTCCACATAGCCCTCGGGCTTCATCTGGTGCACCACGAAGTCTGAAAGCGCTTCCGTGAAGAACTGCGACCAGGCAATGGCATGGCTCGGACAGGTATCATTGATCTGAAACAACTGGGCTGCCTCGTCCCTGCTGATGCGGCAACTGGTATAGAGACTGCGGCGCAACGCCAGCACATCCGCATCCGAAATCACACCCCTGGCCACAATCGCCGCAATCCCAGAATTCAAAGCCATCACCGTCTCCCCGATTTGAAGTCCATCCAAATTAGGTACAGGGATTTAAGGAGGTGTTAACCG
>CAXTKL010000126.1:0-7495 GCA_964244825.1 uncultured Aestuariivirga sp.
TTCAGCCCTATCTCAGGGGTGATGTGCCTGTAGGGCATTCAAAGATGTTTGCATATATTCACCGATACTACAAAGGCACTGTTTGCGCAAACTCGCTATCATTGATGTCATGGCCAGTCTCACGATCCGCAATATTGATGACGAAACGAAAGCCCGTCTGAGCAGCCGGGCGGTTCAGAATGGTCGTTCCATGGAAGAGGAAGTGCGGGTGATTTTGGCGAAAGCTGTTAATCCTGGGGGCCAGCGCAAGGGGTTGGGAACAGCCATAAACGCCTTGTTCAAAGATATTGGTGGGGCTGATGATCTTCCTATCATGATGCGTCCAGCCAATCGTCCACCACCGGATTTTCAAGATTGGTAGTGCTCGACACCAACGTGCTTGCCGAACTGACGCGACTTGCACCATCGCCTGAAGTTGTGGCTTGGGTTGACCAATTTGACGAGACAGATATTTTTGTTGCGGCCATTTCCAAAGCCGAAGTGAAATTTGGCTTGGAGACCATGCCCGAAGGTAAACGACAGCGCGAACTGGCGCAGAAATATGAACGACTTTTCACAACGCTGTTGTTTCGACGGGTGCTGCCGTTTGATGATCAGTGCACGGGGACTTTCGCGCGATTTGCCGCGAGTGCTGAAAAGCGGGGCGGGGCATGTCAACTGCCGACTTGCAAATTGCCGCCACCGCCTATTGCTTCAACGCTTCCGTTGCAACCTGCAATGTCAAGGACTTCGACCACGAAGGTCTGCGCGTGATTAATCCGTGGACGGATTAACCGTAGCGCTGCTTCACATGTTGGATGAAATATTTGGCGTTCAGGGGCTCACCTGTCGCCTGCCGCATGAGTTCCGGTGTTGAAGCCGTCGATGCCTTTTGCCAGATGTTTTTGCGCCGCCATTCTGTGGTGAATGTGAAATCGCCTTTTGCGATGTCGTCATTGGCTTTTTGATGTTCTCTCGTGATCGCCGCCCATTGTTGTGCGGCCATCATGGCACCCAATGTATATGACGGAAAATAGCCGAAGGCGCCCGATGGCCAGTGCACGTCCTGCATGGGGCCGTCTTTCATGTTGTCTTTCGTTGACAGGTTCAGGTACTCCGTCATCTTCTGGTCCCAAGCTTCTGGAATATCAGCGGCTTTCAGGGCACCGCTGACGAGGTCCTGTTCCAGTTCGAAGCGCAGGATGACATGCATGGGATAGGTGACCTCGTCTGCATCAACGCGAATAAGACCGGGTTTGACCTGGTGTACGTGGGCGAGCAAATGCTGTTTGGTCCAGTCTTCGCCGAAGTGTTTTTTCAGCAGCGGCACAGCCCAGTCCCAGAAGGCGGGGTTGCGGCCAATCTGCTTTTCCACGAACAGGCTTTGGCTTTCGTGCATGGCCATGCCCCGTGCCCCGCCCGACGGCCAGTGTGACCACTCTTTCGGCAAGCCCTGCTCGTAGAGACCATGTCCGGTTTCGTGCATGATGCCCATGAGGGCCGAGAGGAATTCGTCTGTGCGATAGCGCGTGGTCATGCGCACGTCAGTGGGAACGCCGCCGCAGAAGGGGTGGTGCGAGACATCGAGGCGGCCATGGTTGAAGTCAAAGCCGAGGGCTTGCATGACTTCGAGACCCAAGGCTTTTTGTGACTCGATGGCATAGTGCGCAGCCAACGGCTTTAAGGTTTTGGATTTCTGCTTCTCCACGGCGACGGGGATGAAGTCTTTGAGGAAGGCTTTGAGATCCGTGAACACGGGTGTGATGTCGGCGATGCGGGCACCGGGGTCATATTGTTCGGCCAGCGCGTCGTAGGGTGAAAGTTTCAGGGCATCGGCGCGCAACTGCGCTTCCTCGCGCATGGTGTCGATGACGGCGGAGAAGGCGGGAAGGAAAGTTTTCCAGTCGCCGGCAGGGCGCAACTGCCGCCATAATTGTTCGCAGCGCAGGCGCTGTTCGGTTTGCTTTTGCACGAAGGCGGAGGAGAGGCAGGTGCGGTTGATGTAACTGCGTTTGAATTCTTTCACCGCGATTTTTTGCATGTCGTCGAGCGGTTCGGATTGGGCCTTGGCAATCCAGTCCGCGATGTGAGGCGCTGCCGCCATGTCGTGATACAGGCCGGACAGGGACGCGATGGCTTCGGCGCGTTTTTCACCGCCACCTTCCGGCATCATCACGGCCTCATCGACGCCGAGCATCGACAAGGCATGGGCAAGGGAATCGAGTTTGTGGCCGAGATCGTCGAGTTTTATGAAGGACATGGCGGTTCCGGAGCAAATAAGTGGGCGCAGATTTTTTGGTCTAACAAAATACCCGCATCAAAGCCATGTCGCAGTTATCGCGTCAGAGCACAGCAGCCCCCAGAATGCGGCCAACGCCACGCTGCAACAGAACGGCGCAGCCAATAACACCGCTGCATTCACCGGATTTCAAGGTGATGTTGATGGCTTTGCCGTTCCATGCGCCAAGTGTGCGCGCGCCGATGACGGGATGACGGTAGTTAATGCTTTTTCCGGTGTTTTCGCCGCGGGTGATGGACACGGTTTTGCTGTTGTAGAATTTCACCAAAACCAGGCTGGCGCTGCCGCTGCCCGGGCCTGCTTCCACAACCACACCGCCCCCGGCCCGTTTGATGTCGACGTTGACTGAAAATGACCCCTTTGCGTTGGCTGCAATGGCGCCACTTGAACTTGCCGGGCGCACCAGCGTGTCGCCGTTGGTAATGACCTGTGGTGTGAACACGCCACCGCCGTAGCTGCGCTGGCGTGATGTGGCCTGGGCCGTTGAAAAGGTGTCGCGCCAGCCCAGTGCGTTCCAGTAATCCACGTGCCAGGCCAGACCCAGAATGCCATTGCCTCCGGTTGCGGATGAAAACGCGCGGTCAGCTGGTGGGCAGGACGAACAGCCCTGACTGGTGAACAGCTCTACGACACCACGCACCGGACGGGCCTCGGCGGTGGATGTCAAGACGGCCAAGGCAGCGCAGATCAGCGGCGTGAAGCTTTTCGAAAGCATGGCATTTTCCTTTTTGATCACTGACAAAGAAGGCGTGATCGCGCTTCAGAGTAAGCGGCTTTGCGATCAACACGAACTCAAGTTTGATTGACGGCACCGTGATGGCTATCGCTTGGGTGAAATGGTCTGCATGGGCAGTGTGAAAGGCACCGCATGCCCTGTGGCCTGTGCTGCGAACAGGGCAGCACCCAGGGCGACCATTTCTGAATCCGAAATCACGGTGACGTCTTCACCGAAAATATTGGCGCGCATTTGCATCAGGGCCGGACAGCGCGACCAGCCGCCCATGGCGTAAATGGGTGCTGTGGGAACGCCCAGGCGCGTCATGGCCTGCCATTGGGATTTTGTCTGTTGGGCGAGGGTTTCTAATGCAGTGTGGATGTCCTTGGGGATATCGGCAATGTGCTGGATTGAACGCAGAGACTGGTAAAGCGCTCCGATGTCACTGACGCATTTTCCGAGTGTCAGCGAATATTCGGTCATGCCGACGATGGCCGTTGCTGCGGCACCACTGACCGGAAGGCTGACGTACAGTCCCTCGGTGGGCGTGTCTGGTTTCAACGTTTCGGTTTCGCCGTATGTGGCATTGGCCGTGCCCATGGAATCGACGCGGGCCTGTTTCAGGATGCGGCGCACGGCGGAGGCGGCCATGGGATGATCGTGACCACCGGCGACGAGCAAGGTCTTGGCAGTGGCGGCACCTGCGTCAATCAGTCGGCCAGGGCGCAATGTGCCAACCATACTGCCTGCTTCGTGCAGCGGAGGCAGGGGCGGGGCGTGGCTTTGAGTGAGAAGCTCCGCAATCCAACTGCGGGTGAACACATCATAGCAGCCCGTCCGTGGGGCCAGTGTGGCCGACAGAAAGGCTGTGCCAGACCATCGGGCAAGGCAATAATCGGTCATGGTCAGCCAGTGTTTTGCGCGCAGTATTTCATCCGGTTTGTTGTGGTGCAACCAGGCCCATTTGCCTGCACTTGTGGTGAAATCCATAACGATGGCGGGATGGCGTTTTGCGGGGTCTGACCGCCCCAGGGCCGCAGCGAAGGCTTCGCCACGGCGGTCATTCCATTGGATGGCATGACCCAAAGGCCGCAGATTTTCGTCGGTGGCCACACCATCTTCGCCGATGCCGGCTGAGGAAATAGCTGTGATGCTGCGGCCCCGACCTGTCGTAAGCCAAGCTTCAATGATGAGGTTTTCCGTGGCTGCCAGGAGAGCTGAGGCATCCGTCACCACGCCCAGGCCGTCATGCTGATGCGGCGCGGGGATGGATTTCACCCAAACAGTCTGGCCTTCGTCGTCCAGCAGCAGCACCTTGAGATTAGTGGTGCCGACGTCAATACCGCAGAATAATCCGTGCACGGATCATCACCAGCGGCGTTTGAACTGCGTGCGGGTGGCCTTGGCCATTTCGGCGATGAGCCATGCGGTTTCATTCGCTGGACGCTGCCAGACCTTGCGGCCGACGACCACACCTTGCGCACCTGCGGCGATGGCGTCGCTCACATCTTTCAAAGTGGACTTGGCATCACCGTTCAAGGGGCCGCCTGCTACGACGATGGGAATATCGAGTTCATCGCAGAGTTTGGCTGTGGCATCCGGACCCGGGAACGTAATCTTGATGATGTCGGCGCCAAGGTCGTAAGCCACGCGGGCCACTTCCATTTCAGCCAGAGTGATTTCGGGTGAACGCGGGGTGTTGAGAAACACGGGTTCCACCATCACCGGCATGTGCCATTTGGCAGCTTCGGAAATCACGGTGCCGATACGCTGGCAGTAACGCAGCTTTTCTTCGTCATTCACATTCCAGGGCAACAATAGTTTTACACAATCCACGCCAAGGCGCACGGCGTCTTCCACCGATGCCACCAGTACACCGGTCCCCGTGTCGGGAGCTGCCGTTGGCCAGAAAGCATCGATGGCGAGAATGCGGGCCATCTGGCTGTTCTGGGCGAGTTCGACTTCCGAGGCTTTGACGATGCCCGTGGAAACCATGAAACCCGTAATATCCTCCTTCATGAAGCGCTGCATCACCTGCACCGGAGCTTCCAGTTGCGGCACCCGGCCCCAGACCAGGCCGTGGTCAATCGGCACCACAAGCGCTGCACGGTCATGCCGTAACACGCGGTGCATGCGATAGGAATTGCTGAAACGGGTGTTGGCCATGGGGTGCTCCGAAGTTTCAGTGCCAGCCTAGGCGTTGGCGGGGCTATGGCAAGGAGTTTGAATGGCAACAGAAAATAGGTAGCCACAAGCCTGCCCATGCGTATCAAAACAAACGCATGTGTGCAAATGCCGCTTTGCCAGATTGCTGACACAGTTGGCGTAGACCTTGTCTGCCTATGAAATCAGGGTGGATCGCGGGATTCTTTTATTTCTTGATTGTGGGGACGGCCGGGGTTGTTTTCGGTGTCCTGCGCGAAATGTTTTTGACTCCTGCCCTCGGGCGAACCTTCGCGATCACTATGGAACTGCCCGTCATGTTATTGATTGCATGGTATGGCTGCCGCTTGATGGTGCGTTGGGTCAAGGTGCCGGAAGAATATCTGCCGCGCATTGCCATGGGTGCTCTTGCGTTCGGATTGCTGATGGCCATGGAACAGTCCCTGCAACTGGCGTTGCGGCTGTTGTTGCAGGGTGGTGTTGCGGCCACGCCCTGGACACTGGGGGATTATCTGGGGCTCGCCGGGCAAATCGCCTACGCCCTGTTTCCGCTTCTGATCAGCGAAGACATTGCACAAGAGACTGGGTGATATCCCGCATCACGGATTCATACAGGGCAGGACCCGGTTCAAGTGCAGCACCTTCCGGGTCGAGTGTGGCTGATTTCGCGTTTGATCCTTCGAGAATCACCGCTACCAGCTTGTTGTCGAACTGCGGCTCGGTGAAAACGCACCGTACCTTACCGTCGTCAATGCGCTGCCGGAGCGCGGTGATGCTTTCGGCTCCCGGTGGATTTTCGGGATTGATGGAAATGGCACCTGAGGCCTGCAACCCAAAACGGTTTTCGAAATAGTGGTAGGCATCATGAAAGACGATGAAGCCACGGCCTTTGATGGGTGCAACTTGCGCGGCAATTTCTGTCGTCAGCCTGTCGATTGATGCAGAGGCCGCTTTCACATTGTCCTGATAGGTGACTGCATTCAGCCTGTCTGCGGCAGACAATGTATCTGCAATGGCGCGCAGCATGGCCTTGGCGTTTTCAGGATCAAGCCAGATGTGCCCGTCGCGTGCGCCCCTGATGTGATCTCCATCCTGGTCGATATCAAATCCCGTGCCTTCCCGAACAGCCAGACTTTGAATTCCATCCGCGTCGAGCAGCGCAACTGTTTTTGCATTCTGTGCCAGAGCTTCCAACGGTTTTTGCAAAAAGGCCTCCAGCTCCGGCCCCACCCAGAAAATCACCTGGGCTTCCTGCAATGCTTTGGCGTCGGAGGGTTTGAGTGCGTAAGTGTGGGGGGAATTGCTGCCGCTGACGATGAGACCCGGTGTTCCCTCACCTTGCATCACCAGCGCGACCAGCGCATGAATGGGCTTGATGGACACAACAACTTTGACCTCTGCCGTTGCCAGCGTGGACGATATGAGCATGATCAAGAGCGCAAAGGTGAGACGCATAAAGAATAATCCCGATGTTATCTTGTTACACTGTCGGTGTTATGATATAACATACGATATCGT
The DNA here is from genome assembly GCA_964244825.1 of uncultured Aestuariivirga sp. Lineage (GTDB taxonomy): Bacteria > Pseudomonadota > Alphaproteobacteria > Rhizobiales > Aestuariivirgaceae > Aestuariivirga. Next base: position 6,675 of record CAXTKL010000126.1, read on the forward strand.
CAAGTCTTGCTTTGATAACGGTGCCTTATGCTGAAACGCGATGATATTTTGGTACAGCTGGCAGGGGCCGGCGTTTCACGAGGTGGGCGGTGGCTCGTGCGTGGGGTGGACATGTGTGTGCGCTCCGGTGAAATTGTCACGCTGATCGGGCCGAATGGATCGGGCAAGTCAACCACGGCGAAATTGGCACTCGGCGTGTTGAAACCGACTGAAGGAGCTGCATCACAACGCCAAGCTTTGAAGACCGCCTATGTTCCGCAGAAAGTGACGATAGACTGGACATTGCCCCTGCGGGTGGAAGGTTTGATGCGGCTGACGCAACCACTCTCCAATGCTGATATGACTGCGGCCCTGGACAGCACAGGAGCGGCACATCTTTTGAAACGTGAGGTGCGGCACTTGTCCGGTGGTGAATTTCAACGCGTGATGTTGGCGCGGGCCGTGGCGCGCAAGCCCGATTTTCTGGTGCTGGATGAACCGGTGCAGGGCGTCGATTTTTCGGGTGAGATTGCACTGTATGACCTGATCAAACAGGTGCGGGACCAGACAGGCTGCGGCATTTTGATGATCTCCCATGACTTGCATATGGTCATGGCGGCGACTGACCACGTGATCTGCCTCAATGGACATGTGTGTTGCCATGGCACGCCGGAAAATGTAGCGGGCAACACTGCTTACAAGCACTTGTTTGGTGGCAAGGCAGGGGCACTGGCGCTCTATCAACATCACCACGACCACCAGCACTTGGCCGATGGGCGTGTGCAGCACGTGGACGGTTCGGTGACCGACAATTGCCATCCGGACGATGGGCACCACCACAG
>CAXTKL010000127.1:0-7273 GCA_964244825.1 uncultured Aestuariivirga sp.
CTGCGAGAAAGCTTCGCGCTTCAACTGGATGAATTCGAATCTCATATTTCGCATCTGGACTGATAAGGTTGGAAAACTCTTTCTGGGACATTCTGGGTTTGCCACCGACATCTGACGTGATGGCGATCAAGAAGGCCTATGCCCGAAAACTGAAACAGAACCGGCCCGAAGACAATGCCCCGGCCTTCCAAAGTTTGAACGAGGCCCGTGACCAGGCCTTGAGCTGGGCCAAATTTCAAGCACCAAAATTCACAGCGAAGGCAGAAACCCATGCTGCCACTTCCACCATCAAGCCCCAGCAAAAAACCATCAGGCGTCAATCAAAAGTTCACGCCGTCGAAACACTGCGCGTGGAGGCACCAGCGCGTGTGGATGAGTTGCACGATGTGATCGCGTGGATCACAGGTTTTGAAACCTTGATCCCGCAAGAGAAGGTGGATGCGGCAATGGGTTACATTCATTCAGCTACCTTCGATCAGCGGCAAGTGGCAGAGGAACGCCTGCTTGAGGCCATTGAAAGCAATTTCTCAAAACGCGTGAAACAAGGCCCAAACCACGCCAAACTGTCATGGAATGATCCATTCAACGACGCTATTCTGAAACTTGACGCCGAGTTCGGCTGGGCCAATCGGGACCGGGAACTTGCCAACCGGTCACTTGGTCCTGACCTCATCGACTATCTGAACAATCTCAGGTCCCATGACAGTATTTTCGCCAAGCCGTCAGTGGTGATCAAGAAAAAAATTGGGGTTGGTTGGTCGTGGTGGACATGGGCGATTTTGGTCTATGCCGCAATAAAGTTGCTGGCATTGTTGGCCAGCATTTAGAGTATAGGACGCTCAAATAGACACAAATTGCCCGTCATTTCTGCGAAGGCGCACGAGTGTCCGGGAAAAATTTTCCTGGTCAGAAACACTCCGATTATCGTCATTCCAAGTCGTCTTATTTCTGAGCTCATATTTTATATTTGCTCAGAAACGACACACAATACCGCTTGGTCTTCAATCACTAAAACTTTCCCCGGATAATCGCGCGCATTCGCGGGATTGACGGAGAATTGGTGTATGAATTCAATTGAGGCTGCGAGGCTCTAAGTCAAAATCTTTGCCCCCAGATCCCACAGAAATTTCATATTGAGCGCAATGATCAAAGCCGCAATGACGCTTGCAATCAGCGTCAGCCATAGTGGCGAAACAAGTTCTCCCATCTTGGACTTATCTCGTGTGAACATCACCAGGGGCACAATTGCGAAGGGCAATTGAAACGCTAAAATGACCTGACTTAAAATCAACAGAGTACCTGTTCCCGCAGATCCATAATGGAGCGTCACGCCCGCCGCCGGAAAGATGGCCACCATGCGGGTGATCAGCCGCCGCATCCATGCAGGCAGGCGAATGTTGAGAAAACCTTCCATCACAATTTGGCCAGCGAGTGTGGCGGTCACGGTCGAGTTCAACCCACAGGCCAGGAGTGAAATTGCAAACAGTTTGGGTGCCAGCAACGAGCCGACGAGCGGTGCCAACATCGAATGGGCTTCACCCAGATCCGTCACAGATGTCGCACCCGTGCGATGGAAGGTAGCGGCCGCCAAGATCAGGATTGAAGCATTGACCAACAGGGCAAACATCAAGGCCACGGTCGAATCAACGGTTGCGAACATCAGGGCCTCGCGCTTTTCTGGCAGGCTCTGGCCATAATTCCGGGTCTGAACCACGCCCGAATGAAGGTAGAGATTGTGCGGCATCACTGTCGCTCCGATAATGCCGAGGGCGAGGTATAACATTTGCGGATTGCGCACGATATCAACGGTTGGTGCAAAGCCCTGGATGAGTGGTCTCCATTCCGGATTTGCCATGGCGATCTGTACAAAGAAACAAGCAAAGATCACACCCAACAACGCAATGATAAAGGCCTCGACCCAGCGAAAGCCAAGTTTCTGCAATCCCAAAATGAGAAACACGTCGAGCGCGGTAATGATGACTCCAATTTCAAGCGGAATACCGAACAACAGATTCAAACCGATTGCGGTTCCGACCACTTCAGCAATATCTGTGGCGATGATCGCAGTTTCCGCGAACAACCAAAGTATGAATGATACGGGCTGTGGAAATGCGTCGCGACAAGCTTGTGCCAGATCCCGTCCCGACCCGATCGCCAAACGCGCGCACAACGACTGCAGGATAATTGCCATGACATTGGACAAGAGCGAGACGAACAACAGGGTATATCCAAACTGTGCGCCCCCCGCGATGGATGTGGCCCAATTGCCAGGGTCCATATAACCCACCGACACCAAGTAACCTGGCCCAACAAAAGCCATTGCGCGGCGGAACCACGATCCAGTATTGCGCACGGGCACCGTGCGGAAGACATCCATTAACGAAGGTTCGCCCCGCCGTTGCCGCCAGCCCTTCACCGTCTCAGCCGTCACGATCCACAATCCAAGAGTTTAGCCATTGCTAAAATTAACTAAGCATTGGCTAAACCTTTGTCAATGGGTTAAGTCGTCACCACCATGGTCACAGCACCCCGCAAAGCCAAATTGCAGTCTGCCGCCTTCAAGCGAACGCGAGCCGATCATTCGTCGGAATTGGCTGAAGATTATGTGGAGCTGATCGCCGATTTGATTGATGAAAAGGGCGAAGCCCGCGGCAATGACGTGGCCCTGCGCCTGGGGGTGGCCAATGCTACTGTGGTCAAGATGTTGAAAAAGCTGGTGGAACGCGGACTGGTGACGCAGGAGCCCTACCGCGATATCATCTTGACGGGCGATGGCTGGTCGCTGGCGGAACACGGCCGCCGCCGCCATGATATTGTCGAAAACTTTTTGTTAACCCTCGGCATATCCGCTGAAACAGCACGTATTGACTCTGAAGGCATCGAACACCACGTAAGTGACGAAACTTTGAAGGCCATGTTGCGGTTTTGCAATCGCAAACGGGCCTGAAATGGGGAAAGAGACGATGAAATACACGGTTTTTGCATTGGCCTTGCTGGCTAGTCCCGCCCTGGCTGCGGACGGATTGAATTTTGATTCAACCGCCCTGTGCGCTTGGCAGTCCGCCAATAATGGCATGGACGCTGGCGAATGCACGCGCCTCGAAGACGAGGCCAAGGCATCTGTCGCGGGACTCGAATCATCTGCGGATGCTGACCGCAAGAACTCCTGCGTAGCCGAAGCCAAGAATTTCGCGGGCGACTCCGGCTTTGCCAGCTACGCCATCTATGCTGGCTGCCTGAAGGACGGCGCGGGAAAGCTCTAAATCCGCTGCATCACTGCAACGAAAAACCCGTCAACGCCGTGTTGATTCGGCGTCAGAAGCAAGGTGTCCGTGCGGCCATCAGCTGACTTGGGTGCGTGGCCGCCTATGGTGCGGGCCCATTGTTCGGCGAAAGGCATCAGCCTGAAGGCAGCGTTTTGTTTGAGGAAGCGGGTAACCTGCTCGATATTTTCCTCCGGCAACAGTGAACAGGTGAAGTAGACGAGCCGTCCACCAACTTTCACCAGTTTTGCGCCATGGGCCAACACATTGCGCTGTTCCGTCAGGCGTACGTCCAGTGTTTTGCGCGTCAATTTCCATTTAATCTCGGGCTTGCGCCGCCAGGTCCCGGTGCCGGAACAGGGCGCATCAACCACGACACAGTCAAAGCTGCCTTCCGTGAGCAATTCCGTACGATCAGCGGAAATCACTTCAACACATGTCGCACCCGCCCGCATGACGCGTTCAAAGATTGGCCGCAAGCGATGCTTGTCCACATCATGGGCCACCAAGCGCCCCGTATTCTGCATCAAAGCAGCCAAGGCCAGTGTCTTGCCGCCAGCACCGGCGCAAATATCGGCCACCGTGTCGCCGGGCTGTACACCCGTTAAGGCTGCCGCAATTTGTGATGCTGTATCCTGCACTTCGAAATAACCCATGCCATGGGCAGGGTCAGCTTCAACGTTGACATGTTTCTGGTTCTGCCCGGGCGCTGCAATGCGCAAAGATGTATTCACCCAAGGGCCGGGCATAGGACTATAGGTGGATAGCACCGCGCGGAGTTTCAAGGGGTCCGATTTTAATGTGTTGACGCGCAGATCAATGGGCGCCCGGTGACTGAAGGCCAATGCTTCCGCTTTCGCACCCTCTCCGAATTGGCTTTCGAACACCGGGGCCAACCACTCCGGAATATTGGCCTCGACATGCCAGAGCAAATTCTTGGGCACTTGGCCAAGTGCCAACCGGTCATCTGCCGTCAACGCCGGTGGCCCATGATCCCCATCCGCAAGTGCTGCAATATCTTCAACACTCATGCCCCAATCAGCGCGCAGCACACCGAGTACAATGTGCCGGGCATCGTTGCCACCGCCCTGCGCGGCCGCAGACGACCGTTGCCGCAATCCATCATAGACCAGCGTGCCAATGGCATGGCGGTCACTGGAGCCAGCAAAGCGGTGCGCCTTGCCCCAGTCTTTCAATGCTTCCGATGCGGGCCGATATCGCGTCAATACTTCGTGCAGAACATCAATCGCCGCTTGCACGCGGCCTGCAAGTTTCATCAGCTACCCAATCAAAAATAATTTCACAGCAAGCCAGCCCCACATCATCAGCAGTGTCAGAAATCCCGCAAGGAAAATCCGCATGCGCGACGGCACCTCATTGGAGGTGGTCTGCACGTAGCTGTGGATCAGTCTGGTCAACAGGAACAGCCATGAAAGGCCCACAAAAACATGATCTTCCAGTTTCAGTGCCACCACCAGGCTGCATGCGGCATACCACAACATGGGTGTCTCAAACTGATTGTCGAAATTATCGCCTAATTTTTTGACGCGTGACGGCCAGGCACCGGAGTTGGTGGCGATGTCGCTCAGTTTTGTCGTGCCCGTGGTGACCGACTTGATGCGCGCCCGCAAACTGCGCTGGCCCACAACAAAGATCAGTGCCACATGCACAAACAGCGGCAACAACATCAGTTTCGTCAGATTCATGGCCCCCGGATTCCCCCAAATCAATCAATTGGCGCGCTGGTAATTCGGCGCTTCACGGGTCACCATAACATCATGGGCATGACTTTCACGCAGTCCGGCATTGGTTATCCGCACAAATTGCACTTTGGATTGGAGTTCCGCCAGGTTTGCAGCCCCGATATAGCCCATGGACGCGCGCAGTCCCCCCACCAGCTGGTGCAATACCTGCCCCACCGGTCCCTTGTAAGGCACCTGCCCCTCAATGCCTTCCGGCACCAGTTTCAACGAATTCCCCACATCCTGCTGGAAATAACGGTCCGCCGAGCCCCGCGCCATGGCCCCGATCGAACCCATGCCGCGATAGGATTTATAGCTCCGGCCCTGATACAGAAACACCTCGCCCGGGCTTTCATCTGTTCCCGCCAACAGCGAACCAATCATCACCACCCCTGCCCCAGCGGCCAGCGCCTTGGCCAAATCCCCCGACAGCTTGATGCCGCCATCCGCGATTACCGGCACACCATGTTTGGCCCCCATCTCCGCACATTCCAGAATGGCCGAAAACTGTGGCACGCCCACACCCGCCACAACCCGGGTGGTGCAGATCGAACCTGGCCCGATACCAACCTTCACCCCGTCGGCACCGGCATCAATCAGTGCCAGCACACCTTCTGCTGTGGCCACATTGCCGCCGATGATTTGCACCTTGTTGCTCATTTTCTTGACACGCGTCACCTGTGCCAAGACATTGGAAGAATGCCCGTGGGCGGTGTCGACGATGATGACATCCACCCCGGCATCAATCAAACGCTCCGCCCGTTCAATGCCATTGGACCCTATACCCGTCGCCGCTGCCACCAAAAGCCGCTCATGTTCATCCTTCGCCGCCCAGGGATGATCCGCCGCCTTTTCCATGTCATTGACGGTCACGAGACCGACACATCGGCCATCGTCATCAACCACAAGCAGTTTTTCGATACGATGCTTATGCAAAAGTTTTTTGGCTTCCAGCCGGTCCACCCCTTCGCGCACCGTGACAAGCTTTTTTGTCATCAGCTCCGCCACTTTGATGTTCAGGTCAGTGGCAAAGCGCACATCGCGATTGGTGATGATGCCTTCAAGCTTACCACTGTCATCTACCACGGGAATGCCGGAAATCCGATGCCGCTCTTTCAGTGTCATCAATTCACCCAGGGTGGCGTCGGGCGAAATGGTGATGGGATTGACCACCATGCCACTTTCAAAACGCTTCACCTGCCGCACATGGGCTGCCTGGGTTTCCGGATCGAGGTTCTTGTGAATGACGCCAAGCCCCCCGGCTTGGGCCATGGCAATGGCCATGGGGGCTTCGGTCACCGTGTCCATGGCGGCTGACATGACGGGAATCGCCAGTTCGATGCTCTTCGTCAGTTTGGTCTTGGTTGAAACCTCTGTCGGCAAGACCGAGGATGCGCCGGGCTTCATCAGCACGTCGTCAAAAGCCAGGTATTCCGGGAAAATGCGGGGCATATCGTCAACCTCGTGCAGGAATGGCAGGATTCAGGGAGTTGACGGCTGCCCTTAACACCCAAGTGTGCAGTGCGGCAAGGGCCAAACATAAACGTCACATGAACATGGCATTCAGGCTTGGTTCCAGCCCCGGCTCCTAAGTTGCTCCCAAGTTCAACGCATGATCCCAACCGGGAGAGCACCAGATGACCAAGACCCTGAAGACGATGACACTGTCCGCCGCCCTGGCCGTAGCGTTCCTGTCGGCCGGAGCTTTCGCCGGTGCCAACACCAGCCCCATGATCGTGAACGCAAATGTCACGGTCATCCACAAGAATTCAGCCTGGCCCGTCAAAGGCCAGATCACCTCGAATGCCTGCGCCCTGACGCGCTGCGTCGAAGCCTAACCCACACCCGTTTCTGCCCTTTCACAAGAGGGGTCAGGAAACAGTGCGCGCGGTCCAGACCCGAAAAACGCCCCCTCTAGGGCTTGGACCGCCGCACTGATCTGTTTTGTTCAAGGTATGAAAATGCGCATGTTTTTTCTGGTTGCGTGGCTGGCGCTGAGCGCAATCGGGGCCGAAGCCTCCACCCGCAGCTATTCGTTTCCCAAATCCGATGGCGTTGCGATCGGCTCCTGTCTGGCCGATGGCACCCGTTGCGGCAAAGCCGCAGCCGATGCGTTCTGCAAGAAGGAGGGGTTCGCCGAATCGATCCTGTTTGCGCGGGAAGCAGTGACGGCGGCGCGCATACTGGATTCTGGTACCATATGCGAGAACGGAAGCTGCGAGGCGTTCAAGCGGATCAAATGTTATCAGCCGAAGGAAGAAGCTTCGA
>CAXTKL010000128.1:0-7213 GCA_964244825.1 uncultured Aestuariivirga sp.
CACACATTCGACGAGGTTGCAGCATGATCCGCAGAGCTTTATTCGCCACGGCCATTTTCACCGCCATTGCTGCCGTGGCTGCCCCTTCCCTTGCCCAGCAGACGGGCAGCATTTCAAAGAAGCAGCGCCGGGGTGCCGATACTTACACCACCGAGGAAATCATGGCCAAGGGTCACGAGACTTTTGGCAAGGCCAGCCGCGGCATTGCCCAGGCGGTGGAATATGCCTTCCAGTCCCAGGGCGAACCCACGGCTTATATTGTGGGCGAAGAAGGCTCTGGTGCCTTTGTCGGCGGCCTGCGCTATGGCGAGGGCAAAATTTACTACAAGAACGGCACCCAGCAGAAGATCTACTGGCAGGGCCCCTCTATTGGGTGGGACTTTGGCGGCAATGGTTCGCGCACCATGGTGCTGGTTTATGGCTCCGAACAGCCGGAAGACCTCTACGACCGGTTTGCAGGTGTGGAGGGTACGGCCTATCTGGTGGGCGGTGTCGGCGTGAACTTCCAGAAGCATGACAATATCACGCTGGCCCCCATCCGCACCGGTGTCGGTGCCCGGCTGGGAGCCAATATCGGCTACCTCAAGTATTCCGCCCGTCCCACCTGGAACCCGTTCTGATTCCCCCTCAAATTAACCAACGCCAGCACTGGCATCGCCGTTAACTTTGCGTTAAGGCTGTGTGGTCCGCCCTTTGCAAACTCAGCTTGTGACGATGGCTGAAGGGGCGAAGTGGGTGGTGTGATGTCTCAAACAGAGACTTTGTTGTTATTTGTGTTGGGGTTCTGCGTGGCACTGTTCGTGGTGCTGCTGTTTGGCCGTGGCGTTTGGGCCCTGATCGGAACCTGGTCAGGCTGGCGGGAAACCCGCATGGTTCCCACCGCCATCCGCGAATTGCAGGCTGAGCGGGACAGCCTGAAGGCCGAAAAAGCCATGATGGCTCAAAAGCTTGAAGCCAGCCTCAACGACATGAAAATGCGCATGGCCGAACAAATGGCCGAGGTGTCGCGCAACCGCAACCGGCTGCTTGATCTGGGCCAAACGCTGAAAGAGCGGGAATCAACCATCACCCATGTACAATCCCAGGCCGACGACAGGTCAGCGCAATTGACCTCGCTGCAAATCCAGATCGAAGACAACGTGAAGGCCATCAACCTCGCCTATGCCAAAGTGGCCCAGCGCGAAGAAGAGCATGGCAAGTTGCAGACGATGTTGAAAGAGGCGCAAGCCACAGTGTCCATGCGCGATGAAAAAATCCGAAACATGGTGGATGAAACACGATCGCTGCGCGAGATGTTGACTGGGCGGGCGCAAGAAACAGTCAACGCGCTTGAGCGGCCTTCACTGCCCCCCGCAGTGATGGCAGCGTCCCCTTCGGCAGTTGCAAACAGTTTTGAGCAACGTTTTGCAAACAGCAATGGCGGCAATCCATTGGTGTCTGAAAATGGAAGTGATATGCGTGACACCGACGATCTCGAGACATCGGCTGATAGCGATAGCGTAGATCGCGGCGTATCCAACGTGCTTTCGCTGGCTGAACGTGTGCGCAGTCTGCAATCAGGCATGAAGAAGGCCTAGCGCACCGGTACTCTTGCGCACTTGAAATTGTGCGACAATCGGGTCTCAAATACCTGCGTACCATTCATAGCCCTGGTCGGCCCAATAGCTGCCCTTGCCCTGGGCGATCTGGCTGAAGTCTGAAATCAGTTCGATGCTGCGGATGTATTTCGCCATCTTGTAACCGAGTTGGCGTTCAACCCGCACCCGCAGCGGCGCGCCATTTTCGACCGGCAGCGGCTTGTCGTTCATGGCATAGGCCAGAATGGTCTGTGGATGCCGGGCATCGACGAGGTCGATGGATTCATAATAGAGGATGTTACCGCTCAGGCCTTTTTCGATGGCGTCGAAGCAGTTGAACAGCACGTAACGCGCTTCAGGCTTCACACCGACCTGATCGAGGATTTGCCGCAATGGAACACCTTGCCACTTGGCGATGCAGCTCCAGCCCTCGACACAGTCGTGCCGCGTGATTTGCGTGCGCGATGGCATGGCCTTGATGGCGTCCAGGGTGAACCGCATGGGCCGCTCCACCAGGCCCTTCACCTCCAGCTGATAATCGGCGAAGTTCTTTTCCTGCAGGGCAAGGTAATCATCCGTATCAGGTTCAGTGGAACCATTGGGGTGCTGGTCCTGGCGGATGTCGGCGGCGGTGAATTCGGTGGCCAGACTGTCTGCCGATTGCAGAAGGCGCTGGCCCCGGTAGGTCAGCCGGTTCATGCCGATCATGAATTCGCGCATGGCATTGTCGCGCGAGGTGAGAAAATCAAACGCTTCACAGCCCGCCAGCGGCAGCGCCGCCATGGTGGCAAGGCTGGCCCGCAGCAGCGATCGGCGCGACAGGGTGAGCTTAGACATGGGGAGCCTCCTTCGCTGGCTTTGGCGACAGCCGGTAGCGGCCTGTGATGATGGAGCGCAACTCGTTGTAAGGACCCGCCAGTACAATCATGGCCATGTGCACGATGAAAAACAGTACCAACAGGGACATGACGATAAAATGCACGGTACGCGCCGATTGCCGCCCGCCAAACATTTCAGGCAACCACGGCAATACGGCATTCATCCCCGGCGACATCGAAAGCCCGGTCAGAATGATCAGTGGAAACAGCACGAACAGCACACCGCCATAGGCCAGCTTTTGCAGCGGCGAATAGCGTACGGTGTGCACAAGTTTCAGGCGCAGGTGATCGCGGATATCGGGGACGAAATTCCTGGCGTCTTTCGCCGTTGGCAACAGGTCTTTGCGCAGATGGCGGTTGCGCAGGGATGCGATGAGCCAGACCAGAAGTGTGGCGACCAGGATCCAGGCAAAGAACAGATGCACCACACGGCCCGTTGCCAGGTCCTGGCTGGAGGGGATGGTCATCCAGCCTGGGAAACCCTCGATTTCAAAAATCGCATTGTCGACATTGAAATTCACCTGGTCACCCAGATAGAGCGCCGAGTGGGCATTGAAAATCTGCAGGCCCGAGAGCAGCAGAAAGAACAGGCAGATGGCCCAGACCCAGTGGGTGATGCGTGTTGACAGTTTTTGCCGCGTGATCAGGCGGCCATGGGATTGGCTTTGCTCAGACATGATGTGGTCCCGATTCTGTAAGCCTCTCCGGCCGGGCCCGCCGGCCGGAGAGATCCTGTGTTGGCGATGCCTCAGCTTTTCGGCAGCAGCACCGTATCAATCACATGGATCACGCCATTGGACTGCTTGACATCGGCGATGGTGACCTTGGCCACGCGGCCATTTTCGTCGGTGATCAATACCTTGCTGCCCTTCAGCGATAATTTCAATTTGCAACCGCCGACGGTATCCACCATGTGCGAACCACCATCTGCCTTCACCATCTTCTTGATGGCAGAGCTCAGGGCCTTGGCGGGGATGACATGGCAGGTGAGAACCTTGACCAGTTGCGCCTTGTTCTCAGGCTTCAGCAGATTGTCAACGGCACCGGCAGGCAAGGCTGCAAAGGCGCTGTTCACGGGGGCCAATACAGTGAATGGGCCAGCACCCGACAGGGTTTCAACCAGACCAGCGGCCTTTACGGCAGCCACCAGCGTCGTGTGATCCTTGGAGTTCACGGCATTTTCAATAATGTTCTTGTTCTCGAACATGGGTGCACCGCCAACTTTCGGGTTGGCGAAGGCAATGCCGGCGCTGCCAGCAAGAAGTGCAGCGATGAGGGTAATGCGTAGGGCTTTCATGGGATGTGCTCCGATTTTTTGCGACTGTTAGAATGGCCCCGTGCTGGGGTCAGAGGCAGTCACGCACAGGGTAAATCAATAGTTTCGCCTTGTATGCGAATATCGGGTCACGACTGCGTGATCGTCCGTTACCGCGAAACAAAACTCCCCTGACCGTCCCGGCCAGAGGAGTTCCTTCAGTGCGTCAGGTGACTGGCTTACATCTTCGGGAGAAGAACCTTGTCGATCACGTGAATCACACCGTTGGATTGTTTGACGTCGCCGATGGTAACCTTGGCCATGCCGCCGGACTCGTCGGTGATCATCACCACATTGTCCTTCACGGAAAGCTTCAGTTTGCAGCCGCCAACTGTGGTAACTTCATGCATGCCGCCATCGGCAGCAGCCATCTTGGCCACATCAGCCGCCATGGCATTGGCAGCCACCACATGGCAGGTCAGGATCTTGGTCAGCGTGGCCTTGTTTTCCGGCCTCAACAGGTTTTCAACCGTGCCCGCTGGCAAGGCATCAAAAGCAGAATTCACAGGTGCAAACACGGTGAAGGGGCCTGGGCCCATCAGCGTATCAACCAGCCCCGCCGCCTTCACGGCAGCAACCAGGGTGGTGTGGTCCTTGGAGTTCACGGCATTCTCGATAATGTTCTTGTTGTCGAACATGGGAGCGCCGCCGACCTCAGGATTGGCGGCAAAGCCCGCGGTGGCGCTGACGGCCAGCAGGCTTGCAAAAAGCGCAGTGCGAAGGATGTTCATGGGAGTTTCTCCGTTTGACGTTATGAATGGGTTCCGCTTGCGGGAACCCTTGCAATCACGGACGTGCTGAACGGAAAGTTTCAGTCTGTGGTGAAGGATCAGATAACGAGTTCGTGATCACACATCTGTCAACTGACCCGTGGCAAGCACCGCCCCTGTGGGCGCGCCCGTGGTCGAACCGCCCTGGGGCTCATCGCTGATGGCAAGCGTGCCGCCCTTCAGCTTGCTGCGCAGATTGACTGGCACAACAAAACGTCCATTCGCATCCGCAGGCAATAGACCCAGAGAGACGGGTGCATCCTGTCCGGCAATCAACCAGAGTTCAAAACTGCGCCCGCTGGCAGCTGTGCCAGCCGTACGGTTGAGCCGCAACTCACCCTTGGCCGCATCGTAATAGGCCACCAGTGTGACCGCCTTGGCGTCACCTGCCACTTGGGCCACCAGCCCATTGCCCGCACTTTCGGTGGGGGAGCGGACATTCCAGGCACCAACCGCCACGATGGCAGCAAGCGATGCAATGGCCAAACCGCGCCAGAAGCCGAGACTATTCCAAAGTGACGGTTTGGCCTGCGCATCTTGTCCGAACAGGCGTTTCTCAAGCGCCAATTCAACCTGGCGCGGTGGTGCCACGGCTGCAATGTCGTCGGCCATGCCGACAAAATGCTCGTCCCATTGCCGCACGGCAGCGGCAAGTGCGGCGTCCTGCTCCAGGCGGCGCGCAAAGGCTTGCCGTGCATCGCCTTGCAATACGCCCAGAGCATATTCGGCGGCCAACATGTTGTCATCCTCGGGCAGGGATTTGCGATCTGTCATGATGACAGGCACTCCCGGAGCGACAGCAAACTGCGGCGCAACCACGTGCGCACAGTGTTGAGCGGCTGGTTCAGGCGGTCTGCCAGTTCCTGATAGCTATAGCCTTCCATGTAGGCCGCCTTCACGGCTTCGGCCCGCCCCGGCGAGAGTTTCTCGAGGCAAATCCGCAAGCGCTCCACTTCGCCACCGAGCACAACCTGCTGTTCGGGCGTTGCAGATTTGTCGGCAATATCTTCCGCTTCGGTCAATTCAGCCGCGACGGGCTTGCGCGCCCGCAGGCGATCTATGGATTGATTGCGCGCAATGGTAACGAGCCAGGTAATCGGGCTGTAGCCAGAAACCTGGTACTTTCCGGCATTGTGCCAAATCTTGATGAAAACCTCTTGCAACACGTCTTCTGCATCCGTTCTGTTGTTCAAGACACGCAGACAGATGCCAAAGAGTTTCGCCGAGGTCGCCGCATAGAGACCACGAAACGCCGTGCGGTCGCCAATGGCGACGCGGCTGATCAGGGTTTCAATATCATGGGGCGACATGGATTTGGATTAGCGAAGTTCTGGCCGATTTACCAGTGGCGCGGATTGTAGCAGCAGTTGAAGGGAGCGACTCGATTGGCTTAAAACCACCCGAGTGGTCAGGATGTTCAATTCTCCACCGAGGGTTCGAGCCGGAGGAAATATCTTGTGTGCCTGAGATTTCCGGTTTTCGTGAGTGCTCGCTTTTCAAAAAGACCATGAAGGTCACGGGTCGCAGTGGCTCTCGATGTTCCGGTTATGGCGATATAGTTTTCAGCGGAGAGACCGCCCTTGAACCCTGCGATACCTTCCTTGAACATGCGCGCGATCACTTTGGCCTGCCGGTCATTCAGTTGGCCGGACAAACGTTCGTAATACTTTGCTTTCGCAATATGGAAATCAACACGCCTGATAGTCGTTGACTGAGCTTCGATAATGGTCTCGGCAAAATAACGCAACCAATCGGTTATCTCCATGGTCTTGTTGTTGCGTTCAAGAGCGCCATAATAGTTCTTGCGCTTGCGCTCGATCGTATAAGCAAGCGCAATCAGGCTGGGATGACCAAGGTTCTGGGCAAGAGATTTCTCTGCCAGCGCCCTCCCGATCCGGCCATTGCCATCCTCAAAGGGGTGGATGCAGACGAAATAGAAATGTGCCAGCCCGGCGCGGGTGAGTGTAGGCAACGGAGTCTTCCCAAGAGGTCCAGTGTCATTGAACCACCCAATGAAACGCCGCATTTCTGCGGTCATGTTTTGAGAGGGTGGAGCCTCAAAATGGACCGTGGGCTTATGGATGGGACCTGACACGACCTGCATGGGTTCGCGATGCGTGCGGTAAGCACCGATTGTCTTGACATGCTTTGCACCCCCCATGAGATGGGTGTGCCAGGCAAACAACGTTGTGTCATCGAGCGGGTCTGCAAAGTGCTTGAAGAGATCGCTCATCAGGTTCGCGATACCGCGTTCAGCGGCCGGAATAACAGAGCCTTCCGGCCCAAGCCCGAACTGATGGCGCAAGGAGGATTGAACGCTGTCGCGGTCAAGTATTTCGCCTTCGATTTCCGAAGTCTTGACTGCCTCGTCGCTCATGAACTCAATGCGCAGCGCGTTTTGGTCGTTGACCCCAACATGACGAAATACGCCTATGAATTCCCCCGATTGCCGCAAGAACTGCCGCTCGGGCACCTCCAGCGTTTTGGGATCATACGAGAACTTTGGCCAAGCTGGTTGTTCCCAGTTCCATTGCATGAGTTATAGCGCTCCATTTTATAACTCACATTATCAACGTTTTTGAGTTATAGAAAGGGCGTCTATACCTCACTGGGGACGCTGGCGAAATACAGACTGTGCAGTTCTTGTAAGTTTGAGCATGGCTGGCGCTCCCT
>CAXTKL010000129.1:0-3693 GCA_964244825.1 uncultured Aestuariivirga sp.
GAAGGTCTGTTCCGTGAACTCCGCATGAAGGAAGCCTTCGAAAAGCCGTCAGAAAAGCGCGTCCGCGAACATGCGGAAGCCATTCGCCGTGCCAGGAAGGCCGAACGCAAGAAGCTGCAACGCGAAGGCGTGTTGCCGATGCCAAAACCAAAGCCCCGCCCCGAACGCAAGACCAGCCCCTTCCCGTCAACAACGGGCGGTGCCACACCAGCAACGGGAACGACAGGCCGCTATTGAGTTTCGAATACAGCAGGGACCTCATCAGCCGACCAACGTCACCGCATCTACATAGGCATAGCCCAGATCATCGGCCACCGCTTTGTAGGTGACCTTGCCAACTGCCACGTTCAAACCATGGCGTAAATGCACGTCGTCATACAGCGCCTGCTTCCAGCCCTTATCCATGATGGCAAGACCGAACGGCAGCGTCGCATTGTTCAGCGCATAGGTTGATGTGCGCGCTACACCCCCCGGCATGTTGGCGACACAATAGTGAATCACGCCATCAACCACATAGGTCGGCTCCGCATGTGTCGTGGCTTTCGAGGTGTCGGCACAGCCGCCTTGGTCGATGGCCACATCTACCAGCACGGAACCAGTTTTCCAGTCTTTCAGCATGGCTTTGGTGATCAGCTTCGGCGCAGCTGCACCCGGAATCAACACGCCACCAATCACCAGATCGGCCTGCGCGCATTCCTCTTCCACGGCAGCCCGCGTCGAATAGATGGTCTTCAATTGTGTGCCAAACCGCGCCACCAGTTCTTCCATGCGGTCGGTCGATTTTTCGATAACCGTCACGTCAGCACCAAGACCAAGCGCCATGGCCGCCGCATTGGTGCCCACAACACCGCCTCCGAGAATCACAACTTTCGCAGGCGATACACCAGGCACTCCACCCAGCAGCACCCCGCGCCCACCCTGCGCCTTTTCAAGTGAATGGGCACCAGACTGCACCGACATGCGGCCGGCAACCTGTGACATCGGTGCCAGCAACGGCAAACCGCCACGGGCATTGGTGACAGTTTCATAAGCAATGCAAACCGCGCCTGACGCAACAAGGTCCTTCGTCTGCGCAGGATCGGGTGCGAGATGCAGGTAGGTGTAAAGGATTTGTCCGTCGCGCAGCAACTTGCGCTCTTGCGCCTGTGGCTCCTTCACCTTCACAATCATGTCGGCGTTGGCGAAAATCTCCTCGGCGGAATCGATGATGGTTGCACCTGCTTTTTTGTAGTCATCATCCGACGACCCGATGCCTTGCCCCGCGTTCGCCTGCACAAGCACCTTGTGACCATGGCGCACAGCCTCATTCACCGACGTTGGCGTCAGGCCAACACGGTATTCATGGTTTTTGATTTCCTTTGGCACGCCGACAAGCATATTCGTTTCCTTTGATTGCTTGGCGCAACTGTAAACCAGATCGACTGAAATGAAATTCGACACCCAGACCTATCCATTGAGCACCAATTGAATATTATTCGAAAATATGCTAGGTTTCTGCAATGAAATCCGAAGACATAGATAGAACTGACAAAATCATTCTCACCCAATTGCAGCGTAACGGCAACATGGCGCTGTCCGAACTGGCCGAAAAAGCCAGCCTCTCCGCCTCGTCTTGCCATCGTCGCGTCAAGCTGCTGGAACAACGTGGCATCATCACCGGTTACAGCGCAGCACTCGACCGCAAGGCTCTGGGCCTCACCAATGAATTCTTCGTCGAAGTCTCACTCGCCGCACAAACCGAAGAGGCCTTTGAAAAATTCGAGAGGGCCTTGCAGCGTGTCCCTGAGATTCTTGAATGCCATTTGATGAGCGGCCAATTCGACTATCTTCTTCGCGTCATCGCCAAGGACGCAGAAGACTACGAACGCATCCACCGCACCAGACTCGCCCGACTGCCCGGCCTGCAGCGCATACAATCATCTCTGGCGTTGCGTACGGTAAAGGATTGGAGCGGCTATCCCATCCTGTAACGGGCGTCGCGCCACATCATCAACAGCCCGGCAGAAATCACAACGGCCATGCCAAGCCAGGTCAAGTTGTCCGGAAAGTCTCCAAACAAAACTAGGCCATAAGTCACTGCCCAGATCATTGCGGTGTATTCAAACGGCGCAACAAAGCTGGATTGCGCAAATTTATAGGCGTAAGTGAACAGCACCGAACCCATTGCTGCAAACACCCCCATCACGCCAAGCAGCATAATTTCGTGAGGTGATGGTGTGACCCAGGGTCGCGACAGGAACGCCAGACTCTTGTGCCCGGTAAATTGCAAGCCTGTGCCATGGAACAGCAGCAACATAAGAGAAGCTACCACGAGATAAACAGCGTTTTGCACATTCGCAATAGCAATGGGTGGAATGTGCTGCGAAAGATATCGCCCCATCATTTGCCCTACGGCATAGCCAAATGCAGAATACAGGGCCAGAAAACTTGCTGGTTCAAAGCTGTCAGCGCCCGGTCGCACCATGATGATGACACCAGCAAACGCCGCCACAATGGCAAGCCACCTGTGAATTGGCACATGTTCGCCAAGAAACGGACCAGCCAGAGTTGCCACAAAAAACGGCATGGTAAAGTAGATCGCAACACCATTTGCAATCGGCATGGCTGCGATGGCGATGATGAACGAGAAATAGGCTGAGCACAAAACCAGCCCGCGCAAGAGCAAGGGCCACGACAGCACAGTCCTGAAGGAACGAAAGCCATCGTTGTAGACAAGCATGGCAAACAACAAGGGTGCGCCCACAAGACCACGCAGCAACACTGCCTCATAAGCCGGCATCGATGTGGCCAATGACTTGACTATGGCATCTTGAGCCGATGCAACGCCGACACCGGCCATGACCAAAACAGCGGCCTTCGATCTCTGTTCGGCAGCAGCGATCATTTCAATTCACGTATCGTCTCTGCCAGCAACTTGATCCCGGGTTCAATCTTCGCTTCATCAATCGACGAAAACGCCAGCCTGAAATGGTTGCGCGGCTTGTTCGGTCCGGCAAATGTAATCCGCATGGGCTCGATGAAAATGCCTCTTTTCAACGCTTCTTCCGCCAGCACCTCACTGTCCAGTTTGCCGTACCCATTCACCCAGTAAGCCGTACCGCCGAAAGATGGACTGCGTGAAGCATTGGGGAGATGTTGGTTCAATGCTTGCGCCATGACCTCCCAACGCGTGCGATAGGCCTTGTGCAGGCGCCTGATCAAAGTGTCGTGGTGACCAAGCGACAGGAACAGTGCCGCTGCGCGCTGATTGTTGTTGGGGGGATGCCGCACCATCAACCGCCGCATGGCGCGCGCTTCCCCAATCAAGGCCTTTGGCCCCACCATGAAGCCCAGACGCAAACCCGGAAACAGTGTCTTCGATAATGAACCCACATAAATCACCCGCCCATCATCATCGAGCGACTTCAGGGCTGGGCAAGGCTCGTTCACATAATTCGTTTCGAACTCATAATCATCTTCGATGATCAGAAAATCCTTCTCCCGCGCTTTTTTGAGCAAGGCCATACGCCGTTCCAGTGGCATGGTGACGGTGGTTGGATATTGATGGCTCGGCGTTGCAAACACCACATCGGCCGTGTCCAATTCCGGTACAAGCGTCAAACCATGCTCATCGACGGGCACTGAAGAAACTTTGCCCGCATGCAGTTCAAACGCATTGCGCATGTCCTGATACCCAGGATTCTCCATCACCAC
>CAXTKL010000129.1:3793-7107 GCA_964244825.1 uncultured Aestuariivirga sp.
TTGCAGCAGTCCGCCGCGCAGGCGTTGCAACTTCTGAAAGCGCTTTCTCTGATACGAAATATCCGGACCTTTCCCGTGCCACCAGATAGCTGTCATCCAGCAGGCCTTGATAGGCCAGCACCACAGTGTTGCGCGAAACGCCCAAAGATTTCGCCATCTTGCGGGTCGACGGTATGGGTTCTGAAGCGTCCAGATTGCGGTCCAGAATCGCCGAAACCAGCGCCTCGCGAATCTGCGTTTGCAAACTCGCATATTCGCCACGCCGGAGATGAATCAACCAGTCACGCAATTTTGGCCCCATGTTTCTTGAAGAGGTGGGATGAGCTGGTCCTATCATAGGTCCAATTCACTTGCTAGTATCGGCCAAAAGCGACGCTATGATTGGAATCGCATGTCCCAACCCATGATCAATTTATCCCCAAAGACGTGGGACGAGATCAAGACCACCACATGCTACATGTGCGCCTGCCGCTGTGGCATCAAGGTTTACCTGAAAGACGGCACTGTCAAATACATCGAAGGTAATCGCGATCATCCCGTCAATAAAGGTGTGATCTGCGGCAAGGGTGCCGCAGGCATCATGCAGCACACGTCGCCAGCGCGGCTTTCGAAACCGTTGCTGCGCTTTGGCGACCGTGGCGCAGGCGAGTTCAAGGAAATTGAGTGGGATGAAGCGCTGGAGATTGCCACGGGCTGGCTGAAAGAGGTGCGCGCCACCGACCCCAAAAAGCTGGCCTTCTTCACGGGCCGTGACCAGTCGCAAGGCCTCACAGCCTGGTGGGCCTCGCAGTTCGGTACACCGAATTATGCAGCCCACGGCGGCTTCTGCTCCGTCAACATGGCGGCAGCGGGGCTTTACACCTACGGCGGTTCCTTCTGGGAATTCGGGGAGCCCGACTGGAAACACACGAAATATTTCCTGCTCTTCGGCGTCGCGGAAGACCACGCCTCGAACCCCATCAAGATGGGCCTTGGCAAGTTGAAGGGCAGGGGCGCGAAATTCGTTTCCATCAATCCCGTCAAGTCGGGCTACTCCGCAATCGCCGATGAATGGGTGGGCATTCGTCCGGGCACGGATGGATTATTTGTGGGCGCACTTATTCACGTGCTGTTGGAAAACCAGAAGATCGATGGCGAATACCTCACCCGCTACACCAACGCACCCTGGCTGATCGTTGAGAACCCCGGCGGCGCTGATGATGGTTTGATCGTGCGCAACAGTGCTGGCACGCCGCTGGTCTGGGACCCGCAAACCCTTTCAACCAAAGTCGCCATGACCTATGGCAGCAACCCACCTCTCATGGGCCGCTTCACCTTGCCCGATGGCCGCAGAGTTGTCACTTCTTTCACCCTCATTGCCGAACGCTTCCTGCAAGCCGAATACGCGCCTGAAGCCGTCGCATCCAAATGCGGTGTCACGGCCAAAACCATCCGCCGCATTGCCGCCGAACTCGCCCACGCCGCTTTCGAGCAGGAGATCGAACTCGATATTCCGTGGACGGACTATCTGGGCCGCCAACACGCCAAAACCAAAGGCCGCCCCGTGGCCATGCATGCGATGCGCGGCATTTCCGCCCATTCCAACGGTTTCCACACCTGCCGCACCATTCACCTGTTGCAAATCATGCTCGGCACCATCGATGTGCCGGGCGGTACCCGCTACAAGCCGCCATTCCCAAAAGCCATACCCCCCAACGTCAAGCCCGCCGGAAAACCGGGGCAGGTGCAACCCAACAAACCACTGCCCGGCCCACCCCTCGGCTTCGTCAACGCCCCCGAAGACCTCCTAATCGACGAGCAAGGCACACCACAACGCATCGACAAGGCCTATTCCTGGGATGCGCCCTTATCCGCCCACGGCATGATGCATATGGTCATCAACAATGCCGCCAAGGGCGACCCTTATCATGTCGACGTGCTCTTCATGTACATGGCCAACATGGGCTGGAACAGCGCCATGAATGTGCCGGACACCATCGCGGCCCTCACAGCAAAAAAGCCCGACGGCACTTACGTCATCCCCAAGATCATGTACTCCGACGCCTACGCATCCGAGACCGTCTACTACGCCGACCTGATCCTGCCTGACACGACTTACCTTGAGCGCTGGGACTGTATCTCGATGCTGGACCGCCCAATCTCAGAAGCCGACGGTCCGGCCGACTCCATCCGCCAACCCGTCGTCGAACCCGACCGTGACGTGCGCCCGTTCCAAACCGTGCTGCTTGATCTCGGTCATCGCGTCGGCTTGGGCGGCATGACAGCCGCTGACGGCTCGCCGCGCTATGCCGGCGGCTACGAGGACTATATCGTCAACCACGAACGTGCGCCGGGCCTGGGACCCCTCGCAGGTTTCCGCGGCAAGGACGGCACCATGGCGGGCCGCGGCCCCGTCAACCCGAACCAGCTCAAGGCCTATATCGACAACGGCTGCCACTGGTATCAGGAACTGCCAGACCGCATGAAATACTACCGCCACGTCAACATGGACTATTTGGACTGGGCCACCTTCTTCGGCTTCATGGGAAAGCCAGAGCCCATCATCCACCAGCTCTATTCCGAGACGCTGCAAAAATTCCGCCTCGCAGCCCAAGGCCACGGCAAAACCCAACCACCCGAACACCACCGCAAACGCATCGCCACTTACTTCGATCCCATCCCCTTCTGGTACGAACCATTCGAAGAAGCCATGGTCAGCAACAACGAATTCCCCATGCATGCTATCACCCAGCGCCCCATGGCCATGTATCATTCCTGGGGTTCGCAAAACACCTGGCTCAGACAAATCCTCGGCCGCAACTGGCTCTACATGCACAAGAAACGCGCCGCCGATTTGAATATCGCAGACGGCGATTGGGTCACCGTCACATCCCACCACGGCCAGATCAAAGCCCAGGCCAAACTCATGGACGGCCAGAACGAAAACACCGTCTGGACCTGGAACGCCATCGGCAAACGCAAAGGCGCCTGGGCCCTCGACACCGACGCCCCCGAAGCCAAAAAAGGATTCCTGCTCAATCACTTGATCAGTGATCTTCTCCCGGAACGTGAGGGCGGATACCGCTATTCCAACAGCGACCCCGTGACTGGGCAAGCGGCATGGTATGATTTAAAAGTGCGGGTGGAGAAGGCGTCCGACCAAACCGAAGAAAGTGCGCCGCAGTTTGCAACCCTTTCTTCTCCCGCCCTTCTCGCGGGAGAAGGTGCCCGAAGGGCGGATGAGGGGCAACGCGCGAGGTCTTCCAAATCATGACCACCGTCCCAACCCACACCACCAAAAAACTCGGCCTCGTCATTGACCTTGATACCTGCGT
>CAXTKL010000130.1:0-7010 GCA_964244825.1 uncultured Aestuariivirga sp.
GTCAATGCGGCATTGCTTTCGGTTTTGCTGAGGATGCGGGAAAGCAACAGATAAACCACCGACACGGTGACGGTGATTGCCATATAGACGACGCCGACAAAATCCACATCGCCACCGGGCCTGGCAATCAGCATCACACCGCCGAAACCCAGAATAGCCGCCAGCCAGTCGAGTTTGGCCACGCGCTCGCCCAACACTGGTCCGGCGATCAAAACCACAAGCATGGGGGCCAGAAACACCATGGCCGTGACTTCCGCCACCTGCATGCGTTTCAAGGCAAGGGCAAGGCAGAGTGATGCCACGGCGAGACAGCTTCCTCGAAACAACACCAGCCCGGTGCGCGTGGTGTGCATGAAGCCCCTGCCTTCCATCGGTGTGAAAATCACGAAGGTCAAAAGCAGATTGATAAAATAGCGCACGAAAATGATGAAAGGCACATTCAGGTTTTGCGCCAGATGTTTGGTTGCGGCATCATTGCAGGCAAAAAAGAAAATCGCCACGGCCACAAGGCACACGCCGCGCCATGCGTGATTGCTGTTCGCAGTTTGCGCCGACATGTCAGCCGATGGCTTTCTCCAGATTCTTGTCCACGGCCTGAATGAAGCCTTCGGTGGTGAGCCATTTTTGTTCGGGTCCGACGAGAACCGCAAGGTCCTTGGTCATCTTGCCTTCCTCGATGGTGGCGACTGTCACCTGTTCCAAGGTTTCGGCAAACTTTAAAAGCTTGGCATTTTCATCCAGCTTGGCGCGATGTTTCAGGCCACCAGACCAGGCGTAAATCGACGCTGTGGAATTTGTCGATGTGGCCTTACCCTGTTGGTGCAGACGGTAATGCCGGGTCACGGTGCCATGGGCGGCTTCCGCTTCCACCGTCTTGCCGTCCGGCGTGATCAGCACAGACGTCATGAGACCGAGGGAGCCATAGCCTTGGGCCACAAGATCTGACTGCACGTCACCGTCATAATTCTTGCAGGCCCAGATATAACCGCCGGTCCACTTCATCGCGGAGGCCACCATGTCGTCAATCAGGCGGTGTTCATAAGTGATGTTGTTCTTTGCATAATCAGCCTTGAATTCGGCATCAAAGATGGCCTGGAAAATATCCTTGAAGCGGCCATCATAGGCTTTGAGGATTGTGTTTTTTGACGAGAAGTAGACCGGCAGTTTGCGCTGCAAACCGTAGGTAAGAGAGGCGCGGGCGAATTCCTTGATCGAGTCATCAAGGTTATACATGGCCATGGCCACACCGGCGTTTGGAGCCTTGAACACTTCTTTTTCGATAACACTGCCGTCTTCACCCACGAACTTCATCGACAAGGTGCCCTTGCCGGGGAAGGTGAAATCCGTGGCGCGGTATTGGTCGCCGTAAGCATGACGGCCTATGATAATCGGCTTGGTCCAGCCTGGCACCAGACGCGGCACGTTCTTGCAGATAATGGGTTCGCGGAAAATCACACCGCCCAGAATATTGCGTATGGTGCCATTGGGCGATTTCCACATTTGCTTCAGATTAAATTCCTTCACGCGGGCTTCGTCGGGCGTGATGGTAGCGCATTTGACGCCCACACCGAATGTCTTGATGGCATTGGCGGAATCGATGGTGACCTGGTCCGAAGTGGCGTCACGGTTTTCGACGGAGAGATCGTAATAGTGCAGATCAATGTCGAGATAGGGCAGGATCAGTTCTTTCTTGATAAGATCCCAGATGATACGGGTCATTTCATCGCCGTCGAGTTCAACAACGGGGTTTGCAACTTTGATCTTGTCCATGAAATGCCTCGGTTCGCGCTGCGGAATGGCGGGCTTCTAGCAGGGGCGCTGCAAGGCCGCAATTGCATTGCAAGGCCAGTTGCACACCGCCCATGCTTTGACTTGTGGTGCTGCCCATGGCAGCAGGGGGCATGACGACGACTGTTCCCGCTTCCAGCAATGCCTTTCATTCACCGGCCTATATGCGCTTCTTCATCAGCCGCGTAGGCCATCACTTTGGCATGCAGATCATGGTGACGGCGCTGACGTGGCAGGTGTGGTCAATCACCCACAAAGCGGTTTATCTGGGTTACATTGGGTTGGCGGTGTTCTTGCCGGTTCTGCTGCTGGTCATACCGGCGGGCCACGCGGCGGACCGCTATGACCGGAAACTCATTCTGGCCCTGTGCATGGGACTGGAGGCGCTTGCGGCCCTGGGCTTGCTGGTGTTTTCGCTGGGTGACCAGGCGGTGGTGTGGCCCGTGTTCGTCTGTCTCCTCATGATCGGCGTGGCTTCGGCTTTCGGCAATCCGGCGGCTTCATCACTTGTGCCTAACATGTTGTCGGCCGAAGCATTGCCACACGGCATTTCGTTGAATTCCATCACCTGGCAGGTCGCCTCCATCACGGGGCCAGTCATCGGCGGACTGCTCTATGGCTTTGGGGCGCCTGTGGCCTATGGCGTAGCATTCGCCGGACAGCTGTTGGCCACGCTCGTCGTGGTCTTGATTGGCAGAGTGCGACAGACCGTTGTGAATGAAAGTGAGGCCGGGCTTTCGACGATACTAGCGGGCTTCAAATTCATCTGGAGCGAACCCATTGTGCTGGGTGCCATTTCGCTCGACATGTTTGCAGTGTTTCTGGGCGGTGCCGTGGCACTGCTGCCGATTTACGCAAGTGACATCCTGCACCTCGATTCGGTTGGCCTCGGCCTGTTGCGGGCCGCACCCGGCGTGGGTGCCGTGATCGTGGCATTGTGGCTTTCAGTCTGGGGCATCAAGGACAGGGCAGGGTGGATCCTGTTTATCTCGGTGGCGCTGACGGGCATGACGGTTGTGGTGTTTGGCACTTCCAAAATCGCCTGGCTCTCCATCGCCATGCTGGCACTCTATGGTGCCTTTGACATGATCAGCGTTTACATCCGCGAAGTGTTGATGCAGCTGTGGATTCCCGACCAT
Source organism: uncultured Aestuariivirga sp. (assembly GCA_964244825.1). Taxonomy (GTDB): domain Bacteria; phylum Pseudomonadota; class Alphaproteobacteria; order Rhizobiales; family Aestuariivirgaceae; genus Aestuariivirga. The sequence continues at coordinate 2,928 of CAXTKL010000130.1, forward strand.
GTGCGGGGACGCGTCAATGCCGTGAACAATGTGTTCATCGGTGCATCGAACCAGTTGGGCGAAGCGCGCGCAGGCTTTGTGGCGGCGGCGATTGGTGCCGTACCAGCGGCGGTGATTGGCGGGGTGGGAACGATTGCGATTGCAGTGGTGTGGAGTGCGCTGTTTCCGAAATTGCGGGAGGCGCGGAAGTTGGTGGGGAAGGTTTAGCTCACGACCACTGTAGACTTTCCTGCGGCAAACTCTTGCAGTATAATAGGCAGCTCATGCTCAATCGCGGCAAGTGTTTCGGCGGTGGTTTCGTTGCCTCGTCGATAGTGAATGAGCTTACCCCTGTGAGAATTTCGAGCCAGTGATATAAAATCCCAGTCTTTCGAAATCAATATTGCTCCAAGGTCTTCAACTTTGGGCCAAATGGTTTTGTCAGATGTTCCTGCAACGCCAAATCGTCTGACTGACTGAGCCTCATATCCCAACCGCTTGAGATGCCCGACGAGAATCGTTGGCATCATGTTGTCCACGACAATTATTGCATTCATTCAGCCGCCATCACCTTAGGTGACTTCAGGTTTTCTGCCGCAAAAGCAAGGGCCGCCGATATATCTTCGTTTTCCAACTCAGGAAATGCCGCCAGTAAAGTTTGACGTGTGTCACCTGCGGCCAAATAGCCCAACACATCGGAGACACGAATCCGCATTCCCCGAATGAGAGGCTTTCCGCCCAGAATTTCGGGATCGGATGTAATGCGCTTGCGCAGAGACTGTTCCATGCCAACACTCTACACCATTTGCAGATCACTTTCCATATTCAGCGATTGCCGCTATCCCCAACCCCATGGCTGGCACCGACTCCTCTCGCAAAATTGACTTCGGTCCTTCTCCTGTTGTGGTTTTGGTGAACCCTCAACTCGGAGAAAATATTGGCATGGCGGCGCGGGCTATGGCGAATTTTGGCTTGTTTGATTTGCGGCTGGTTGATCCGCGTGAAGGATGGGACCGGGAACGGGCGGCGAATGCGGCTTCCGGGGCAGTGGAGACGGTCGAAAAACTAAATGTTTACAATGTCTTGTCAGACGCTCTTCAAGACCAACATTATGTCTATGCCACCACGGCGCGGCCGCGGGACATGACGACCCATGTGATTACGCCCGAGCAGGCGGGTGTCGACATGCGAGCGCGGATATCGCGGGGCGAGAGGGTGGCGCTGCTGTTCGGGCGCGAGCGTTGGGGCCTCAACAATGACGAAATTTCAATGGCAGATGTGATTGTGACGGCACCAGTAAACCCGGCCTATGCATCGCTCAACATTGCGCAGGCGGTGTTGCTGATGGGTTATGAGTGGTTCCGCCATGACGCCACAAGTTTGGGCCAGGAAACACCCGAGCTTGCGGCGATCAAGGGGCCGGGTTTGCAAATGACGGATACGCGGCTCGCGACCAAGGAAGAGCTTTACGGATTTTATGATCACCTGGAAAAGGAGTTGGACACGTCAGGCTTTTTCAAAACCGATAAACTGAAACCCAGCATGTTGCGGAATTTGCGCAACCTGTTTGCGCGTGCCACTTTGTCAGAACAGGAAGTGCGCACGCTGCGGGGCATGATTTCATCATTGACACGGAAGCATCTGAGAAAGGGGGAGAAATCCGATGGCTGAAAACCCCCGCATTCTCCTGTTTGACTCCGGCATGGGCGGCCTTACCGTGGCGCGGGCCGTGGCCCAGCAACTGCCGCAGGCGCATCTGGTGTATGCGGCTGACAATGCGGCTTTCCCCTATGGCGCATGGAAAGAAGCAGCACTTGTTGCGCGCATTGTGCTGGTGATCGGCAAACTCATCGAAACGGTGAAGCCCGATGTGGTGGTAATCGCCTGCAATACGGCCTCAACGATTGCACTTGCGGAATTGCGAGGCGCTTACACGGTTCCCTTTGTTGGTACGGTGCCCGCGATCAAGCCTGCCGCAGCGCTGACCAAGACGGGTGTCATCGGCGTGTTGGCGACGCCCGGCACTGTGAGTCGCGAATACACACACACGCTCATCCATAGTTTTGCATCGCATTGTCAGGTGCTGCTGCACGGCGCACCGCGACTTGCTGAAATCGCCGAGCAGAAATTGCGGGGGCAGCCCGTTGACCTGGAGGAATTGCGCAATGAAGTGGCTCCCGTATTTCGTACAAAAGATGGCAAGTCAACGGATGTGGTGGTGCTGGGCTGCACCCATTATCCACTGCTGACGGAGGACATTGCAAAAGTGGCCCCCTGGCCTGTCACTTACCTTGATCCGGCCCCCGCCATTGCGCGGCGCACAGCCGATATCGTGGAAGAGACGCGGATCAAAGGTGAAGATGCTTCAGTGCCGGAGCATGGCACGGTGATTTTAACGTCGGCGCGGGGCACGGAATCTGGCACATTGGCTGCTTATGGGGTCATGGGGTTTCTGCGGCACACGGTGCTGGAGATGCCCACCTAGGTGGATCACTTATACAGCCCCATCGTCAGTCCACGGACCAAATGTTTCTGCACCAGCAAAACAAACACAAATGCGGGAACAAGCGCTGTCACTGTGAGTGACGAAATCAGTCCCCACATGTTCATCACCAGAATGCCGGACTGTACAGGCATGGTGCGCAGATTTTGGGTGAGGAACAGGGACAGCATGAACTCTGTCCATGAGAAGATGAAAACCAGAATCGCCGTGGCCGCCGTGCCGCCTTTCACCATCGGCAGCACCACTTTTACGAAGACCTGCCAGCGTGAAGCGCCATCGAGCTTTGCGGCTTCGGAAACTTCTGAAGGCACATCGTCAAAAAAGGATTTCAGCAGCAGGACGGCGAAGGGCAGATTGATGCCGGAATGGGCAAGCGCCACGCCGAGGCGTGTGTCGAGCAGACCCACGTTGTGATAGAGCATGACCAACGGAAAGATGATGGCGATGGGGGGCATGAAGCGCTGCAACAGAACCAGCTTCAACCAGGTGGACTTCCGTCTGAAAACAAAAGACGAAAGCGCATAGGCCATGGGCAGGGCGGCTGCCAATACGATCGCTGTGGACAGGAGTGCCACGATGATCGAATCCAGCAGGCTCTGGCGGGAGTCAAAGATCGTACCCCCTTCACCCAGCATGGTCAGCGCGAAACTCGAAAAAGTAGGCGTGTAGTCAAAAGTCAGCACGCGATGCAAGTCGAGCAGGGCGTCGGAGGGTGTAAACGCCGACATTCCCCACCAGACGATGGGCAAGACGTAAATCGCCACCACCAGAATGGCGGTTCCGTCTCGCAGGTAGATGCGCCATGCCATTGACATTATGATTGGTTTTAGGGCTGGAATTTCGTGCTGCAAGCGATTTGACATCCTAAGGGACTTCGACTAGGGAACTGCCAGCGCGGAGCCCGAAAGGCTCCGTGTTTGCTTACCTGTGGCGGGTCTTGAACCCGCCTGTCGGCCGGGAAACTGGCGTCAAGGAAGGTGGGCTCCAATGCAATGGCATCCAGGAGAGCCGTAAATGACGAAACGCGCAACCGCGAAGTATAAAATTGACCGCCGCATGGGCGAAAATATCTGGGGTCGTCCAAAGTCCCCGGTGAACAAGCGTGAATATGGCCCCGGCCAGCACGGACAGCGCCGCAAGGGCAAGATGTCCAACTTCGGCACGCAGTTGCGCGCCAAGCAAAAACTCAAGGGCTACTACGGCAATATTTCCGAGCGTCAGTTCCGTGCGCTTTACGCCGAGGCCGTGCGCTTGACGGGTGACTCGTCAGAAAACCTGATCGGTTTGCTCGAACGCCGCCTGGCGACGGTGGTGTACCGCTCCAAGCTCGTGGCCACCGTGTTTGCTGCCCGCCAGTTCGTGTCCCATGGCCACGTCAAGGTCAACGGCAAGCGCGTGACGATTCCTTCCATCCGCCTGAAAGTCGGCGATGTGGTTGAACTCACGGACCGCGCCAAGGAGTTGGTGGCCGTGCAGGAAGCCCAGGCATCAGCCGAACGCGATACGCCAGATTATCTGGAAATCGGCGGTGGTCAGGTGAAGTTCCTGCGCATTCCAGCGCTGGGTGAAGTGCCATACCCTGTACAGATGGAACCAAACCT
>CAXTKL010000131.1:0-6901 GCA_964244825.1 uncultured Aestuariivirga sp.
TTTTTCTCCTGTCCCCATGAAACCTTTGAACCTCCCAGACATTACACCGCTATGGCGCACGTTGCGTGGGCCGGAACTTTAACCCTGAAACATGTGCAGACTGATGCAACCCGGTTGTGTCAGCTGAAGGAGATTGACATGAAGATGAGAACTTTGGCCGCGATGACGGCAATTGCCTTGCTTTCCACTTCGCCGGTTGTATTTGCCCAGTCGATGGACGGCGTTGATCCTGCCTGCGTGATGAAAGACGCCAGTGGTGCCGACAAGGTCGACATGGCGAAATGCCCCGATGGCAAGACCATGAAAAAGATGGATGGTGCCGCAACAACGGCTCCGGCTGATCCTGCAGCACCTGCAACCGATACAGCAGCGACGCCGGCCCCTGCTGCTCCCGCAACCGACACCGCAGCAGCCCCTGCGGCAACCACCGACAACATGGCTGCAACGTCGGTGATCATTCCCGGTGAATCTCTCACCGGAGCCACCTTGATCACGGGTAGCGACTTTACGGGCAAACGCGTCTATTCAAAGGCGGGCGATGACATTGGCGAGGTCAACGATGTGCTGCTTTCGCAGGATGGCAAGGTATCAGCCGTCATTCTCGGTGTCGGCGGATTCCTTGGCATCGGCGAAAAGGATGTGCTTGTTTCCATGCGCAGCATCGACATGCAGCGTGACGGCAACACTGTGAAACTGGTCGTCGACGCCACAAAGGAACTGTTGACCAGCGCGCCAACCTATGACCGGACAAAGCGCACCTATATGGTGAATTGAAGCTTGAAGCAAGGACGCGGGGTCATCTGTGGCTCCGCGTTTTCAGGTTTTGAACACGGGTACGTTTGTGATTTTTGCTCCCGTGATCCGTCTGTCCTTGGCAGCGTAAAATCACCATGCCTGAAGGCCATACCATTCACCGCGCAGCGCGAGATCAACGGCCCATGCTGCTGGGACATGTGCTGGATGTGTCCTCTCCACAGGGGCGTTTTTCTGAAGGTGCTGTGGCTCTGGACGGTCAGCGCTGTACCGGGGTTGAGGCATTTGGCAAGCATCTGATTTACCGGTTTGAGAATGGGTTTGCATTGCATATTCACCTTGGACTGTTTGGCAAGTTTCGCGTGGCAAAGCTCCCTGCGGCGGAGCCCAAGGGCGAGGTCCGTGTGCGCATGGTGAGTGCCAGCCATGTTGTCGATATCAACGGGCCAAATACCTGCGATGTTCTGAACTTGGCGGAGCTGTTGACGCTGACCAGCCGCATTGGGCCGGATGTGTTGCGCCAGGATGCGGACCCTGACAAGGCCTGGGCGCGCATTGTGAAGAGTCGTGTCTCGATTGGTCAGTTGCTGATGGATCAATCCGTCATGGCGGGCATTGGCAATATTTATCGCAGTGAAATTCTCTGGCGGCAAGGCGTACATCCGCAGCGGCCAGGCAAGGATATCGCGCGGGAGGAGTTTGACCGCCTGTGGGCGGACGCCGTTCAACTGCTGGAGATAGGGGTGAAAAACAATGCCATCATCACCATCGATGGCGTCAAAAAATCCACGAGCCGCTATGGCGAGCGTGTGAATATTTTCAACAAGCCCCAGTGCCCCGCGTGCGCCGGCGAGATCCGGGCCTTTGAAATTGCAACGCGGCGGGCATTTGTGTGCGAAGCCTGTCAACCGTTGTTACCGGAGTGATGGAACTTCGGTGTCGTGTGGAACGTTCACATGTGTCTTTGAAAGGCGAGTCACGATTGATGAAAAAACTGATTTTAGGCGTTCTTGTACTGGCGCTGGTTACAATCCTTGGCTTCGGCTTGTTGTTTTACGTGGGGATGGAAAAGGCAGGTGTTGCGATTGCTGATGGCTATGGGCCAAACCCGGTGTTGCCTCCGCCCCATGCAACATTGGTGCCCACGGTCAACATCGCACCCGCGTCGCGCTGGGCCGAGGGTGCAAAGCCTGTTGTTGCGGACGGATTGAAAGTTGAAGCCTTTGCAACGGGGCTTGATCACCCGCGCTGGTTGCTGGCGCTGCCCAATGGCGATGTGCTGGTGGCCGAGACCAATGCGCCGCCGAAACCGGAAGACAAGGCCGGCCTCAAGGGCATCGCAATGGAAGCTGTGATGGCACGGGCGGGTGCTGGTGTGCCGTCGGCCAACCGCATTACCATATTGCGCAACGCTGATGGTGACGGCAAGGCTGAGTTGCAGCAGCCATTCATCGAAAATCTGAACTCGCCCTTCGGCATGACCCTGTCCAACGGCAAACTTTATGTGGCCAATACGGATGGTATCTTGGCTTTTCCGTATGCGGACGGCGATCTCAAAATCACAACCACGCCCGAGAAAATTACCGATCTGCCTGCAGGTCCAATCAACCACCACTGGACCAAGGACGTGATTGCCAGCAAGGATGGCCGCAAACTCTATGCCACGGTGGGATCCAACAGCAATGTTGCGGACCGCGGCATGGCGGTTGAAATCAATCGTGCTGCCATTCTCGAAATTGATCTGGCGACAAAGGCCACTTCGGTGTTTGCCTCAGGTCTGCGGAACCCGAACGGATTGTCATGGCAACCCGAAACCGGGGAACTTTGGGTGGCCGTCAATGAACGCGACGAGATTGGCAGTGATCTGGTGCCCGACTATATGACGTCGGTGAAGCAGGGTGGCTTCTATGGCTGGCCCTACAGTTACTATGGCCAGCATGTGGATGTGCGCGTGACGCCACAAAACCCTGATTTGGTGGCGAAGGCCATTGTCCCGGATTATGCCCTGGGACCACATACGGCCTCGCTGGGGTTGACATTCAATACGGGCAACGGGTTGGGAGACGCATTTTCCAATGGGGCCTTTGTCGGTCAACACGGGTCGTGGAACCGCAAGCCACGCAGTGGCTACAAGGTGATTTTTGTGCCCTTCAAGGGCGGCAAACCTGTTGGTCCCCCCGTTGATGTGCTGACAGGATTTATCAGTGCCGATGACAAGGCACAGGGGCGGCCCGTGGGAGTGGTTATCGACAAAAGCGGTGCATTGCTGGTTGCCGATGACGTGGGCAATACGATCTGGCGCGTGTCAGCGAAATGATTTTTTACAGACATCGATGCCCTTGACCTGACTACGATTCCTGCCGCACAGTTGCGTGGTCTGACGGTGACCATTCATGCGCAAATCTTCGCCTGTTGATACGGAAGTGTTGATTGTCGGTGCTGGTATCGCCGGGCTCTATGCGGCTTACCGGCTGCAAACTGCTGATATCCCCTATATGGTTCTCGAGGCCCATGACACCTGGGGCGGGCGTATCCGTTCGCGGCGGGAAAAGCAGTCTGAGCTGGGACTGACCCTGGATGAGGGTGCGAACCTGATCAATTCCACCGATACGCTGGCCATCGGGTTGATGAACCGGTTCAACATATCCTATGTCCGGCGGTTGACGGCGGGGTCCCAGAGCATGCGCTATCTGCATGATCATCAACTCCATGACCAGGACGCTTTTGACCGCCTGCTGTACCGGGACAGCCGCACGGCAATCAATCACATCCAGCACGATCAGGATGTGTGGCGGACGGAGGAGGGGCAGGATAACAATCCGGCTTTCATCAATGAGAGCATCAAGTCCTATCTTGATCGTATCCACGCCGGGCCTGTGTTGCGCATCATGTTGAAGGCCTTTTTCTGGAGTGAATATGGCCGCGAGATCGAGAATCTCAATCTGCATGTGCTGTTTGACTATCTGGAAATCGATCTGGAGGGCCCGTGCTTCAAGCTCATTCCCAATGTGGATGAGGCCTATACGGTGCCCGGCGGTACAGGGCAGATCACCGATGCCCTGGCCCGGGCCACGCGGGCGCATTTGTACTTCGGCCATTGGGTGTCGCGCATTGATGATGGCGACGGTCTGGTGCGGGTGACGGTCACCGATACCATGGGCGAGCGCAAGCAACTGGTGGCGCGGGAGATTTTCTTTGGCGCACCCTTGCACAGCCTGAGCAAGATCGAGGTGTCGGTTGCGGGCATTACCAATGAGGAACTGGCCCAGGCGCGGGCTGCCACTTATGCCCGTGGCACCAAACTGCATCTGAAGTTCAAGGCAGGGTTTGAACAGGTTTATGACGACCGCGGCATCCTGCTGACGGATACCGGTGAACAAATCTGGATGTCGAGTGTGGGTCAGGGCGGGGCCGGTCTGCTGACGGTGCTCACGGGGCCGGTGCCTGAGGGCGAAGCCGCAACCGAACGCGCGGCATCGCAGATCGTTACCATGCTTGACAGCATCGCCCCTGGCCTGCGCAAGCTCTATGTGGGGGTTGAGCGGACGGATGCGCCGTCCAGCTATTCCGGTTCGTTGCGGCCGGGGGAAAAGGCACATCTGACCTATCATGAAGGTGGCCCGCGCTGGATCAGCATCGGTGAGGCCAGCAGTGCAGAGTTGCAGGGATACCTCGAAGGTGCTCTGCGCAGTGCAGAGGACGGGGTGACGCGCTATCTGCTGGAAAAGCGCGCCGCCAAGCGGCGCTGACCCCTTACGCCGATTTCACCAGTGTCTTCACCTGGCCCCGGGACTTGCCGGACATTTCAGCGATACGGCGGTCCTGGTTCATGACTTCGGTCATGGCAAAGGCGTCCATATCCTCGGGTGCCACACCTGCGGCATTGATCTTGCGGCGTGAGCTTTTGCTGCCATCATCATAGATGACGTCGAAGAACACAAAACTGTCTTCGATCTTTTTCTGTTTCTTGGCCATGGTCTCAGTCTTTCCGGGCAGCAGGTTGGTTTGCCGCATCTTCCTGTTGCTGGGCGAGTTTGCGCTCGGCCGCGCGTGCATCTTTTTCAGCCTGCTTTTCAGCGGCTTTCTGTTGCTTTGCCTTGTCGCGGTTGTTGCGTTCCTGGCGGTAGTTCGGTGGAAAGGCCATTGCTGGATCCTCCTGTGTGTTTGGGGCGGGCTTAAAGACTTTCCACCGTTTTAGCGAACAAAATCACGCAGCGTCAGCGCGCCGCTTCAATACCCAGTTGGGCCTCGGGAAATGGCAGGTATAGCCATGGGGATAGCGCTCAAGATAATCCTGATGCTCAGGTTCGGCCAGCCAGAAGTCTCCCACGGGTTCCACCTCCGTCACCACCTTGCCGGGCCAGAGGCCCGAGGCATTGACGTCGGCAATGGTGTCCAGTGCTTCGGCTTTTTGCGCCTCGTCGGTGTAATAGATGGCCGAACGATACGCCGTGCCAACATCATTGCCCTGACGGTTCTTGGTGGTCGGGTCATGAATCTGGAAGAAGACTTCAAGAATGCGGCGATAGGAGATGAGGGCGGGATCAAAGGTGATCTCAATGCCCTCGGCATGGGTGCCATGATGACGGTAGGTGGCGTTTTTGACGTCACCCCCCGTATAACCGACACGGGTTGAGACGACGCCGGGCAGCTTGCGGATCAGATCCTGCATGCCCCAGAAACAGCCGCCGGCCAGTACTGCGCGTGTGTGTGCCATTCAAATGTCCTCCACTTGGGTCAGATAATCGCCGTAGCCTTGCGCCACCATATCAGATTTTGCCACAAAACGCAGGCTGGCGGAATTGATGCAGTAGCGCAGGCCTCCACGGTCACGCGGGCCATCGTTGAAGACGTGGCCGAGATGACTGTCGCCATGGGTGGAGCGCACTTCGATGCGGGTCATGCCGTGGGATACGTCCTTCAACTCGCTCACATAGGCGTGGTCGATGGGCTTGGTGAAACTCGGCCAGCCGCAGCCCGACTCGAATTTGTCCGACGAGGCAAACAGCGGTTCACCCGACACGATGTCCACATAGATGCCGGGTTTCTTGTTGTTGAGAAGTGCTCCCGTGCCTGGATATTCCGTGCCGTTCTGTTGTGTGACGCGGAACTGCTCCGGGTTCAGGGCTGCGATGGCATCCTTGGATTTGGTGTAGCTTTGCATTGGATTTCCCCTTTCTCAGTGTTACCGCGCTGATGTGGTGTCGAACGGGGGATGCTGCAAGTCACAGCGGTTCACGTCGGGGTGAAAATAGGGCGCTTAGATCGGTCTTGCGGAGACAGCCACTCCCAGACTTCAAGCCCGTATGCGGCGGTGTTCAAGGGGAAAACGGGAGATAAATGCACTGTCACCGAAATGGTTAGTGGTGTTCGTCTTCGTGTTCGTGCTTTAGCCATTCGCACAGTTCACCAGGGAGAAGCAATTGATAGGCGCTGTCGTTTTCAACGAAGTGAACGAGGTCGCGCACATTGAGGAAGCCAACATTGTCGAAGCGTTTTGCTGCTGTTTTGAGAAAACTGAAGCTCGCTTCACCGACGCCAATCAGTTGAAAGTAGATCTGGGAGCCCGCATGTTCTATGGTTTCAAACAGCTTGAGCGCATGGGCGGCATCGTCATTTTCGCCGTCTGTGATGAAATAGACAATGATGGGGAGATCGTCACTGCCCTCTTCGTTCAACACTTCCCGGGCACGCCGGAACCAACCGCCCTCGATGCGTTCCACCAGACCGAAGTGACGCAGCGCTGCATCAATCACGGGCGCGTAGCTGGTGCCACCGCCATAGATGCGATCCAGCAGGCCTGACCGCATTTCCACATTCACGTAGTCAGTGTAGTTCTTTCCTGTCACCGGGCTCATGGCGGCAAAGCCGGTCTTTCCCCCGGAAAAACCCCAGACGTCAATTTGCGCATCGACGTCACAGGCCAGACCAACAGGAAGCACGCGTTCAATGGTGGACTGCACAACACCGTCTTCAAACAGGTTTTGCATGGACCCGGACACGTCCAGGATCAAGCCCACCTGGGAGTTCACAACATGCATGCCCTGCTTTTCGAGAACGAATTTAACCTTGCGCACTTCTTCATCGAGCTTTTCAATCTTGAATTTTGCCATGGCGGGAGTCTCCGGTTTTGAGTTGCTTGAGGATA
>CAXTKL010000132.1:0-6900 GCA_964244825.1 uncultured Aestuariivirga sp.
GGATGAGGGGCCGAGGGAGAAAACTCTTTTCTTGCTCCGCGAAGCGGGGGGAGTGGGGGGCAGGAATTTATCTCCCCACAGACCGCGTCACGGAATCCAACAGGATATCCGCATCGGTGCCGCGCTGGGTGCTGCCGCCCAGCACATCATCCAGCCGCTTGCGGCCATGGCTGACCGTGTCCTGTGCTGCACCACCACCCAGAATATCTTTCAGAATATCGCCAAAGCCACCGCCTGGGCCACTGGATTGCGGCGCTTGTTGCTGACCACCGCCCAGGATTTCACCCAGAATATCGCCAAGCCCACCGCCGCCGCTGCTTGAAGGTGCGCTGCTGCCACCCATTTTTTTCGCGACCTGGCCCATGACGATGGATGCCACAATGGGCAGCAGCTGTTTCAGCACGGCCGCGCCAATGCCCGACGTGGCGGAGAGTTGTTGCGCCACGCCTCGGCTCACATCTTTCGAACCGAAGATTTGCCCAAGCACGTCATTGCCCGAAGCCTGTGCCGTATCGAGGCTGACCCCATGTCCGCCATTCAGCGCAGAGTTCAGAATGTCCTGCAAACCGTTTGGGCTTTGCGCTGAACGCCGCACCCCCGATGCCACAACAGGGGTGAGCGCATCAAAGGCTGCGCGTGTTTGTTCTTCGGTCAGACCGAATTGTTGGCCGATGGCTGATAGATCCATTTGAGTGCTCCCATTTTTCTCAGTTTGCGGTGTTCAGGTTTTTCACAATCCTAAACGCCCACCACACCGATGCAATGCCAAAGATGACGGAGCCGATTGCAATACCCGCCATAATGCCCTCAGGCCCATAATAGGTGCCGCCGATGATGGCGAAGGGAATGGTGCCGATGGTGGCCTTGGCCCAGTTGAACCAGGTGGAGTGGGTGGCCTTGCCCAGGTTGTTGCAGGCCGCATTCGACACAAATTGCGCCCCCGCAAAGGCCCAGCTCAGGGCGATCCAGGTGCAGAAGAAAACCACGAGTTCCTTGGTGCGGCCCGCAGCCTGGAACACATCGGCAATCTGGTGGCGGAAGATGAAGAGAATCGCCGAGGTGATGAGGGTATAGACGGCAGAAAATTTCAATCCGTCGATCAAGGTCTGGGTGACGCGTTCCAGTTTGCGCGCACCGAAATTCTGCCCGATGATGGGGCCGACGGAGCCTGACAACGAAAAGATCATGCCGAAGGCCACCGGCACCAGACGGCCCACAATGGCTGATGCCGCCACGGCTTCGTTGCCGAAAGGCGCCACCGAATAGGTGGTATAGGCCACGGCAAAGGGTGTGGCGAGTTGCGTCAGCATGGCCGGGAAGGCAATGCCCCAGATGGGTTTGATGTCGCGCTGCAAGGCGGCAAACGAAAACGGCTTCAGATATTTATGCACGACCAGAAGTCCGTGCAGGCCCATCAACAGTCCGAACGCTTCGGCAATCACGTTGGCAATGGCAGCACCCTGCATGCCCAGGCCGAACCAGAAAATGAAAATCGGATCAGCAATGGCCGTGAGCACGGCAATGGCCAGGGTGATATACATGGCACGGCGGGCATCGCCCAATCCGCGCAAGGAAAACGAACAGCTCACCGCCGCTGACAGCATGATAAAGCCGGGTGTCAGCGTCCAGATAAAGCGCTTGGCCTGGGTCAGGGCCTCGCCCTGTGCGCCGAGCAGGCGCAACAGGTAATCAGCGCTGAAGGCCACGAACAAGGTATAGATGCCCGACATGATGACGGCGAACATCAACGTCGTTGTCGCAAAATCCTTGGCGCGCTCGATGTTGCCCGCCCCGAGATTGCGGGCCACGAGCGCTGCTGAGGAGATGCCGATGCCGATGCCGATGGAGAGATTGGCAAAGCCGATGGTGCCCGCATAGCCGATGGCCGCCGTGATATCGGTGTTTTTCAGCAGGCTGAGGAAATACAGATCCGCAAGATCAACCAGGAACAGCGACATCAAGCCGACAGCCCCGGTCAACGTCATCAGCACCACATGGCGCATGATGGAGCCGGAGAGAAACCGGGCAGTGGGGGCGGCGGCAATCGTGCTCAAAGTCTGAATCCTGGGTAGCGGGCTTGGTCCGTCAACAAGACGCTCACCCTGCCCATTGGCATAGACGCCGTCAATGCGTCAGCAGTCATGTGGCAAAGGACCTCATCAGCCCTTCGGGCAGCTTCTCCGGGGGAGAAGCGACAATGTTTGCGACCTCCCGAAATAGTTGAACATTGAGCGCGTTCTAACCTCAAGTCGCTTCTCCCCTGGAGAAGCTGCCCGAAGGGCTGATGAGGTCCCTTCACCTCACGCAGCCTGAGTTCCACCCACCGTCAACCCATCGATACGCAACGTTGGCTGACCCACGCCGACGGGTACACCTTGTCCCGCCTTGCCGCAGGTGCCGATGCCCTTATCCAGCGCCAGGTCATTGCCGACCATGGAGATGCGTTTCAGGGCTTCTGCACCGCTGCCAATCAGGGTGGCACCCTTGACCGGTCGCGTGAGTTTGCCGTTTTCGATGATGTAACCTTCCGTTACGGTGAAGACGAACTTGCCTGACGTGATATCGACCTGTCCACCGCCGAAGGATTTCGCGAACAGTCCGGTTTTCATCGAGGCGAGGATTTCCTCCGGTGTGCGCTTGCCGTTCAGCATGTAGGTGTTGGTCATGCGCGGCAGCGGAATGTGGGCATAGGACTGGCGGCGGCCATTGCCTGTTGGTTTGACGCCCATAAGGCGGGCGTTCATGCGGTCCTGCATGTAGCCCACCAGAATGCCGTTCTCGATCAGTGTGGTGCAGTTCGACGACGTGCCCTCGTCGTCGATGGTGATCGAACCACGGCGGTCCGGCAGGGTGCCGTCGTCGACGACTGTCACATCGTCAGACGCGATGCGCTGGCCCATGAGTTTGGAAAAGGCCGAGGTGCCCTTGCGGTTGAAGTCACCTTCCAGGCCATGGCCGATGGCTTCATGCAATAAAATGCCGGGCCAGCCGGGGCCGAGCAGCACGTCCATTTCGCCAGCAGGTGCGGCGTCTGCTTCGAGTGCGACCAGGGCTTGCCGCAGGGCTTCGTCGGTTGCGGCTTTCCAGCTGCTTTCCGTGAGCAATTCCTGCGGAAGTCCGCGCCCGCCAAAACCGTCGCCGCCCGTACCTTGCAGCTTGCCATTGTCCGTGGTGATGCCGACATTGAACCGGAACAACGGGCGCACATCACGATAGACTTCGCCATCGGCGCGGATGATGGTGACGTCCTGATAATCGGTGCTGACGGAGGCCGAGACTTGCCGCACTTTTGCGTCGAGACCGCGCGCATAGGCATTGACGGCTTCGAGCAGAGATACGCGATCTGAAAAACCGAAATCCGATGATGGGTTGTGATCACCATAGAGTACCCGATTGGTGCGTTGGGGTGACTCGCCGACATTGACCATTTGCCCTGATCCCAATACGGCGCGGGCAGTCGATGTGGCGCGTTTGAGGGCGGCAGACGATAGCTCCGTGGCGTGGGCATAGGCTGCGGTTTCACCCGTCACGGCGCGCAGGCCAAAGCCTTGCGTGTCGTCGATGCTGGAGGATTTCAGCTTGCCATCGTCGAAACCCAGGCTCTCGGTCTGGCGCTTCTCGACAAAGAGTTCGCCATCATCAGCGCCATGAAGGGCGTCGCGGACGAGTTGTTGGGCTTGGTCGAGAGTGAGATCAGAGGAAATATCGGTGAGTGTGGCGGACATATTTGAAACCCTTCGATTGAGCATAATACGTAGTCACGAATGACAAGGACTTTAAGGGACAGTACTGCGCGTCTTCAAATCGAATCTTGCAGCCACCAACCCTTCGAGGCTCGCAAGGGCTCGCACCCCAAGGTGAGGGTATTTTGGATTGCCTCGTGCTGAGGTGCATCGCCCTCTTGCGATGCCTCGAAGCACGCACGGGGGCAAACCGGTTCAGGAGCGGCAAACTTAAAGTTTATCCAACTCGCCCAGTGCCGCACCAAAGCCTTCCAGTGAAATATTCATTGGGTAGCCATTGCCTGGCCGGTCGTAGAGATAGAAGGTTGCCTTGGTGCCCTTCTTGAATTTCGCCAGGGTTTCCGGGCTGGCTTCGCCGAAACCTTCACACATGCGGGGCAGGCAGCGGCTGTAGGGCAGGCGGTTGGGCAGGGCGGCACCGTCGATTTCAACAGGAATGCCGGTGGGCAGATAGACACCAATGGGGGCCAGGATGCGCATGAACGTGGCGGATTTGCCTTGCTGGGTGACCTTTGACACGATGATCGAAATCGCCACGCGCTCGTCCTTGTCGCTCTTGGCATTCTGGATCATGCCGCAGCTCTTGCCGCCCTGTTCCTTCGGCAGTTCGGTGCATTGCACGGCCCACTTGCCGTGGGTGGCAATGGTTTCGGTTTTGGGCGCATCGGCAGGCTGTGCGGCTTGTCCGGCGCGGGGTCCGAACTGAGAGGCCTCATCCTCGGGGACCTGCTGGTCGCCCTTGCCGCCCTGTGCATCGTTCTGGGCCAAAGCCACTGGCGAAAACGCAACCAGGCCTGCCAACGCAAGCACAAAAGGGGAAACTCTGATTCTCACGGTGAATGGTATCCTTGAACGTCGATGGCGGCGGTCTTAGCTCTCCCGCTGC
The DNA here is from genome assembly GCA_964244825.1 of uncultured Aestuariivirga sp. Lineage (GTDB taxonomy): Bacteria > Pseudomonadota > Alphaproteobacteria > Rhizobiales > Aestuariivirgaceae > Aestuariivirga. The sequence continues at coordinate 4,630 of CAXTKL010000132.1, forward strand.
GGGCTGGCAAGCTGTGCTGTGGACAGGAAATTCCAGTGAAATGAGGCAAAAATCCGGTCCATGGTCAAAAGCCGTCGAGCAAGACGTTTTGCCGCGTCGGCATTTGGTTGCGACACTGGCCGGAATGTGGTTCTAAGGCGTATAGATCAATGCACCCGCTATGGGGCTGTGCCTGCCCGCATGCAGGCCAAGGTGAATTGAAGAGGGATAAGGCAACATGACCCGAACGCGCAAATTGTCGGCGGCACTTTTGGCAACAGCCATCGTCATGGCCCCAGGGCTGGCACTTGCAGCAGCAGGCCAGGCAGAACCCTGGCAGATGGGCCTGCAGGATCCGGTGACGCCGGTTGCGGAATATATCAACGTCTTCATCCGCTATCTGCACATTGGCATGTTTCTGATTGCAGGCTTTGTGGCAGCTCTCTTGCTCTATGTCATGGTCAAGTTCAATTCCAAGGCCAATCCCGTGCCTTCCAAAACCACACACAATGTGGGGCTTGAAGTGGCGTGGACGCTCATCCCCGTTTTGATCCTGCTGGTCATCGCCATTCCGTCCTTCCGCCTGCTCTATCTGGAGCGCGACATTCCCCAGGCCGATCTCACCATCAAGGCCATCGGCAATCCGGGCTGGAACTGGACCTATCAGTATCCTGATCTTGGTGTTGATGATGCAGGGGATCCAAAAGTGGCATTCACTGCCGCCTTGCTGCCCGAGGACAAGGCCAAGGCTGAAAGCCGTCCCTATCTCCTGGCCACCGACACGCCCGTGGTGGTTCCCGTCAACAAGACGGTGAAGATGATCATCACCTCAGACCCTGCGGGCATCATCCACGCCTGGACCATTCCATCCTTCGGCATGAAGATTGACGCCATTCCAGGCCGGCTGAACGAAGACTGGTTCCGTGCCACCAAGGAAGGTGTCTATTACGGCCAATGTTCTGAACTCTGCGGCAAGGAGCATGCGTTCATGCCGATTGAAGTGCACGTGGTGTCGGAAGCCGACTACAATGCCTGGGTCGGCAAGGTGAAAACCGCGAGCGCTGACGAGGCTACCAAATTCATTCTGGCGCTCGAAGCGTCAAAGCCCCAGCCGTCGCTGGCGCAAAACTGATTTCGGATCGAGAGGCACAAAACAATGGCACAAGCTCACGCCGCCCATGACGATCACCACGCCGACCCGACTGGCTGGCGCCGTTACGTCTATTCCACCAACCACAAGGACATCGGCACGATGTATCTGTGGTTCGCCATCTTCTCCGGCGTCGTCGGCGGACTGTTGTCCGTGATGATGCGCATCGAGCTGGCACAACCCGGCATTCAATATTTCCACGGCCTCGCCCACATGGTCTACGGCTCTGACATGTCGAACATGGACGCGGGCAAACACATGTACAACGTGTTCGTGACGGGCCACGCTTTGCTCATGATCTTCTTCATGGTCATGCCCGCCATGATCGGCGGCTTTGGCAACTGGTTCGTGCCATTGATGATCGGTGCACCCGACATGGCTTTTCCGCGCATGAACAATATTTCCTTCTGGCTGTTGGTCCCGTCAATTGGCCTGTTGTTCATCTCAATGTTTGCCGAAGGTCCATCGGGACTGTACGGTTCAGGTGGCGGCTGGACAATTTATCCACCGCTTTCCACCTCGGGCCAGCCCGGCCCGGCCATGGATTTCGTCATCCTGTCGCTTCACCTTGCGGGCGCATCATCGATTTTGGGTGCCATCAATTTCATCACCACGATTTTCAACATGCGTGCCCCCGGCATGACGCTGCACAAAATGCCACTGTTCGTCTGGGCCGTATTGGTCACTGTGTTCCTGCTGTTGTTGTCACTGCCGGTTCTCGCAGGTGGCATCACCATGCTGTTGACCGACCGTAATTTTGGCACGTCGTTCTTTGAAGCTTCGTCGGGCGGTGACCCCATCCTGTTCCAGCATCTGTTCTGGTTCTTCGGTCACCCTGAAGTTTACATTCTGATTCTGCCGGGCTTCGGCATCATCAGCCAGATCATCTCCACCTTCTCCAAAAAGCCGGTGTTCGGTTATCTCGGCATGGCCTATGCCATGGTGGCGATTGGTGTTGTGGGCTTCATCGTCTGGGCCCACCACATGTACACCGTGGGCATGGATGCGGATACGCAGGCCTATTTCGTGGCCGCCACCATGATCATCGCCGTGCCAACGGGCATCAAGATCTTCTCATGGATTGCGACGATGTGGGGCGGTTCGATTGATTTCCGTCCGCCCATGGTCTGGGCCATCGGCTT